>PKDD01000146.1 GCA_002862465.1 Haliea sp.
CCGGCATTATGGCGGGTGCCCCGGTACTCGCTACCGGGGTTGCCAAGTCCCACAATGAGCTTTATCTCAGGCATGTGCATGCCGCCGTAGTGGCGCGGCGAGGAAATTATTCCTCGCTATCGCCTGCGTCTGCCTCGCCCGCGGCATCTTCTTCAGCTGCAGTTGGAGCCTCATCCAAGTTGTCAGCATCATCACCGCCTTTCGGAGCCATCACGGAGGCGACTGCCAAGTCGTGGTCTTCGCCCAGTGCCAGTGCAACGGACGTTACCCCTTTTGGCAAGCTAATGTCAGACAAGTGAATAATTTGGCCGGTTTCCACTTCCAGCATGTCCACCTCAATGAAAGTGGGTATGTCTGCTGGCAAACAGGAGACTTCTATATCTGTTGCCTGATGTTGGATCAGTCCACCTTGTGTCTTGACGCCATAGCAGGCCGTTTCGTTGAGGAAATGAATTGGTATGTTGAGCTTGATAGCGACCTTGTCATCAACCCGTAAAAAATCGATATGCATGATGTTGCTCTTCGCTGGATGACGCTGCATATCTTTGATGATAGCTTTTTCCTTAGCCTTGCCGATATTGACAGTCAGAACATGGGAATAGAACGCCTCGTTCTCCAGTGCCTTCTCCAGATCCTTGCGGATAAAGCTGAGCGCTTGAGGATCTTTAGTGCCACCGTAAATGATAGCCGGGATTAGGTCAGCTAAACGGCGTAGGCGGCGGCTCGCACCTTTCCCTACGTCGGTTCGTGCTTCTGCGTGTAATTCAAATTGGTCAGACATTGTCGTGACTCCTTTGATAAGTCATCGAGGCACCTGCGACCGGCGCTGCGATGAGTGGGTGTTTACGCTAAATCTACTGAAAAAGCGCGCTAATTGATTCCTCATTGGCGACTCTGCGCATGGACTCTGCCAGCAGGTCAGCAATCGTGAGTTGCCGAATCTTTTTAACAGCCTTCGCTTCAGCACTTAATGGAATCGTGTCTGTGACCACCAATTCATCAAGCTGAGAGCCTTTAATATTTTCTAGAGCTTCGCCAGATAGCACTGCATGCGTGCAGTACGCAACCACTTTAGATGCGCCGCGTTCTTTCAGCGCGTCGGCGGCTTTACAGAGAGTGCCGGCAGTGTCGACCATGTCGTCTACCAGCAGGCAGGTGCGCTCGTCTACCTCTCCGATCAAGTTCATCACCTGGGCCTCGTTGGCCTTGGGACGCCGCTTATCGATGATTGCTAGGTCGGCTTCATTCAATTGCTTCGCAATCGCGCGTGCTCTCACGACACCGCCTATATCTGGGGAGACAACTATTAGATTGTTGTAATTGCTCGCTTGTATGTCTTCTATCAATATCGGCGAGCCGTAAATGTTGTCCACAGGACATTTAAAAAATCCTTGGATTTGTTCTGCATGTAAATCTACCGTTAACACACGGTCCACGCCTACCGTGACCATCATGTCGGCTACCACTTTGGAAGAGATCGGGACACGCGCTGAACGCACCCGTCTGTCTTGGCGCGCATAACCGAAGTAAGGCACGACCGCAGTGATGCGTGAAGCTGACGCCCGTCGCAGAGCATCGATCATGACGATAAGCTCCATCAGATTGTCATTAGTGGGGGCACAAGTCGATTGCAGTACAAAAACATCCTTACCGCGCACGTTTTCATTCAGCTCGACTGTTGTTTCGCCATCACTAAACTTGCCAACATCAGCTTTGCCGAGCGCCAGATACAAACGGCTAGCGACTTTTTGAGCCAGCTCTGGATTGGCATTCCCTGTAAAAACCATCATTTTTGAGGACACAGTACTCTACCTTCGGGTTTCTCTCGAAAATTATGGTAACTAATAACGCTATCTCCCTCTTGGGACCAAAGCGCCGCCTGTATGGCTGGGGTGGGAGGATTCGAACCTCCGAATGCCAGGATCAAAACCTGGTGCCTTGCCGCTTGGCGACACCCCAAACAATCTGTCGGATTATAATAATTCAGTCGGCAGAGGCGCTCTGTTGACGCCTCGAGCGAGGATGCTCGTCATCTCTTCCGGCAACTGTTCTTGGGCCTCTTGAGCCTCAGTTACATTTTCGAAGCTAATGAAAACACAAGCCCCGCTGCCAGTCAGTTTCGCTTCGCCAACATTTCCCAGCACTATCAACGCGTTATCGACACTTGGGTAGAGCCGCCGGACAAGTTGCTGACAATCGTTCCGGAGACCCTCGTCAAAAAAGGCCGCCATTTTGATGGGGATAGTGTTGCGTGTCAATTGCTCGTGGGAAAATATTTTAGCGGTCGATACATGGCAATCCGGCGTGACGATGAGGTACCAGCGCTCAGGAAGTTCGATTGGGGTAAGAATGTCGCCAATACCCTCGGCCCAAGCAGTGTGGCCGCCGACAAAGACTGGGACATCGGCACCGAGTCGCCGGCCCAATTCCTGCAGCTGCTGCCGCGACAACTGCAGATCCCAGAGGCGGTTGAGTGCAAGGAGTGTGGTCGCCGCATTGGAACTGCCCCCCCCCAGACCCGCTCCGGTGGGTATGTATTTCTGTAGCTTGATATGAGCGCCCAGTTTTCCGCACTGAATTAGCGCCGCGGCGCGCATGATGAGATTCTCTTCTGGTGGTATTCCAGTATTGTTGCTTTCCAGAGTAATTACGCCGCTTTGATTCGGTGTGAACACCATTTGATCACCCCAGTCTAGCAATTGGAACAGTGTTTGCAGTTCGTGGTAACCATCGGGTCGACGCCCCGTAATATGCAGGAAGAGATTGAGCTTAGCGGGCGATAGTACGGAGAGTGCACTGGCCATCATTGTGGCGATGTCTGCCAGGTTGATATCGCAATTTTAGCACGCGTAGTACCGCGTTGGATTTGTAGACGCGTAGGTAATGTAAACCCTTGGAACTGCTGATATCGCTGGTACTTAACCTCCCAGTTATCCTGCCAAAGGCTTTGCAGAACATCGGTCTGAGGGTCAACTTGCAACTGCTGCACTTTCGAGTTTGGAGCAGGAATACCCTTCAGCCAATAAGCCAATGCCTGCAGGGGCAGATCCCAACCTGTGTTTAAGACAATGGCATCCGGATCGGAGATATCGATTGACCTATACTCATCGCCTTGATGAATTTCCAGTCTCTCGCCGTCACTGAGAATTGTTGTGGCCCCCATCCCAAGGGGGCCGCTCAACTGTAGGGTAGTGTCCTGATTATCTTGTTGCCATATCAGGGAAGCCGATTCTGACGTATTTGCCATGCGCAGGGCCATTTTGCCATTTGCGGTCCATGTCTGCAGCAGTTTGATGTTTTCGCTATGGGTCTGCCAGCTCACGGCTGGAGGCTCGCGCTGATCCAAAGCGGAACAGCCTGCCAGAACTAGCATAATTAGCCAAGGTGTCAGGTGCTTGAGGGGACTCATATCAGGGCGGATTCTCCCCAGAATAAGTCTGCGGCGGCAAACTGATCGACAGGTCTATGCCCAAGCGATCGAGTGTGTCCAGTAAGACTGGGTGGGTCGGCTCGCGAAGCAGAGCGCCTTGCCAGACTGCTATGGCTGCGTCTGTCTTACCCTGCGCCCAAAGCGCTTCACCCAGATGAGAGGCCACTTCAGCATCAGGAAAGCCAGTGTAGGCACGTCTCAAATAGTTCACTGATGCAGCGTATTGTTCCGTGCGAAACAGTACCCAGCCCATACTATCAAGGATGGCAGGTTCATCAGGTTTCAGCACTAGTGCGCGCGATATTAGATCAAGTGCCTCTTCATATCGGGTCGTGCGGTTAGCTAGTGTATACCCCAGAGCGTTAAGGGCCGCCGTGTTATTAGGTTCAATCGCGATAATCGTGCGCAAATCCTGCTCCATTAAAGCGAGGTTGTTGAGCAACTCGTTAAGCATAGCGCGCGCATAGCGCAGTCGAGTGCTATCGGGGGCTTGTCGCAATGCCCGATTGAGTACCTGCAGTGCTTGTGTCTGGGCCCCAACTCCGGCCAGAATATCGGCTTCCAATATATAGAGTTCAGGCCTCAAAGGAGGATTCTCTTGTCTTTGTAGGGCAAACCAAGCGCGAAAGCGTTCCAACTCATAGGCCTCGATAAGAATGTGGCCGATACGGTTAGTCGCTGCAAGATATTCTGGTCCAAACCTTATTTGCATATAGTAAGAAAGGGCTTCTTCAGTGTCGTAATCTGCTTCTGCCATGCGGCCAAGGTAGTAGTAGGCTTCATCGACGCGCTTTTCGAGCGCGATAGCCTCGAGTAAATAGACTCGCGCCGCTTCGGGGTCACCAACCTCGTGGCTGATGAGGGCAAGGGAGAATAATAGATCGCCGTCGTCAGGGTGTTGCTTCGACAGAACCTCAAATTGCTGGCGGGCTGCTGGCAGATTAGTCGCAGTCAGGAGGCGAGCGTACTCTAGTCTTAGCAGATTATTGTCAGGTTCATTCTGCAATGCCTGTTGCAATCGCACATAGGGCTGCGCCGCATTTTGCTCGGCCAGAATTTTCGCTTCCAGCAGAATTGCCGGCGTTTTTCCCGGTTCTATGTCGAGCAGGGTATTGAGGTTATCCAGCGCCGCATCAAATTCTCCGGTCTCGGCCTGAATCAGCGCCTGCGTCAATAGCAAGTTGGTACTCTGGGGAAACTCTGCGACCAATGCCTCGATATCTTGTACTAATTCAGTGCGCTGAGCAGCACCCAATTGTTTAAAGTCTTTAAGCAACATAGGAAATTTAGCGTCGCCCGTTTCGCGTTGCACCACGATCAGGTAGGGCAGGGCCTCCAACGCTCGGCCCTGACGGACTAAGAGTTGCGCTAGTGTGGTGTTTGCTTCGGTATTTTTAGGATCCAATTCTACCCACAACGCGGCCGCCTCAAGTGCTTCCTGTTCGCGTAGCAGAAATTGCGCCAGGTGCGTGGTGTGTTTACTGATGCCCCTATCGCGCAACTGACTAGCCTGAGTAACATATTGCTCTAGTGCTACATCGTATGCGTGTCGACGCAGGGCAAACTCTGCGACTAGCAAGGGGTATAGACTGTCACTCGGGAATGGCCTCTCACGAACGGCGATAGCAGTTTTAGGCTCAGCTTGAGCCTCATGCTCCGAAACTGATACTTGCGCTGCACATCCGACGATCAGGGCAGCAGTGATTGCGAGGGCAACGAGTTGCAACATGGTGGCGTAAAGCGAGATGATCCATCGATAAGACAAATGATATAATGCCACAGAAGGGCGGTGAAACACACTGAACGGTAAGGAAGAAGATCGGAGCAATAAACGGATGCCCTATCTGCCCCCTGCTATTTATCGTCTAACCTGTTAAAATTGCCGGACTTTTTTGCAAATTGTGCTAACGTGCTCTCGCCTCTAGGAGGAGGTTAGCGGGTTAGCTACACCCTTATCCGGAATATCGCGGAGCTATTACCAGTCGCCATGAATCTAATCGCCTTGGGAATCAATCATAACTCAGCGGAAATCGACGTGCGCGAGCGGGTGGCTTTCGCGCCTGAGCAGGTGGGTGAAGCGTTGCTGGATGCTTGTGATATCGGGGGTGTAGAAGAGGTTGTCATCCTTTCAACCTGCAACCGCACAGAGCTCTACGCCATGGTCTCTGATAGCGCAAGCCTAAGCGATAAGACGCGGGAGTTGACTGAGTGGATAGCGAATTACCACCATCTATCGATATCAGAACTGTATTCTCGCGCATATTGCCACGAGGGCACTCAAGCGCTGCGGCATCTTGTGCAAGTCGCCAGTGGTCTAGATTCTATGGTCTTGGGGGAGCCGCAAATTTTTGGGCAGTTGAAGTCTGCGTATGCGGTGGCGAGCGACGCGGGAACTGCGGGCGGTGAATTTGGTCGACTGTTTCCGCGCATTTTCTCTATTGCTAAGCGCGTGCGCACTGATACTGCTATCGGTGAAAACCCAGTTTCAGTAGCCTATGCCGCGGTAAATTTAGCGGGGCATATTTTTTCCGATTTGAGCCAGTGTAATGCTTTGTTGGTGGGGGCAGGGGAAACCATTGAACTAGTGGCTCGCCACCTTGTCGGAGCGGGAGTGCGAAAAATCATAATTGCCAATCGTACCCTAGGCAGAGCCCGGGAACTGGCGCAGAAATTCGGTGCTGAAGCAGTTTTGCTTGCTGAAATACCCGCGCAGTTGTCGAATTCCGATATCATCATCACCTCTACCGCAAGCCAGCTGCCGATACTGGGTAAAGGCGCAGTAGAACAGGCGCTGAAGGTGCGTAAGCATCGCCCTTTCTTGATGGTCGATATCGCAGTGCCTAGGGATATTGAATCTCAAGTCGGTGAATTGCCTGATGTTTATCTCTACAGCGTGGATGACTTGCGCGAGATCGTGGAGGCGAACATGCTTAGTCGCAGTAGCGAGGCGCGTAAAGCGGACTTTATTATTGATGAGGGTGTGCGCCTGTATGTCGAAGAAGGACTGAGTCTTGAGGCAGTGGATACGGTCAAAGAGTATCGAGCGATGGCAGAGCAAGTGCGTGATCACGAACTCCAACGTGCCCAGCGTGCATTTGATCGCGGTGATGATCCACGCAAAATATTGGCTCATTTGTCGCGCACTATCACCAACAAGCTGATTCACGCACCGACCACTGGCCTTAAACAGGCGAGCGCGGATGGTCGACAAGACTTAATCAATAATGCCCGTAAATTGTTAGGCCTCGAGGGCGATTCATCTCAGTCTCAGCAAGACTTGAGCGGAGAGCAGACTGGGCCGGAGTTGGCCTCTTCAACGCTGGAAAATACTCGGCGCACACTGCAGTGAAATCATCACTGCTTTCTAAGTTAGACATGCTTGCGGACCGATATGAAGAAGTATCGGCATTGCTAAGCGACAGCCAGACGATTGCTAACCAGATTAAATTTCGTGAGTTGTCACGTGAATATTCTGAGTTGGAGTCGGTCGTTTCTTGCTATGCCCAATATAGTCAAGTTCAGGCGGATATTGAAGAGGCACGGCTAATGTTGAATGACGCTGATGCAGACGTGCGTGATATGGCACGGGATGAATTGGAAACGGGCGGTGAGAGTTTAGAGGCCATGGAGTCGCAGATTCAGACGCTGCTACTGCCGCGGGATCCGAACGATTCTCACAATGTGTTTTTAGAGATTCGTGCAGGCACTGGCGGCGATGAAGCGGCAATTTTTTCTGGTGATTTATTCCGTATGTATTCCCGCTATGCGGAGAATCAGGGCTGGAAGATGGAGGTCTTGTCAGAGCGTGCGGGCGATCATGGGGGATATAAAGAAATTATTACCCGCGTTGAAGGACGGAACGTTTATGCTCAACTTAAGTTTGAATCGGGAGCTCATCGGGTGCAGCGTGTGCCTGATACTGAGTCTCAGGGTCGAATTCATACGTCTGCATGCACCGTTGCTGTGATGCCGGAGGCTGAGGAGGTAGATCAGGTAGAGATCAATAAGTCTGATTTGCGTATTGATACTTACCGTGCATCTGGTGCCGGTGGCCAGCATGTCAATAAGACCGATTCAGCTGTGCGCATTACCCATATCCCCAGCGGTGTCGTAGTGGAGTGTCAGGACGAGCGCTCGCAGCACAAGAACCGAGCTCGAGCGATGTCCCTACTGCAGGCTAAGTTGCTGACCAGTGCGCAGGATAAACAGGCAACTGAAACCGCTGAGACACGGCGAAACCTGGTGGGTACCGGAGATCGTTCCGATCGTATTCGCACCTATAATTTTCCGCAGGGCCGCATGACCGACCATCGTATTAATTTGACACTGTATAAACTCGACGAAGTGATGGAAGGTGAGCTCAGTGCGATCATCGGCCCGCTGCGACAGGAGTATCAGGCAGATCAGCTGGCGGCGTTGGCAGGCGACTAGTGGTAACGGTGCAGAAACTGCTGCGTTTGGGTAGTGATCTGCAGGTCGACAGTGCTAGGCGCGATACTGAAATTCTGCTGTGCCACTGCTTGGATAAACCCCGTGTATGGCTGTATACCTGGCCCGAGAAAGAGGTCTCTCAGGACTGCGCTAACGCTTTCAAGCAATTATTGGTACAGCGGAGAAAGGGTATTCCAGTCGCCTATCTTACCGGTCAGCGGGAGTTCTGGTCTTTGCCGCTTGCGGTGAGCGACGCCACCTTAATTCCGCGGCCCGAGACGGAAACGCTGGTCGAATGGGCCTTGGAGTTGGCACTGCCGAATGCGGCGAGCGTACTTGATCTGGGTACTGGTTCTGGTGCGATTGCGCTGGCTTTAGCGAGTGAGCGACCCCAGTGGCATTTGACAGCATTGGACGTCAGCGAGGAAGCGTTGCAGGTTGCTCGGGGCAATGCTGTCAGGACTAAAATGACGTCGGTGCACTTTGTGCAATCAGACTGGTATCAAGCTGTTTTAGGCCAGCGTTTCAACGCTCTGCTTGGAAACCCGCCCTATGTTGATGCGGACGACCCTCATCTTGGCTTGGGCGACGTCCGCTTCGAACCACGTTCCGCACTGGTGTCTTCCAACCGCGGCCTAGAGGATCTGGGACGTCTCGTAATAGGTGCGCCAGATCAACTCGTTGATGGTGGTTGGCTTTTACTGGAGCATGGGTTTGAGCAGGCGAAGACCGTGCGAGCGATGCTGCATGATGCCGGGTTTAGCCATGTGACTACGCGTCTGGATATGTCGGGACGGCAACGAGTTACCGGAGGTTGCTGGCATGCTGACTGACGAGCAACTCCTGCGCTACAACCGCCAAATTTTGCTAAATGATTTCGATATTGTAGGACAGGAGCGACTGCAAAAATCTTGTGTATTGGTGGTGGGTTTGGGTGGGCTGGGATGCCCCGCCGCGCTCTATCTTGCCGCAGCCGGTGTTGGTGAACTGGTGCTAGCCGATGGGGACGTAGTGGAACTTAGCAACCTGCAGCGTCAGATTGCGCATTCTGAAGTTGATATTGGTGTCAATAAAGCCCGTTCGGCTGCCGCTGCCATCGCCGCATTGAATCCTGAGGTAAAACTGGAAATTCTCGATCAGCGACTGGTTGAGGATGCGATTCCATCATTAGTTGCTCGCGTTGATTTGGTATTGGATGCTACAGACAACTATCCGGTGCGGTTTGCCCTGAACCGAGCCTGCATCGCCGCTGCTGTGCCACTGGTGTCCGCGGCAGCGGTGCACAGCGAGGGGCAGTTGGCCATATTTGATCCGGCGCGCGGGGGGCCATGTTATCGCTGTCTTTATGCCGAGGGAGAAAAACAGACAGCGCTTAGCTGCAGCGAAAGTGGTGTTTTGGCGCCATTGGTTGGTGTTATCGGTTCATTGCAGGCGATGGAGGCATTGAAAGTGCTTTCGGGCTACGGTAAGCCGCTGCGGGGTAAGTTGTTAGTGGTAGACTTATCCAGTATGGAATTTCGTCAGTTGGCATTGTCTGCGCGAAAAGACTGTCCGGCCTGTTCTCATCTGCAGTGTTGAAACGTAGAGGCTTATCTTCTCGGTCCCGCCGCGAGTTGCTACACTGCTGGTTTTTGGCTGCTCGAGGGAACACGGTGGCTCGGAGGTCAAGCGCAGATTCTGTCGGCAGTGATATGCAATTGACGCGTTACAGGGAGCAGCATGCTGGTGCTCTATTCATTGTATGTTGTAGCAGACACTAAACCTTTTAGAGGGACTATTCATGAACGTGATAGCACAGTGGTACTACAGAACAGTCAATGTCTTCGCTTCTTACTCTCGCTATTTAAATGGACTCGCGCCGTTGGCTTTGCGCCTTTTTCTTGTGCCGGTTTTTTGGATGGCGGGGACGCAGAAAATCGCGGGAATGGAAAGCACTGTCCAGTGGTTCGGAAACCCCGAGTGGGGTTTGGGGCTTCCATATCCAAGTTTGCTGGCACATCTTGCCGCATATACAGAAGCGATAGGTGCGTTGCTGTTGTTAATCGGTTTGGCGACGCGCTGGATTTCGATACCCTTGATGGCCACGATGTTGGTTGCAATATTTGCGGTGCATTGGGATAACGGTTGGGCGGTTATCGCGGATTCCAGTGCGGAGGACGTTGCGGTGCGTTTGGGCGCGGCCAACGATATTCTGCGCGAGCACGGAAATTATGCCTGGCTCACAGAAAGAGGCCCTTTTGTCATTTTAAATAACGGCATTGAATTCGGCGTTACCTACTTGCTGATGTTATTCAGTTTGCTGTTTACAGGCGGCGGACGCTACACCAGTGTAGATTACTTTCTTTCAAGGCTCTGGCCGAAGAAATGATAATGTTTGGCGTTGCAATGTATTCTTTACAGCGTGCACCTATTCTGCGTCGGAAATGTTAGACTGCTGTGTTGGTTTTGGGCAGTTAAAGGTGGATAGAATTGATCAAAAGTTTAGTGAACCGTATGGCGAACAGTAGCAATTCAGGTCGGACTCAGAATCCGGCCTCCTCTGGCCATGGGCAGCCGCCCCGTCAGGAGCCGTCTCATCAAGCTTCGAAAGCAGAGGCTCCACATGGCAATAATCGGACGGAGTCGTCCAAGGGGAATAGGCGTCGCTCACGTAAACCGGGTCGCCCTGTTGCACCCTGGTCGTTGGATGATTTTGTCGTTGCGCCAAAGGAAGATGAGAGCCGCTTTCATGATCTAGGTTTACGTGATGAATTGATGCATGGAATTGCTGACTTGGGTTTCCACTATTGTTCCCCGATACAGGCGGCAATTCTCCCGCATACTTTGCAAGGTAATGACGCTATCGGCAAGGCCCAGACGGGCACTGGCAAGACGGCAGCTTTTCTCATCACTATTTTTAACGATCAGCTTTGTAATCCGCCAGAGGCGGAGCGCTTCGTAGGTGAGCCGCGCGCACTGGTTATTGCGCCTACTCGTGAACTGGTAATGCAGATCGGCGCGGATGCTGAGGAGTTGGGGAAACATACAGGGTTGCAGGTCGCTACGCTGATTGGTGGTATGGACTACCAGAAGCAACTGAATCGCCTGACCAATAGTGTTGTTGATTTAGTCGTAGCGACTCCCGGCCGCCTTCTGGATTTCATGGGACGGCGTGACCTCTACCTAGATCATGTTGAGATACTCGTGCTGGATGAGGCCGATCGTATGCTGGATATGGGTTTTATTCCTCAGGTTAAGCGCATTGTCCGCGCAACACCCGCTAAAGACAGGCGCCAGACGCTGCTCTTTTCTGCCACGTTTACGCAGGATATTCTCAATCTTTCTGAGCAATGGACGTATGAGCCAATTACTGTTGATATTGAGCCGACGAATGTCGCAACGGATTCAGTGGACCAAAAGGTATATCTCGTCAGTAGTCAGCAGCGTTACCAAGTGCTTAAAAATCTGCTGCGCAGCGAAGACTGTACCAGTGTGATAATTTTCGCTAACCGACGAGACCAAGTTCGCCGTTTGCATGAGCGCCTGTGTAAATCAGGGGTATCCGCAGGTATTTTATCCGGAGAAATACCCCAGGCGAAACGTACTCGAACGCTTGAACAGTTCAAACATGGGGAAATAAAAGTACTGGTAGCAACGGACGTTGCCGGCCGAGGTATTCACGTAAGCGGTGTCAGTCATGTGGTAAATTATAACTTGCCTGAGGATCCGGAAGATTACGTTCATCGCATAGGCCGCACCGGTCGCGCCGGAGCAACAGGTATTTCTATCAGTTTTGCCAGTGAAGACGACGCGTTTTTGCTGCCAGATCTGGAAGCGTTGCTAGGTGCGAAGTTAGAATGCACTCATCCCCCCAAAGAGCTATTGATCTAATTCCTCGCACCATAGCATTGTAGCGCCTACGACCGCAGCGGGAACCACAAAAAAATTCACTAACGGTATGCTGGCGCACAGGGCCACCACCCCGCCAAACCCGAGGCTGGTGAGGCGCCTTGAGCGCACCGCAGCCTTCACCTGCGTAAAACTCAGCCCATGGTTGTCCATAGGGTAGTCCACAAATTGTATACTCATCATCCAGGCGCCCAAAAGAAGCCATGCCACCGCGCCCACGCCTGGAACGAAGGAGATCACCAATACTAAAAGCGCCATTGGAACGTAGTAAAAAAGCTTCCGTAGTTCCCGCATGATACTTCTTGGCACTGCTAGGAATGCTGCGCCCAGACCCTCGAGTGAGTTAACGGCCCGACCGGTAATCAACTCCTCTGCTTTTTCAGCCAGCAAGGCGTTAAAGGGTGACGCGATGATCAGTGCGACCGAGGTGAAGATGTAACCGCTTATCAGGCTTACGGTAATGCCAATGATGGGCCATAAAATCCATCGAATAAAATTCAGCCAATCGGGAATGCTAGATAGCATTGCGTCCATTAGGTCACCGATATAGTTAAAACCAATGGTAATTAAAGCGCCAAAGATGAAAATATTGATCACAAGGGGAATAATCACAAAATGTCGTAAAGAAGGGTGGCTTAAGAGCCGCGCACCCCGCGTCACATACTTCGCGCCGCGCGCAACATTACCTTGCATCTGATTTGCCTCCCGTGGCCATGCCGCAAGCGGGGCAGAGGTAGCGTTGGCGGGCAAAGTGCTTGGCTTTCGCTCTCATACAGATATGGACATTTTCACACCCGCAACTGTCTAGCGGCAAAGCGTACGCGATCCCACACTGGTTGTCGTCTCCGCACAGAGGGCATACCATTGCAACTGGCTTAAATTGGTTCATAAATGTGTCATGTCAACTTAGACTTGACGCTATGATACCGGACTCGACAAGGAGTGGGTAATGATGAGTGCTGACAGCGATAAGGCCTTTTCCGATGCGATGTCTGATGTAGTACCTTTGAAACACGAGCCTAGAGTTGACCTCAGTCGAAAATCTGCACTCGACAAAGACTCTTCTCTCGAGCATCGCAGGCGTGCAGCGGCAGAGATGCCTGAAAGCGATCTTAATGCATTGTCTACAGATGGGGTTGTGCCGCTGGATGCCTGGTTGATACTTGCCTTCAAGCGCATCGGCGTGCAAAACGGGGTGTTCCGTAAATTGAAGCAGGGCCGCTATGACGCCGAGTCGGCGCTTGACCTGCACCGGATGAATGTAGAGGTTGCGCGTCATGAAGTGTTTGATTTTATTGAAGAGGCTTATCAACTGGGTCTACGCAGTGTGTTGGTTATTCACGGAAAGGGCGGCAGTAAATTGCAAAAAGAGCGCAACTCGATTCTTAAGGGCTGTGTTGACCACTGGTTGCGGCAGTTGGAGGTTGTTCAGGCCTTTCACAGTGCACAGCCTCGGCATGGAGGCACTGGCGCCCTATACGTGTTGTTGCGTAAGAGTGAAGAAAAGAAGCGGGAAAATCGCGAGAAATTTGCCAAAGGGCGAGTATCTGAAGATTCTCTTTAGCGCCAGTGCGTCGGCGCCTCATTAATGTCGGTTAGCGAGGTGTGACTGCTCTTAGAATCTCTGCGTACTGAGCCCCATGGCGGTGCGTCGATATGATATCTAGCACAGTGCGCCCATCCTTGCCTGCCTTATTCATGTCTCGACCATCGTTGCAGAAAAAAGACACAAATAGCTCAAAATCTGATGCACGCATGCTCTGGTAAGCCTTGAGAAGCATATGGAAATCCTCATCTGAGCCATCATGCGATTTCACGTTCAGGAAGCTTTTGACATGTTCTTCCGTCCAAACCTCGTCCACAACTTTTTCTTTATCTTTTCGCATTATTCTGCCTCATTATGCGTCAGCTTTTTAGCCAATAACTCGTTCACTACCTGAGGATTTGCCTGACCTTTAGAAAGTTTCATTACTTGCCCAACGAAAAAACCTACCAGTTTTTTGCGTTTGGCCTCGTCTGCATTTAGATATTGTTGCACCTGCGCTGCGTTGGCGCTGAGGACGTCGTCTACAATCGCCTCAATGGCGCCCGTATCACTGACCTGTAATAAGCCGTGCGCCTCGATTATCTCGTCGGCGTCGCCTTCGCCCGCCCACATCGATTCAAAGACTTGTTTGGCCATCTTCCCAGAAATGGTATTATCGAGAATTCGTCTGATAAGGCTCCCCAGTGCAATGGCGGACACAGGACACTCTTCGATACTACTCCCGACGCGATTCAGTTGCCCTAGCAATTCTACCTGAACCCAGTTTGAAGCGATTTTCGCATCGCCACACTGTTCAGCAACGGCTTCAAAGTAATCTGCCAGAGGTTTGCTGCCAGACAGCACATTAGCGTCATAGGGTCCCAGTCCATATTGCGTCATAAACCGAGTTCGTTTGCCATCGGGTAACTCTGGCAGAGACTTGCGAATTGATTCGATATAAGCGTCATCAACGACAACTGGCAGCAGGTCTGGCTCAGGAAAATAGCGATAGTCATTAGCTACTTCTTTACTGCGCATTGAACGCGTCTCGTCTAGGTCTGCATCGTACAGGCGCGTTTCTTGGGTGATCGTGCCGCCCTCCTCGAGAATTTCTGCTTGGCGTTGAAACTCGTGATGAATGGCTTTTTCTACAAAGCGAAAGGAATTGACGTTCTTGATTTCTGTGCGGGTACCCAGCAAAGTGGAACCGCTGGGGCGCAGCGAAATATTGACATCACAGCGCATTGAACCTTCGGCCATGTTGCCGTCAGAAATACCTAGGTAGGTAACGAGACTATGCAGAGCCTTCAAATATGCCACGGCTTCGGCTGCACTTCGAATGTCTGGTTCTGAAACTATCTCGAGCAGCGGTGTACCGGCTCGATTGAGGTCGATGCCGGTATAGTTTATGAAGTCTTCATGCAATGATTTTCCTGCATCCTCTTCGAGGTGGGCCCGAGTGATACCAATCGTGCGAGAGCTGCCATCTTCCATTAGGATTTCGAAACTTCCTTTGCCAATAATAGGCGTTTCGAATTGGCTGATCTGGTAGCCTTTGGGAAGGTCAGGATAGAAGTAGTTTTTTCGGTCGAATACAGAGTGCTTACTTATCTGAGCGCCGATGCCTATTCCAAACTTGATGGCGTGGTGCACAGCCTGTGCGTTAAGTACCGGCAGCATGCCGGGCATCGCAAGATCAACCGCGCTCGCCTGAGTGTTGGGTTCGGCACCGAAGGTGGTCGCGGAGCCGGAAAAAATCTTCGATTGGGTGGCTAATTGCAGGTGTACTTCGAGGCCGATAACGGTTTCCCATTGCATCAAAGGGTTCCTTCTGTTGCCGAACCTGGGGTACGTAAATGCCAGTCAGTCGCTTGCTGGAAACGATGGGCAACGTTGAGCAATAGTGCTTCGCCGAAGTGTTGGCCGATTAATTGCAGCCCCACGGGCTTGCCCTCAACGAAACCCGCAGGTAGTGATAGACCCGGCAGGCCCGCTAGATTGACCGCCAGTGTATATACATCCTCCAGATACATGGCAACAGGATCATTCGACTTCGCCCCCAACGCAAATGCCGGGCCTGGTGTCGTCGGGCCCGCAATAATGTCTACCTGCTCAAAACAATGCATGAAATCCTGCTTGATCAGGCGTCGAACCTGTTGGGCCTTTTTATAATAGGCGTCGTAGTAGCCGGCAGATAGTGCATATGTACCCACCAAAATACGCCGTTTTACTTCTTCCCCAAAACCTTCCTGCCGAGTCCGGCTATAAAGGTCGTGAAGATCTGCGGGGTTTTCGCAGCGATAGCCATAGCGCACACCGTCAAAGCGAGCCAAGTTGGTTGAAGCCTCAGCCGGCGCTATGACGTAATATGTGGGAACGGTTAGCGAGCTATGAGGAAGCGACATTTCTACCAGCTTGGCACCCTGTTCTTCGAGTTCTTTTAAAGCCGTGTTGATACACTCGCCCGTGGTGGCATCTAGTCCCTCGCCAAAGTACTCTTTGGGGAGTCCGATACGCAGGCCATCTAAGCTGTCACTGAGTGTTGCGCAGTAGTCTTGTGTCGCTACCGTTGCTGAGGTCGAGTCCAGTGGGTCGTGTCCGGCCATAGCATTCAGAAGCAACGCGCAGTCCTCGGCGCTGTGTGCCATAGGGCCCGCTTGATCTAGGCTGGAGGCAAAAGCCACAATTCCCAGGCGAGAAACACGCCCATACGTGGGCTTGAGGCCAGTTATGCCACAGAAAGCAGCTGGTTGTCGAATCGAACCTCCAGTGTCAGTGCCGGTAGCGGCAGGGGCCAATAGGCCCGCAACTGCAGCGGCGGAGCCGCCGGATGAGCCACCAGGAACCAAATCTGTGTTCCACGGATTGCGCGCGGGGCCATAAAAGCTGCTCTCGTTGGAGGAGCCCATGGCAAATTCGTCCATATTAGTCTTGCCCAAGAGTACTGCCCCCGCCGACTTAAACCGCTCCACCACGGTGGCGTCATAGGGTGGAACGAAGTTGTCTAGCATGCGTGAACCGCAGCTCGTGCGCACGCCGTCGGTGCAAAAAATATCTTTGTGCGCGATGGGAATACCAGTCAGCGCATATGCGGTTCCGTTAGCTAGGCGTTCATCAGCCGCTTCAGCAGCAGCGAGCGCTGCAGATTCGTCGACAGTAATGAAGCTATTATACTGCCCGTCCAGCGCATTGATGCGGTCTAAATAGGTACGCGTGACTTCCGCACTGGAAAACTGACGTTCGCGCAGCCCTTTGGCGAGTTGGGCAACAGATTTAGTGTGCATTCCAATAATCCTGATGCGGCATAAGCCGCTTAGTCGATAACCTTGGGGACTAGATAGAGGCCATTTTCTACGGCTGGCGCAATGGCTTGAAAGGCATCGCGGCGGTTACTTTGGGTCACTTCATCGGGACGCAAGCGCTGGACTGCGTCCAAAGGGTTGGCCATAGGTTCTACGTCGTGAGTATCTACTGCCTGTAACTGGTCCACCATTTGCAGGATTTCAGCGATTCGCTGGGCCAACTGGCCAATTTCTTCGCTAGTGATGCGAATGTGGGACAGGACCGCAATTTTTTCAATTTCGCTGTGTTCAATTGCCATTTTCGTAACGCCATTAGAAACCGCCGTCAAAGGCGCAAGACTTCTAAACTTATCACATTTGCGTCTTGCCCAAAATCCCTGTGATTGGTAGAGTTACACAAATTAGTCAGCTCCCCCGAAAATTGGCTCCGTACTGTTTTTTTAGTGCCGTTTAATGTTCACTAAAGATACAAAAACAATACCGGCGCGGAGTTCCCCGTGGTATTTACAGGGTGCAAGAAAGCATGTTTAAAAAGCTACGTGGAGCGTTCTCTAACGATCTCTCTATAGATTTAGGCACCGCCAACACGCTGATTTATGTCCGAGATAAGGGGGTCGTCCTGAACGAGCCCTCCGTGGTGGCGATACGGATGCACAATGGCCAAAAAACCATCGAGGCGGTCGGCACTGAGGCCAAGCGCATGTTGGGCCGAACACCCGGTAATATCACCGCTATCCGCCCGCTGAAAGATGGTGTAATCGCCGACTTTTTGGTCACCGAGAAGATGCTGCAACACTTCATTGCAAAGGTTCATGAGAGTAAGTTTATTCGGCCAAGCCCGCGCGTGTTAATCTGCGTACCGTGTATGTCTACACAAGTTGAGCGTCGAGCGATTCGCGAGTCCGCGCTCAGCGCTGGTGCCCGCGATGTCCGTTTGATCGAGGAGCCAATGGCGGCAGCGATCGGGGCTGGGTTGAGTGTAGATGAAGCTACGGGTTGCATGGTGGTCGATGTCGGTGGTGGTACTACCGAGGTTGCTATCATCTCTCTCAATGGTGTGGTCTACCGTGACTCTGTGCGTGTGGGGGGGGATCGCTTTGATGAATCAATTGTCTCGCATGTGCGCCGGCGCTACGGCAGCCTTATTGGCGATGCGACCGCAGAGCGTATTAAGTTGGAAGTTGGTTGTGCTTTTCCGGGTAGTGAAATGCGTGAGATTGATGTGCGAGGTCGCAATCTGGCCGAGGGCGTGCCGCGCAGCTTTACGCTTAACAGTGACGAGATACTTGAATCTCTGAAGGATCCGCTGGAATCTATTGTACAGGCAGTAAAATCCGCCCTTGAGCAGTCGCCGCCAGAGCTGGCAGCTGATATTGCCGAAAGTGGCATTGTATTGACTGGCGGAGGCGCCTTATTGCGTGATCTGGATCGACTCATCTCCGAAGAGACAGGCCTGCCAGTGATTGTTGCCGATGATCCTTTGACCTGCGTTGCTCGTGGTGGAGGCATCGCGATGGAGAGAATGGATCGGAGAACGATAGACTTACTGTCTACGGAGTAGTGTAGTTTGATTAAGCGCCAGTTCTTCACTGCGCTACTTGGGGCGGGCTGTGCTGCGTCGCGGGCCGATTACGGCAATTAAGGAGCCGACATAAAGCCATTATTTGTTAAGAAATCTTCCCTGGCGCTGCGGGTGTTAGGTCCTGCCGTCGTGGTCCTCGGTTTGCTGATAGCAGACCTTTATTTTAACAAACTTCACTCCACTCGAGCTGCGCTTGACACTTTAGTAACGCCTATTTTTTGGATTGCAAATCTGCCGATGCGCGTTGGTGAATGGACCACAACGCATGTGCGGTCCCGCGGTGACTTGTTGGAGAACAATGAGCGTTTGCGTCGGGAAAATCTAGTTTTGCAGGGCCGGTCTCAGCAGATGGCCTCCTTGCAAGCAGAAAATGTGCGACTTCGAGCATTGCTAAACTCTAGCGCCTTAGTCAGAGATGACGTACTGGTGGCTGAGTTAATCGGTGTTTCGCCTGATCCAGAGCGGCTTCAGTTGGTGTTGAATAAGGGAGAGGGTGATGGCGTATTTTTGGGGCAGCCCTTGATCGATGCCGATGGATTGATGGGGCAGGTCGTCGAAGTCAGTAGCGGCACATCGCGAGCGTTATTGATAACCGATATTACGCATGCAGTTCCTGTGCAGGTCAATCGCAATGGGGTAAGGGCAATTGCCGAGGGTACTGGAGCTTTAGAATCAATGGAGATTCGTCATATTTCTGCGACTACGGATATTCGTAGCGGCGATCTGTTGGTGACGTCGGGATTGGGTGGGCGATTTCCTGAGGGCTACCCGGTTGCTGTAGTGACGCATGTCGAGCGGGACCCAGGTGAAATCTTTGTGCGAGTATTGGCTGTTCCTACCGCAGCGCTCGACCGAACGCGGCATGCGTTGCTGGTGTTCACCGCCCAGCAAAGTCCGGAGGGTTGACCATTGGCGAACAGGGAAGGAGGTGGCTATGCGGTCATTTTCTTAACCTTCGTGGGTGCGTACATTTTAGCCGTGGTGCCTCTCCCGTTGTGGTTGCAGTGGGCGCGACCAGAGTGGTTGGCGTTGACATTGATTTACTGGTGTATCGCTCTGCCGGAACGTGTCGGGATTGCCACCGGCTTGGTGGTGGGCGTAGGACTTGATGTTCTTGAAGGCGCTGCCCTCGGGCAAAACGCTTTCGCTTTAATGGTGGTTGCGCTGCTAGCGCTCATCCTTTACCAGCGACTGCGTGTCTCGAGGTTGTGGCAGCAGGCTGCTGTCGTTTTTATTTTGGTGGGTATCAACCAGCTAATATGTCAGTGGATACAAAACCTTGAGGGGGTGAGTACTGTGCCGATGCTATTTTTGCTGCCGGCGCTCTCAAGTGCTCTACTGTGGCCGATAGTCCTGCACACTTTGCGCGGCGTGCGCCGCTATTACCGGGTAAGCTGAGATGAGTCAGGCCCGTTTGATTTTGGCGTCAGCTTCACCACGTCGTAAAGAGTTATTGGAGCAGTTAGGGGTGCACTATATTTGTGCGCCCGCTGACATAGACGAATCCCCTTCGGTTGATGAGGCGCCCTCCGATTACGTGCAACGTATGGCGCAAGAAAAGGCGCGCGCCACTGCTCTGGTCTACCCCCCCTTGGATGGCGCAGTGCTGTCAGCGGATACCATAGTGGTGCTCGACGGCAAAGTCCTAGGCAAGCCGAGAGACTATGCCGATGCCCTTTTTATGCTAACGAGGTTAAGTGGCAGAAAACACTCTGTTTTGACAGCAGTGTGTCTGCTAAGTGTCGCTGGCATGGCATGCGAGGTAGTAGAAACTGAAGTAGAGTTTCTGCCTTTGAGTCAGGCGTTATGTGAAGTCTATCTGGGCACAGATGAGCCTTGGGACAAGGCAGGAGCATACGGTATTCAGGGGTTGGCGGGTGCCTTTGTACACGCTATTAACGGGAGTTATACCAATGTAGTTGGCCTGCCCTTGTGCGAAACTTGGCAGCTGCTGAGCGCACAGGGAATAGCAACGGCGCTGAATAACGCATCGTTAGAATGATCCACGAGATAGGCTTGTCAGTGCAGCAAAAACTCGCGTTAATTGTAGCCTAATGAAAACAGGGGAGGGCGTTTGGTTAGAACTAGGGTACCCAAAATCTTTGTGTTAAAGATCCTTTCGTTCAGTCGGGGCCGACCTCGGTTTGCTGTAATTCTTTTAGATAGCGGAATAACTTTCGGCTTGCCGATAGCGGTTTATTATTTTGTGCTTCTCTGTGGTGTTGTAAAATAGCCTGCCGCAATTGCTGACGGTCAGCCTTGGGAAAGCGAGCCATGGCCAGCTCTGCCCCCTTAGATCCGGCAGCAAGAATATTTTCGCGTAATTGTTCTAGTTCATGGAACGCTGCACTGCGTTCTTGCTGCGCGTTGTGCAAGGCC
The DNA here is from genome assembly GCA_002862465.1 of Haliea sp. Lineage (GTDB taxonomy): Bacteria > Pseudomonadota > Gammaproteobacteria > Pseudomonadales > Halieaceae > Marimicrobium. The sequence goes on from PKDD01000146.1 coordinate 20,538, forward strand.
GCTAGCGCCTGCTCAATTGGCCCTGAATCGATGTTGCGCATAATCTTCCCGATGAGTTGCAGGTGGCGTTTACGGGCGCTATTGCTTCGAATCTGCCGACACTCTCGGATAGCGGACAACAGCCGTTCGTCATCAATAGGAATTTTAGAAAGTTGATTGTCATTTAACGCCAGTAAGGATTCCCCTACTGCTTGCAGCGCAAGCATCTGACGTTTGAGTGCGCTTTTACTGGGGGGGGCTTGCAACTCGATGGCATCGTCTTCTTGTCGTTTAGGCATACAGCAGTGTCGCCAGTCCTAAAAAAGAAATAAAACCTACTACGTCGGTAATCGTGGTGAGCACCACGCTGCCCGCCAATGCCGGATCGATCTTTGCTTTGGCCATCAATAGCGGAAGCGCCGCGCCTGCCAGAGCAGCAGTCACTAAATTGATGATCATAGCGGCCGCGATAATCAGCCCGATTTTCCATTGCTCGAACCAAATCGACGCAGCAATAGCCACGACTAAGGCCCAAAGAATGCCGTTCATCAGCCCGATTATCACCTCTCGGTTGATGAGCCAAGCCTGATTGTTTTTAACCACCTGTCCCAAGGCAATACCGCGCACCATTAGCGTCAGCGTCTGGGTGCCCGCTATGCCACCCATTGAGGCTACTATGGGCATCAACACGGCGAGAAATACAAATTCTTTAATGGTTCCCTGAAAAAGATTAATGACTGAAGCGGCGATAAAGGCAGTAACAAGATTGATCCCCAACCAGATGGCGCGACGCGGTGCGGCATGCATAAGCGGGGCAAAGGTGTCAGCGTCCTCATCCAAGCCGGCCATGGACATCAGGGAGCGATCAGCATCCTCGCGAATCACGTCCACTACGTCATCAATAGTGATGCGGCCCAACAGTGTACCCTTGTTATCGACCACTGGGGCCGATACCCAATCGTTACTCTCAAATAGACGAACCACTTCCTTGTCAGTCATATCAACCGGAATAGGATCTACATCAGTCAGCATCATTTCTCGCACAGAGGCGGCGGGGTCTGATACTAGTAAGGTTCGCAGGGATAGCAACCCGATGAATTGATCGGAGCGATTGACCACAATCAGGTTGTCAGTCATTTCTGGGATTTCAGTATGGCGGCGCAGATAGCGAAGAACCACGTCCAACGTTAACCTGGCTCGAATGGTTATAGTGTCGGTATTCATCAGGCCCCCGGCTAAATCCTCGGGGTAGTGCATCACTCTTTCCAGGCGTGCTCGGTCCTGCTGGTCCATGACGGTCAGCACTTCCCGAGTGACGTGGCCGGGGAGTTGCTGAAGGATATCGGCCATATCATCGTCAGCTAATCCCTCGGTTAGCTGCGCGACTTCTGTCGCATCCATTTGGCGAAGAAACTGTGCTCGCAGATCGTCACCCATTTCACTTAGTATTTCACCCTCACGGTCAACTTCTACCATTTGCCAGAGAATATGTCGGAACTTGGGTGGAGAAGATTCTAGAAGATGGGCGACATCGGCCGGTAGCAGTCCATTAAGCATTCGTCGCACGTCGACGAAGGTTCCGCTACTCAGCGCTGCGGACAGTGTGTCGAGGTTTTTTTGGGCTGCTACTTGACCTTGCATCATTTCAACCCCCCCAAAAAAATAAAATCCGTTTGCCAGCGCGACAGTGCAGTAGATTATCCGGAAAAGTTAAGCGCGCAACAATGTGATTAGTTACGGATTGATGGTTTACTCGGGTTCGTCGAAGTAATTTGCAATGAGGGCCTGAAGTGCAGACAGAGCGTCTTCTTCATCGCTGCCTTCAATTTCAATATCTAAGACAGTGCCCTTGCCCGCAGCCAGCATCATGACAGACATGATGCTCTTGCCATCGATAAGTTGACCGTCCTTTCCGGTCTGTATGCGGCTGGAAAATGATGCCGTGCAGGCGACGAATTTTGCCGCTGCCCGTGCGTGCAAACCAAGTTTATTGACAATTTTTATTTGAGTCTGTATCACAATTCACTCTGCCTACTGCAGCTCTCGGTGCCTTATATTTATGGTCGGGACTTGTTCCTTATAGTGTCGGAACAATCGCTCGGCCAAATATACTGACCGATGTTGGCCGCCGGTACAACCAAAGGTGATATTCATATAGCTCCGATTTCCCTCCCGATAGCGTGGCAACCAGTTATCCAGATAGTGGCAAATATCCTGAAAAAGCTCTCCCGTCATAGGCTGGCTTTCGAGAAATGCTTGCACTCCGGAGTCGAGTCCACTTTTGAGTCGCAATTCCTTTACCCAATGAGGATTAGGTAACATTCTCACGTCGAACACGAGGTCAGCGTCGGCAGGTACTCCGCGCTTGAAACCAAATGACTGTAAAAGAATCGCCATGCTTCCGACACGGCTACCTAGGAGTCGTTGCTTTATAGCATCGCGAAGTTCATACACCGTCATATGGCTGGTGTCTAATACGAGTGATGCACAGTCATAGATGGGCCCCAGAAGTTCCCGTTCCTGCTCGATAGCCTCTGCCAGCGGAGTAGTTTCCGTGCTAAGCGGATGACGGCGTCGCGTTTCACCAAAACGCTGGAGCAGATTAGTTTCCTGAGCATCGAGGAACAGCACTTGAGTTTTTACTGATGCTGGGAGTGAGTGAATAATCGCTCCGAACTTCTTCAGATCTTTCCATGCATTGCGTGCGTCGATACAAACTGCGATGCCTTGAAAAGTGCTGAACTCGTCACTGGCAGCTTTCTTAACTAGTGCGGGCAAAAGCGATATTGGGAGGTTGTCAATGCAGTAGAAACCCTCGTCCTCTAACTGGTTCAATGCAGTGCTTTTTCCTGAGCCGGAGCGGCCACTGATGATAATTAATTGCATCGGATACGGTTTCTCAGTCCGCGCCACTGCAGGCGATCTGATAGAGTGTGCTGCTATCCCTGGCGGCGCGCAACTGTCTACAGAATCGATGCTGGCTAAATAAATGTGCGATATTAGCCAAAATATCAAGATGTTGTTGACGAGCTTCCTCGGGTACTAGGAGCAGGAACAGCAGGTCTACTGGCTGTTCGTCCGGTGCATCAAAAGGAATGGGTGTTGCCAGAGAGAGGAGTGCGCCTATTGGCTGAGTACAATTGCCTACACGGCAATGTGGTATGGCGATACCCTGGCCCAAACCTGTGCTACCCAATTTTTCTCGCGCAATAAGATGGTCTAGGATATCGTCATAGCGCAGCGCAGGTTGATTGGCGCAAACTAATTTCGCTATCGTTTCGAATAATCTTTTTTTGCTGGGTCCATGTCCATGGCAGACGGTGCGGTCTGGCGTCAATATTTGGCTTAAAAGGTGCATAGCGTTGTCTTCAATGTCCTCGGTGTTTTTGCTTGTGTTTGATTAACTGCCGATCCAGTTTGTCAGCAAGGGCATCGATGGCGGCATACATGTCGTCTGACTCCGCATGAGCGAACAGATCAGCACCCGCAATATGCATTGTGGCTTCGGCTTTTTGCACCATTTTCTCGATAGTGAGAATGACGTGAGTATTCGTGGTCTGATCAAAATGACGTTGCAGGCGCTCGAACTTACTCTCTACGTACTCTTTTAGTGGGGTGGTTATTTCAAGATGATGACCAGTGATTGTCAGTTGCATATATTACTGCTCCATTTTATCAGGTTGAAATTGACAACGCGACCATGCGCTGCCAGATGAAACTAGACTCAGTACTAGACTAACCGTTTACGCTCGTTAGATGGAGCGATAAACAATTTTTCTCGGTACTTGGTGATAGTTCGACGAGCAACTTCAATACCCTGTTCATTCATTAATAAAGTGATCTTTTTGTCGCTCAGTGGTTTACGTGGATTTTCTACTGCGATTAGTTTTTTTAGCAAAGCCTTGATAGCTGTCGAAGAACACTCTCCGCCTGATGATGTCTGTACATGGCTGGAAAAGAAATATTTAAGTTCAAAAATACCCCGTGGGGTATGCATATATTTGTTGGTGGTAGCTCTGGAAATTGTAGACTCATGCATTTCGATGGCCTCGGCTACATCCTGCAGGACCAAAGGCTTCATTGCCTCTGTGCCATATTCAAGAAAATTTCGCTGGTGTTCAACGATTTTTCTGGCGACCTTAAGTAGCGTTTCATTGCGGCTATGGAGGCTGTTAAGAAACCAGCGTGCCTCTTGCAGATTCTCTCGCAAATAGGTGTTGTCTCTGCCGGTGTCACCCCGCATAACTAAATTAGCGTAGCTCGCATTGATACGCAGCTTGGGGATAGTGTCTGGATTGAGCTCCACCCGCCAGCGGCTATGTTCTTTCTTGACATAAATATCCGGTACAACGTATTCGATATCCTGTGGGACCGCGGTGTGACCAGGGTTAGGGTCCAGCGATTGAATTAGCGCAAGCACCGCTTTGAGTTCATGCTCCTTGAGCAGCATGCGCCGCTGAATTTGTGCATAGTCAGTGGCGGCCACCTGGCTCAGGTAGCGGCTCACTATCTGCTTCGCTTGCGGCAGCCAGGCAGTGTCGGGCGGCAACTGGTTTAACTGAATCTGTAGACAATCCTGAAGGTCGCTAGCGCATATGCCGCAGGGTTCAAATTGTTGTAGTCGATGGAGTACGGCAACCACTTCCTCAATATCGATATCCAGATCGTCGGCCAAAGAATCGTGAATGTCGTCCACGCTCAGCGTGAGACGTCCATTGTCATCTGTAGCGTCAATGATAGATAGGGCGATCAGGCGATCAGTGTCAGATAGTCTCGTGAGGCTGAGTTGCCACAGCAGCTGTTCGCGCAGAGACTCATTGGCGACCTTGTGCCCAGCCACATCATCATCAAAGTTCCCATCATACTGTGGTGACGTCGTTGGGGCTGAAGAAGACGGCAGCATGTCCTCCCATGGCACGTCAACAGGGAGATCATCAGGCATGGTCGTTGCTTCATTCAGGTCCCAGTCCGGCCGCTCGTCTTGATTGTCATTAATATTGTAGTCGAGACTCTCAGGGGAGCCTCCGTCCTCTGCGGCGCTGAGTGACTGTAGTTGATCATTCTCTACATCAAGCGATTCATCTTCTGTCTCCTCTAAAAGCGGATTGCTATCGAGCGTGTGCTGTATTTCTTGCTGAAGATCCAGTGTGGACAGCTGCAATATGCGGATAGCTTGCTGCAGCTGCGGCGTTACTCTCAGCTGTTGGCTCAGTTTTAATTGTAGTGACTGCTTCATTAGAAGGTCTCTAGCGCCCTTAATTTTGCGGCCCAATTGGTCTTTGTGATAAGGGCTGAGAGCACCAGTGTAGCGCTGGCCGCCGCTGGGTGGCAACTAGTTGGCCCGATAATTGCATGTTTTTTTGGCTAATGGAGTCTGATGTTAGCCGCAGTGACTAAGGTCTGGCGCCGGAATAACGAGTTATCAAACAGTTTAAGCGGCGCGGAAGTCTTGCAGGAGCTACATGCGAAACTGGTCGCCTAGGTAGACTTTGCGGACCTGCTCGTTGCCTAGCACGTCTTCAGGTGTCCCAGAGGCGATGATGCGACCCTCCCCAACGATGTAAGCCTTTTCGCAGATATCTAGCGTATCGCGTACATTGTGGTCAGTAATAAGAACACCGATACCCCTGTCGCGCAGGTGATTAATGATCGCCTTGATATCAATGACAGAGATGGGGTCTACCCCTGCGAAAGGCTCATCAAGCATAATAAAATCGGGCTCTGTGGCCAACGCGCGAGCAATTTCAATGCGTCGCCGCTCTCCGCCTGATAAAGATTGACCAAGGCTGTCGCGCAGATGCTGGACGTTAAATTCCTCTAGTAATTCATCCCGTCGCGCCAAGCGTTGTCTTTTGTTCAGATCTGAGCGAGTTTCTAGTATGGCTAAAATGTTGTCGCCGACAGTGAGTCTTCGGAAGATCGAGGCTTCTTGTGGAAGATAGCCAATACCGCAGCGTGCTCGCTCATGCATAGTCAGTAGGGTGATATCTATGCCATTTACGGTAATGTCGCCGCGGTCGGCAGACACGATTCCGATGATCATATAAAAGCAGGTAGTTTTACCAGCACCATTCGGTCCTAGAAGGCCTACGATTTGGCCACTGTCTATCGATAGCGAGACGTCATGTATGACTTCTCTTCCACGATAAGTCTTGGCTAGGTTATTCGCTCGTAGTTCTGCCACTGCCGCTCTCATCTAATTGCTCTATTACTGGTGGGTCGGGCATTTTTACTGATGGCTGTTCCTCTGGTGCTTGTTTGTCTTCCGTGTCTTGCACACGGGGTGGAATGACGACTACAACCTTGTTACCCGTCCGGGTTTGATCAGATTGTGCCGTAATTAATTGTTTCTTCATTAAATAATCAATGGAGTCTCCCTCCACAACAGATCCGTCCTGTTCGATATGTGCGTTTGTTTGCAGATGCACTCGATCCTCATTTTTGAAATACTTGATAACATCGGCATGAGCGTGAACGACACCTTTATCCAGTTCTGGCTGCTGCCGCATCTTGGCAGGCTTTCCCTCTGCCACTATCTCGCTAGGGTCATCGGATGTGTGATAAATCGTCAGTGTTTCTGCCTCTAGTTCCATACTGCCCTGCTTCATTTGCACATTGCCTGTATAGATCGTAACCCCGTTTTTTTCATCTCGAAGGGCCTTGTCCGCCGTGAGATGGATGGGCTGGTCACGATCATTTGGCAAGGCGTGGATGATGGCTGCCTGAAAGTGAATGAGCGTAATGAGGAGCCATATGCAGAGTTTGACGGCTCTAGCATATGTATCAGCGCCTCGTTGGGGCATAGAGAGTCTCCAGAGTGGATCTGGGGTGGATTGATCGAAAGTTTTAGGCACTAAACGATCCCCGCATGCAGCAGATCTTTGAGGTGAACAACGCCGTCGAGGCGGCCCGCCGCGTTCAGCACGACAAGGGAACTGATCTCATTTTCTTCCATGATGTGCAACGCCGCAGCCGCCAACATGTCAGGGTCTATCGTCTTGGCACTGGAACTAATTAACTGCCCAATTGGCGTCGCATTGATATCCAAGCGAGCATCCAGAGTGCGACGTAAATCACCATCGGTAAACACGCCGACTAGGTTGCCTGCTTTATCAATTACCGTCGTCATGCCTATGCCTTTGTTGCTGATCTCTAACAGCGCCTCTGCGAGCTTAGTGTTTTCATTCACCCGAGGGATATCATCGCCAGATTTCATGATGTCTTGCACTTTGAGCAGCAGTTGTCTCCCCAGTGTCCCACCCGGATGCGAGAAAGCAAAATCGTCTGCGGTAAATCCGCGGGCCTCCAACAAAGCGATAGCTAGCGCGTCCCCCATGACCAGAGCGGTAGTGGTGCTAGATGTGGGCGCTAAGTCAAGGGGGCAGGCTTCGATCTCTGCCCCTGTATTGAGGTGAACATCGGAGGATTGCCCTAGCGCAGATTGTGCGTTGCCGGTCATACTTATCAGAGGAATACCGAGTCTCTTCAGATGCGGAAGCAGGGTGAGCACTTCGGGTACAGCGCCACTGTTGGACAGAGCGATAACCGCGTCTTCTGAGGTAATCATTCCCATGTCGCCATGACTCGCTTCGCCGGGGTGCACAAAGAAGGCGGGAGATCCTGTGCTAGCCAGTGTTGCAGCTATTTTGCATGCAATGTGGCCTGACTTACCCATGCCAGTAACAATGATTCGACCTCGAACCTGCAGCAACAGTTCACAGGCTGTAGTGAATTCAGCCCCGATACGCTCCTCCAGAGAGGCCACTGCAGCGGCTTCCATGCGAATGGTGCGGCGCGCGGATGCGGTGTAACTAATGGAGCGTTGCTCCGGCATAAAGCTTTCCTCGGTTTACTGCTTTGACAGTATAAAATAATAATACAGTGCGTAGGCAGAGACTAACACGGCACCCATAATTCGTCCGATATAAGCATGTTTGGGCACTGATTTGCTGCGTTTGGCGCTTACATAAATTGCTAAAGCAAGGAAAAAAGTTAACGCTGCCATGCTGGCATAGTCTCTGGAAATAGCCTCTGGATCGAGCATTTGGCCTCCCACAATCCCCGGGATGCTCATTACCGCGAGCAAATTAAATAAATTGGATCCAATGATGTTGCCAAGGGCAATCGCCGTGTGTCCACGCAGGGCGCTTGCGATCGAGGCTGCGAGTTCAGGCAGACTGGTGCCAACCGCGACAACGGTTAGCCCGATGATGAGCTCTGATATGCCTAATTCTTCTGCGACGATTATGGCACCCCATACAAGAAGTTTGGAGCTGAGAATCAATATTACAAGGCCGAACAGGAAAGCGAACCAAGCGCGAAGAGGCGTTAATTCAGGCATCGGGTTATCGCTGGGATTAGTAGCTTGATCAGCCCCGCCGAGTTGGCTAAGCACTAAAAATATAATGATGATGGTCATGGATGCGAGCATTAGATACCCATCTTGCACAGAGAGCATGCCATCGAGTATCAATGCCCCGACGCCGACCGTAGCAAGGAGGAGTAAGGGAATCTCTCTCTTCAGACATTTTTCGTCAACTGTCATTGGAGCAACTAGCGCAGTCACTCCGAGTACAAGGGCAATATTGGCGATATTTGAGCCGATGGCATTTCCAATCGCCAGTGGCCCCGCGTTAGAAAGCGAGGCTGTAAGTGATACAAGGATTTCCGGCGCCGATGTCCCCAAAGAGACAATCGTTAAACCAATAATCAGCGGTGAAATGCCGAGATTTCTGGCGATTGACGCGGCTCCGGCCACGAGCAGGTTTGCGCTCCAGATGAGAGCGATAAAGCCAAAAAGAATCGATGCAGCGGCTAGCAGCATAAGCGCCAATTTCCTGTTAAAATATGCGTCAGTCTCTGCACTGGAACTCTTAGAGCATATCCGCTGTCAGAAGCGGGCAATGACAGTGAATGATGTGATACTAGATATCGTTCAGTTTCTGTTTTGATTATACAGCGCATTAGACGCCAGGCTAGTCACAAAATTCAGTATTGGAGTATAGAAATGTCATTTTGTAGAAGTATAGGGGTGGCGCTTGCTTTTTTGCTAGGCTGGACCGGAAACTCTCAGATCTTAGCTCAAGATCAGGGTCAGGATGCTTATGCCCTAGTGCAGGATACAACAGAGCAAGTGATGGCAGTAGTGGTGGCTGCAGATGACTATGTCGACTCTGACCCAGAGCGGTACTATAGCCAAATACAGGACCTGCTTGATCCACTAATCGATTTTCGAGGTTTTGCGCGTTCTGTGATGGGGCCCTACGCGAGTTCCGAGCGTTACCGTGCCCTCGATGAGGCCGGCAGGAAGCAGTTGATAGCGGAGCTTGATCGTTTTACTGCGGTCATGCGTGCGTCGCTGGTGCGCACTTACAGCAAGGGTTTACTTGCATTCGGGGGGTCGAGGATCGAACTGGTAGCGCCGGAAGGTGACGCTGCGGCCGGTGCCGGTAATGCGACGTTGTCGGTGCGTCAATTGATATATGCTGACAAGTCGCAGCCTTACGTCGTAATGTACCAAATGGGACGCAATAAATCGGGTGATTGGAAGTTGCGTAACGTGATTATAGAAAGCGTAAATCTGGGCGCGATATACCGAGATCAGTTTTTGGCGTCAGCGCGTGAAGAGGCCGGTGATATTGACGCTGTCATTGACAGTTGGACCACCGTTGTCGTTGATGTCGAGAATTGATTTCGTCGATGTGCGGCATTCGCCATTCGCTTGCATTTCTCATAAACTGCTGACCGCTGTGAAGCACTCGGAGCGGGTAACGGTTTCGGGCGATTAAAATGCCACTGTGCGCGATGGCGACAAATACTAAGGGGATTTAAATGGACGCGGCCGCAGTTAAAGTGCTGTTACATGAGCATATGCCTGAATGCGAATTTCAGGTTCAGGGTGAGGGTAGTCACTATAATATTGTGGCCATAGGCACCGTTTTTGAGGGGCTGCGCCCAGTCAAGAAGCAGCAACTGGTCTACGCCGCACTGACGGGTCAGATCGCCGATGGCAGCGTGCATGCGGTCAATATACAGACTTTCACTCCGCAGGAGTGGCAGGCGAGAGAGCACACATGAAACTGAGTGGATTGCCTGCGATGTGTTTTTTTACGGGAACAAAAAATGGCGAGGCCTGCGACAGTGTTGATCGGTTGAAACTATGAACAAGAAACTGACTATAGCCCTGACTAAGGGACGCATTCTGAAGGAAACGCTGCCGCTGCTTGCGAGTGCGGGTATTGAGTCGCTAGACGATATTAGCAGTAGCCGTAAACTGGTGTTTGAGACCAATCGGGACAATGTGCAATTGGTTATTCTGCGGGGCACTGACGTTCCGACTTACGTAAGCCACGGTGCTGCCGATATGGGTGTTGTCGGCAAAGACGTGTTACTAGAACAGGGTGCTGAAGGTCTTTATGAGCCTTTGGACCTCGGTATTGCGCGCTGTTCTTTGATGACCGCAGGGCCCGTTGGCTGGCAAAATAATGGTGCACGCATCAGAGTGGCAACCAAGTTTGTCAACATTGCTCGAGAATATTTTGCCGCACAGGGCGTGCATGTCGATCTGATAAAACTTTATGGCGCGTTGGAACTGGCTCCCATAATGAATTTGGCCGACTTGATCGTTGATATTGTCGATACCGGTAATACCCTGCGTGCAAATGGTATGGAGCCGCTGCAGAACATCGCCGCCATCAGCTCTCGTTTAGTGGTAAACAAAGCGGCCATGCGGTCCCGCTGTAGCGCTATCACGGAGATAATCGATGCTCTCACGGCAGTGGTGCAGGAGGTGAGTGATGCGGCGACTTGACACCACCTGTGCCGATTTTGATAGTGAGCTTAACCGGTTAACGGCCTTTGATTCTGAGTTAGATGCACTGATCAGCCAGACGGTAGCCCAAATAATCGCAGACATTGCGTCGCGCGGTGATAAAGCGCTACTGGAATATACTGCGCGACTTGATCGGCTGAAAGTAGGCTCGGTAGAGCAGTTAGAGATACCGCGCGAGCGGCAGATCGCGGCTCTAAATAATATTGATTCGGTACAACGGGAGGCCCTGGAATATGCGGCGCATCGTGTGCAAAGTTTTCATCAGCACCAACTGCAGCAGAGCTGGCAGTACTATGATGATTCAGGCAATCTTTTGGGTCAGAAGGTTACGCCCCTTGAACGGGTCGGCGTCTATGTTCCGGGTGGTAAAGCCAGTTACCCCTCTTCTGTATTGATGAATACTGTGCCTGCGAAAGTAGCAGGCGTGCCCGAAGTCGTAATGGTGGTGCCGGCGCCCGCTGGAGAAGTAAGCGATCTCGTGCTGGCTGCAGCCTGCATAGCCGGAGTAGATCGGTTATTCACAATAGGGGGTGCTCAAGCGATAGCGGCGTTGACCTTTGGAACGCAGACAGTACCCGCTGTTGATAAAATTGTTGGTCCAGGAAACAGTTATGTGGCGAGCGCTAAGCGTCAGGTATTTGGGCGGGTTGGCATCGATATGGTCGCGGGCCCATCGGAGATTTTGATTATTTGTGATGCTGGCACTGACCCGGACTGGGTGGCAATGGACCTGTTTTCTCAAGCCGAGCATGATGAACTTGCTCAGTGCCTGTTGCTCTGCCCAGACGGCGCTTATTTGGAAGCCGTGCAGGCCAGTATTGATCGACTGCTCCCTGATATGGAAAGGTCAGAGATTATTCGCATATCTCTGGCGCGTCGAGGGGCTATGATTCTCACGCGCGACCTTCATGAGGCAGTTACAGTGAGCAATCGCATTGCCCCAGAACACCTTGAGCTATCCGTGCAAGACCCCGAAAGCTTGTTGCCGCTAGTGCAGCATGCTGGTGCGATTTTTATGGGAAGATTTACCTCGGAAGCACTAGGCGACTACTGTGCAGGCCCGAGCCATGTGTTGCCGACTTCGCGCAGCGCTCGTTTCTCTTCTCCGTTAGGGGTCTACGATTTCCAAAAACGCAGCTCTATCATCATGGGCAGCGAGCATGGTGCGCAGCAATTGGGTGCTGTGGCGGCAGTATTAGCCAGAGGCGAGTCGCTGACGGCTCATGCGCGCAGTGCGGAAATGCGCTTTTTGGAGAAGCCATTCGCTACCGATTAGCCTTCACGCTTTGTGGGTCTTTTAATATCCCGACAACGGCGTTGAGTTCGAGACGCTGCTGATTACGCTGTAAAGAAATAGCGATTTTATCGCCGGGCTTAAGCATTGCGATTCGGAGCATAGTGAGTCTGCCATCGGTTACTTCATCGCCGTTAATATGCGTGATGATATCTCCCACTTGTATCCCAGCTTTTTGTGCAGGACTGCCCCATGCTACTGAGGCCACCGCTAGCGCTAGCGTTTTGTCTCCCGATGCAGACGTTGCGCTAATGGGTCTCACGCTGACGCCCAGCCACCCTCGTATAACCTCACCGTAGGTGATCAGACCCTGCATCACAAAGACCGCCAGATTCACTGGTATCGCAAGACTGATACCAATACCTGTATTGGCCGGTTGCGTGCGGCTGCTGGTCCCATAGATTAAGGTATTGATCCCCAAAAGCCTGCCGCTGGTGTCGATTAGAGCGCCACCAGAGTTACCCAGATGAATAATTGCGTCAGTCTGTATATAGTCCTCATACGTGTCTAACTGCAGACCAAAGCGCCCCAGAGCAGAAACAATACCTTGCGTTACCGAATGGCCGAATCCCAGTGGGTTGCCAATGGCAAGCACAACATCGCCTACTCTCGCGATATCAGAGTCTCCAAGCGTAATGGGCTGCAGATTTGTAAGTGCTATCTGCAACACCGCAAGATCCGTGGCAGAATCAGAACCGATGACGACAGCATTGGCGGAGCGCCCATCGTTGAGCATTACTTGAATAGCATCAGCCTCTGCGATGACGTGGTTATTGGTTAATATGTGACCCTGCTCGGTCATGATGACGCCAGAGCCAAGGGAGCGCTCGATTCGCTGGCGTTGAGGCCGTGGTTGACCTGAGCGTCGAAAAGTGAGGTCTTTCAGCTGTGGGGTGGGACCCTCTTGTACGAGTTTAGCGGTATAGATGCTGACGACAGATGGCGTAGCTTCATGCACTGCCATCGCATAACTTACTCGCCCTCGGGCTTCATCTGCAGGAGTGCTCAGAGGTAATATCCAGAGATCCAAAATTAGCAGAGCCGCAAGCAATCCCGCTGTCGCGGGCCAAATAATAGGGGTTAAATTGTTTTTCATGCGCAACCGTAAGTGGTGTTAGTAGCTGCATTGTATATGATGCCTGTCTAGACGTGGCAAATTGCCAGTGCCCGAGCTGCAAACTACAGGTGATGATGACATGAGTGTAGCGCTTACTGAACTCGGTATATACCTCGATAAGTGTTTGTGCATTGATCAGTTCCAGGATTACTGCCCCAATGGCTTGCAGGTTGAAGGGAGGCCTCAGGTCGCTAGACTTGCGACTGGCGTTACTGCCTGCCAGAGGTTTCTAGACGCGGCGATTGACTGGGGCGCTGATGCAGTGCTCGTCCATCACGGTTATTTCTGGCGCGACGAAGTGCAGCAGGTAGTAGGAATAAAGCGCCGACGGCTTGCGACTCTGTTGGCTAATGAAGTGAGTTTGCTGGCCTACCATTTACCGCTGGACGCCCATCCACAGCTCGGCAATAACGCCCGTCTAGGCTGTTTGATGGGCATAGACCTAAGATTTCAGGAGCTACTGCAACCGAATGTTTGTGGTGGTCTGGGAAATGTCGGTAACCTGGTTGAACCTGTTTCAGCGGCAAAATTTGTTGCCACACTCGAAAGCATAACAGAGCGCAGGGCCTTGCATGTAGGCCATTCAGAGGCTTTAGTGCGGCGCATTGCTTGGTGTACGGGGGCAGCTCAGGATTATATTGATGCGGCCGTTAACGCCGGGGCTGACCTGTTTGTGACAGGTGAGGCTTCAGAGCAAACTGTACACATCGCCAGGGAGGAGGGTATACACTTTGTCGCCGCAGGCCATCACGCGACAGAGCGCTACGGGGTGCAAGCGTTGGGCGACCATTTGGCGGAGGAGTTTTCTGTGGAGCACCGCTTTATAGACATTGACAACCCAGTCTAATGCGCGCGGAAATCAGGCGTTGGTCCATTCTCCTCGGGGGTGAGTTCCTGAGACTTGCGCTCAAGGCCAAACTCTTCATTGAGCATTCCTTTTTCCTCGGGTGAGCTTTTTGGCGCATAATCGAGGGGAGGCTGAGTATTGGCCAAATGTGCTGGTATGTCTGTTGGCTCGGTATTGTTCTCAGCAACCTCTAAGGAGATTGGACCCTCACCCTGGCATAGCGTAGCGGCCCCGGCAGCCAATTGTTTGTGGACTTCACGGTAGCTGTCGGTCAGATTGTTGAGCAGCTTTGCGGTTTCTGTAAAGTGCTCGACTACCTCGGTCTCATACGCTTTTTTGTCCTGCATCACCTGATCGAGTTTTTGCGATACCTGCTGATATTTTTTTGCCGTGCCTGATGTGCGGCGACCTGCTAGCCAGCCAAGCCATAAGCCCACGATGGCTATGGCGGCGCCCATCGCCCAAAGAATTTCCATGCTATATACCGGTGATTCCACAAAAATGTCCTCGTTGTAAATAATCGTTGTCCGAGTATAACCCGAATGTTTAACCGGCAGTAGGTCTCGTCTTAGACAGCAGGTGTCGTTGCCAAGTGCGGAAGCTCTGGTTACAGTGTGCCGATTTTAAGTGATTCGGGATTAGGTCGGCCCAGATATGACGACACCTTGGCAGCGTTATCAAGCTGACTTACAACGCGAGGGTTTTTCCCATGACGTCGCGCAGGAACAGGCTGTCCTCTTATTGCAGGATTTATACGAGCGCCTTGTAGCGGTTCATCATGGGTATGCTGGCGATTTCAAAGTTTGGATGCACAAACTTCGCCGGACTCAAGTAGAGCCGCAGATTGGCCTTTATTTTTGGGGAGGCGTCGGACGGGGCAAGACCTACCTTATGGATACTTTTTTTGACTGCTTGCCCTTCAGTAGCAAGTCGCGTGTGCATTTCCACCGTTTTATGCAACGGGTCCATAAGGAGTTAGCGACTCTTGAAGGGGAGAAAAACCCATTGGAGCTTGTGGCGGATAAGCTTGCTAAAGAAGCACGCATTCTTTGCTTTGATGAATTTTTTGTCACCGACATCGGGGATGCAATGATTCTTGGAGGTCTTATGAAGGCACTATTTGCGCGCGGTGTAACATTGGTGGCCACATCTAATATTGAGCCTCAAAAGCTCTATGAGAACGGTTTGCAACGCCAGCGTTTTCTGCCGGCGATAGATCTGATAGAAAAATATACGCATGTGCTTAATGTAGATGCCGGAGTAGATTATCGTCTACGTACTTTACAGCAGGCAACGCTATACCACTTCCCGCTTAATGAGGCAGCCGACAAAAGCCTCGAGGACAGTTTTTTACGTCTCGCGGGGGAACCGGGTAGGCACTGGGAGCGCCTTGTGATTAGCAATCGTTATTTGACGTGCCGCTGCGTGGCCAATGGAGTAGCTTGGTTTGACTTCGCTGAGTTGTGCGATGGTCCCCGCTCTCAGAATGATTACATTGAACTAGCGCGTATATTTCACTCCGTACTTATCTCGGGAGTTCCAGCATTCGACGCTGACAAAAATGATCAGGCACGGAGATTCGTTAATCTAGTGGACGAGTTTTATGACCGCAACGTCAAGCTTGTGCTGACTGCCGCCAAACCACTTCCTGAGCTCTATCTAGACGGCAAACTGGCGTTCGAATTTCAGCGCACCGTCTCTCGGTTGCTAGAGATGCAGTCATACGAGTATCTCGCCCGCCAGCATCGGCACTAGGCTGTTTAGCATCACCCTGCGTTAGCCCATGGGCAGACTTTTTGAGCAAGTCAGGCTATTTTGCGGCCTAATGCGGTGATCGCGTGCCCTAGGCTCGAGCTGTGCCTTGCCGAGTAGGCCGCTGGGTGACAAATTTGTCAGATTCGTCGCTTGAAAATGCGCTTCCCATTGGGTAGTATTCGCGCTCTCGAAATTAGACTCCTCTAACAGGCAGTTATTGATGAAAACTTACAGTGCCAAAGTGGAAAATGTTGCCCGAGATTGGTTTGTGGTAGATGCCTCAGACAAGACTTTAGGGCGCCTAGCCAGTGAGATTGCGCACCGTTTGCGTGGCAAGCACAAGGCTGAATATACGCCTCACGTGGACACCGGCGACTACATTGTGGTTGTGAATGCCGACAAGGTTAGGGTTACGGGCGCTAAAGCTACCGATAAAATGTATCATCATCACACTGGCTACCCCGGTGGTTTGAAGTCAGTTTCGTTTGAGAAATTGATTGCGAAGGCGCCTGAGCGCGTCATTCAGAGCGCAGTGAAAGGCATGCTGCCTCGTAATACTCTGGGTAGGACTATGTTTAAAAAACTGAAAGTGTATGCCGGTAATGAGCATCCCCATGCAGCCCAGCAGCCTCAAGCTCTGAACATCTAACGGATAAATTTTATGTCAGCTACCCAATACTATGGAACGGGTCGTCGCAAGACCTCCACCGCTCGCGTGTTTCTAAAAAGCGGCGCCGGCACCATTATCGTCAACAAACGTCCTCTCGATCAGTACTTTGGTCGCGAAGTAGCGCGTATGATTGTGCGTCAACCGCTGGAACTCGTCGACCTGAACGGAAAGTTTGATATCAATGTCACTGTTGCCGGCGGTGGAAGTTTTGGCCAAGCCGGTGCAATTCGCCATGGCATCACGCGCGCCCTTATGGAATATGACGAGTCTTTGCGGCCCAGTTTGCGCAGTGCCGGATATGTTACGCGTGACTCTCGCGAGGTGGAGCGGAAAAAAGTCGGGCTGCGTAAAGCACGCAAGCGTCCTCAATTTTCCAAGCGTTAAGTGGGTTGTCTGCATCTTCGATGTTGGTGAGGATATATATAAAGCGAACCAGGCCCGGTTGCTGCGCATCCCGGGCTTTTTTTTGAGCGATTCAAAGGCATCGGGCTTGTAATTTGGGCCCACTCAAGCTGTTGCAAAAAAGGCATTCAAATCAAGGCGTTTTCCTTGTAACAGCCGAGCAAAATCATTACCATCTGCATCCGTTTAAAGACGCATCTCAGATCATTGTTTGATGGGCGTCAGTTGGCCTGCAATATTGGGAGAGAAGCATGACGAGCGACGGCGTGAACCCGGGAAGAAGGAAATTCCTGACAGCTGCCACAAGCGCAGTCGGTGCCGCTGGGGCTGTCGGTATTTTAACGCCATTTGTAGGATCTTGGAATCCGTCAGCAAAGGCGAAAGCAGCAGGAGCCCCTGTCAAAGCTGATGTGAGTCAGTTAGAGCCCGGTCAGATGATTGTTCTCGAATGGCGTGGGCAGCCGGTTTATATTGTAAACCGCACCACTAGCCAGCTTGAAGCGCTTGCAGGCCTCAATACCCAGCTGCGAGACCCTGAATCTGAAAACGCTGCGCAGCAGCCAGAGTATATCACCGGGATAGAACGTTCTAGCAACCCAAACATACTGGTGGTTGTCGGACTTTGTACACACCTTGGCTGCGCCCCCAAGTTTGTTCCTGAAGTGGGCGCGCCCGACATGGGCGGAGCCGCCTGGGTGGGTGGATTCTTTTGTCCCTGCCATGGCTCGAAATTTGATCTATCCGGCCGCGTTTATGCGGGCGTTCCTGCTCCCTCTAACTTGTTGGTTCCTCCCTATTCATATGAGGGTGACGAGGTTTTGGTTGTCGGCGTGAATCCGGAGAATGTGTGATGAGTAATATGCTAGTTGGATTAAGAGATTGGGTCGATGCGCGCCTGCCTATCATGAAGGCGTGGAACACGCATATGGCCAAGTATTATGCGCCCAAAAACTTTAATTTTTGGTATTTTTTCGGAGTCTTGTCCCTGTTGGTGCTGGTTAACCAACTGCTCACTGGAATCTGGCTGACTATGAGCTATACGCCCTCCCAAGAGGACGCCTTCGCTTCTGTCGAATATATCATGCGTGACGTCGATTACGGTTGGATACTGCGCTATATGCACTCCACGGGGGCGTCGGCGTTCTTCGTAGTGGTCTATTTGCATATGTTTCGAGCCATGCTTTATGGCTCTTACAAGAAGCCTCGAGAGCTAATCTGGATTTTTGGCATGCTTATTTTTGTTGTGCTAATGGCTGAAGCCTTCGTTGGCTATGTGCTGCCATGGGGCCAAATGTCGTACTGGGGCGCACAGGTTATTATTTCTTTATTCGGTGCAATTCCTTACTTCGGTGAGGATATCGTCACATGGATTCGCGGAGACTACCTACTCTCCGGCATTACGCTGAACCGGTTCTTCGCGCTGCATGTGGTTGCTTTGCCTATTATTTTGTTGGCTTTGGTTGTGTTGCACCTACTGGCACTGCACGAAGTGGGCTCAAACAATCCGGATGGCGTCGATATTAAGAAGTACAAAGATAAAGATGGTGTGCCGCTGGATGGGGTAGCATTTCACCCCTACTACACGGTGCATGACTTGCAGGCAATTGGCGTGTTCCTATTTATATTTTGTGGGATCATGTTTTTCATGCCGGAAATGGGTGGCTTCTTTCTGGAGTATCCCAACTTTGAGCAGGCAAACAATCTGAAGACGCCTGAGCACATAGCCCCTACTTGGTATTTCACGCCTTTTTATTCTGTGCTTCGTGCCGTGCCAGACAAGCTCTGGGGCTTCGTAGCATTCGCCGCGTCGGTTGCCATACCGTTCATGTTGCCTTGGCTGGATCGTAGCCCGGTCAGATCTTGGCGCTATCGCGGTAATATCACGAAGGTAATGTTGGTGGCATTCGTATCTTCATTCCTCATTCTGGGCGTATTGGGTGCCTGGGCGCCCACCGAGGGGCGGACGATACTGGCTCGCATTTGTTCCATCATCTATTTTAGCTTTTTCTTGCTGATGCCAATATGGTCGTCGATTGACAAAACTAAGCCAGAGCCTGATCGCGTGACCATGGACGGCGGCATTGGGTTCTGGGGCAGCATGGGCGCTTTACTGCTGGTATTAGCGTTGACTGTTTTGCCTCTGCAAGCGGTAGCAGCATCCTCATACGCTTGTGGGACTATCGAGTGCGACGAATTTGTAGCTGATCCCCGCGATAAGGCCTCATTGCAGCACGGTATTCAAACTTATATGAATTACTGTATGGGGTGCCACTCCCTTAAATATCAGCGTTATACTCGGGTAGCGGATGATCTTGGCATTCCGGAGGACCTGTTTAAGGTCAATTTGATGTTCGATCCTGACGTCAAGATGGGGTCTTTGATGGAAAATGCCATGGATAACGCTGAAGCTAAAAAATGGTTCGGCGCTGCGCCGCCGGATCTGACACTGGTTTCTCGCGCTCGTCAACCGGAGTGGCTCTACACTTATTTGAGAACCTTTTATCAGGACGGTAGCCGCCCATATGGCGTTAATAACAAGGTATTTAAGGACGTGGGTATGCCGCATGTGTTGCTAGAATTGCAGGGCATGCAGGAGTGCGCCCCGGGTCCCGTTACGGCCGCCAATGGTGGTGTAAAACGCGATCCTTTGACGGGCGAAGATATACTGGAGGATCCTTGCGGGCAGTTTGTCATTCCGGTAGCTGGAGAAATGACTTCCCAACAGTTCGATAAGACGGTGTATGATCTGGTAAACTTCCTTGCCTATTCGGCTGAGCCGATGGTCGTTGACCGTCACCGAATAGGCATGTTTACATTGCTTTTTATTGCCTTTTTTACGGTTTTTGCTTGGTTACTCAATCGAGAGTACTGGAAAGACGTACACTGAGTGCGCGTAATTGGTGGTGTTGAGATTGACTCAGCGCCATTCCGTGTTCTAAAAAAATACTGAGGAATCCTTAATGGGTGTTGTGGCAAAGCGGTCTTCGATGACATTTTTTTCTGATAGCTCCAGTCACTATAGCCATAGGGTGCGCATTGTGCTGGCTGAGAAAGGTGTCACGGTCGACCTCGTCGAATCCGATGCAGCGCACCCTCCCGCCGAGTTGGCCGATCTGAACCCCTACAATAGTTTGCCAACATTGGTAGACCGTGATTTGGTGCTTTATGAGTCCAAGGTAATGATGGAATACTTGGACGAACGCTTTCCACATCCGCCGTTGTTGCCGGTATACCCAGTGGCTCGCGCAGAAAGTCGACTCTTTATTCACCGTATCGAGAAGGATTGGGGCGCACTGGTTGATACGATCCAGCACACTCGCAGTGAGAATGTTATCAAGAAGTCAGTCAAGGAACTGCGTGAAAGTATTCTGGGTGTTGCGCCAATTTTTGCGGAAAAGCCGTTTTTTATGAGCGACGAATTCACCTTGGTAGACTGCTGCATTGCGCCTATTTTGTGGCGTCTTCCGTTTTTGGGTGTGGAAATCCGGCCTAGCAAGCAGACAAAACCTCTGCAGACTTATATGGATCATCTATTTAACCGAGAGTCTTTTCAGGAGAGTCTGACCGAGCAAGAGCGAGAAATGCGACTTTAGGACAGTCTTTCCCTAGTGGCAGAGTTGATGATGAATTCTAGTCGTCCTTACATTATGCGTGCACTCTATGAGTGGATTGTAGACAATGACCTGACGCCCTACGTGCTGGTGGAGGCATCGACGCCCGGTGTCATAGTTCCTCAACAATTTGTTAAGGACAACCAGATTGTCCTTAACATTTCCCCGGACGCCGTAGTTGACTTGAATATATCCAATGAGGCCATGGTTTTTAACGGTCGATTTGGTGGCGTCGCAACTGATATCTTTGTGCCAATCCCTGCCGTTGTGGGCATCTACGCTCGAGAAAATGGCCAGGGTATGGTGTTCGACCCTGAGGAGACCGTCAGATCGCCGGATGATACGCCGCCTGATCCTGAAAAGCGTCCTTCTCTCAAGATTGTCAAGTAAGATCCGGCGCTTGCCGTTATTGCCTGTGCTGCCAGCGCGGTAACATTAACTTATGATTTGAAACAGTGATACGACTTTGCTGACCCCGGAAACGTCCGCCGCCATTTCTTTGACATGCGTTGCTTCTTTCTGAGTTACTAGGCCCATCAGATAGACCACGCCATTTTCAGTTACTACCTTGACCTGTGAGCTTTCAATATCATCACTGGTCAACAGCACAGATTTTATCTTGGAGGTGATCCATGAGTCCTTGCCGCGGGTCAGTCCGGAGGTGGGTGGGCCGATTTCAAGCTCGTTATATATTCTGCGTACATTCTGAACTTTGCGCACCACCGCAGTTGCTCTCGCTTTTAACACTTTATCGCTGACTTGGCCGGCTAAAAGGACATAACCGTTATAACTGACAACTACTAGATGCGCGGTGTCATAGGCGTCATTCGAGGCATGAATGTTTACCTCAACTTTGGTTTCGATGTTGTCGTCTTCAATAATCCGTCCGAGAGTGCGTTTGTTAGGTGGGTCTTCTATCGAGCCTACCTGCATGCTTGAAAGAAGACTTCCGCAGCCATGCAGTGAAAGTAAGAGGCAGGTTAGCAGTGGTGCGAAAATGATTCTCATGTTTCAGCCTCGATTGTGCGTGCTAAAAAGGTTGTGATCTATAAGTTCGCAAAAATGGTGAATGACCATGGTGTGTATTTCGACAATCCGCGCTGGTTGCGTGGCATCTACGCGCAGTTCCACATCCTCTGGACGCATGAGAGTGCCCGCCTCGCTGTCTTTCGCATTCGACATCATAATGATCCCCATATTTCGTTCTTGGGCTGTCTTTACCGCTCGCAGCAGGTTGTCTGTGCTTGTCGAACTGTTTATGCACAGCAAGACATCTCCCGCTTGGCCCAGCGCGCGCAGTTGGCGCGAGAAAATTTCATTGATACCATTGGATTGAGCGATGGCGGTGACGCTGGTGTTGTCTGCACCGAGCGTGAGGCTAGGTAGCGCGGGCCTGTCGTTATCAAAGCGATTGAGTAAATTGCAGGTAAACAGCTGTGCCAGTGCGCCATCTACACCGTTGCCGCATACGATGATCTTGCGATCTGCCAGCAGTGCCTCTGCCATCAGTTGGGCGCCACGCACTATCACTTCTGCCAGAGGGTCCACAGCCATAACGACAGTATCTATCGTGCTCTGAAAATTATCGGCAATGATGCGGTAGTAGTCCATGCAGGTCCTTCCAGAAAACGAATGTCAGGCATTAAATGCACCGCGAATCCATCGGATACGCGTGTCGATCCCAGATTGTGGCGGTTCGAAGGCAATCACGTCAAATCGACAGGGCATATTTATTAAATTTGGTCTCTGTTGTAGAAAAAGTTGGGCCGTTTTCACAATACGCTTTTGCTTGTGAGAGTTGACAGAAGCTGCGGCGCCGTCAAATCGGTCGTTACTGCGCGCCCTGACTTCTATGAAGACCAAGTGTGTGCCATCGATGGCGATGAGGTCGATCTCGCCGATTTGCATTCTGAAGTTGCGTTCCAGAGGTCGCAGTCCTGCCCTCGCTATCAGGGACAGTGCCTGATCTTCGTAATAGTCTCCCAGTGATTTCATCAGGGCATTGCGATGTGGTGGTCGATTCCATTGGGGCAATTAGTATATCTGCTGGGCCTTTAGGACGCCCGCATCAAATGTGGCCGGGGACAGCTGTCGGGTGATACTCAGAGTTGGGTCCATGCTTAGCAGACCCGTATTCCCGCGCATCACTGCGTCCGCACCGCTCTGAAGACGCAAAAAATTAGATTGTACGAGATAGGCGTCTGCTCCTAGCGCGTTGAGCCGAGTATACTTGCTGCCCTTGGCGTCCGGAGCTAGGGCTGCCCGCAGGCCTGAATTGATATCCAATAGCCAGGGCGTTTCAACGAGTTGGATGCCATTTAAATCCTGATTACGCTCGTCTGGAACGCCGTTGTAAATACTAGAAATGGCGTAAACAGGAAGATTACCAGCATAGTGAAATGCTAGTAGTGGTTTAATCGAGCGGGCTTCCGCTCCATTACGACTAAGGAGAAAGATGACATCCGCGTCTTGTCTGCGACGGGGAGTAAACTCGATGTTGGCACCTATTGCCGCGCGAAGGTCACGCGCCCGCTGTTCACTGGCATCCAGTGACAGTGCCAATGTGACGCTGTTGGAATAATCGTCGTAGGTGCTATACGTTGTGTCGCTCGCGATGGTGCCGCCAAGGGAATTCCAGCGCTTGCGCAAAGCAGTGTCCACCTTGCGACCCCAATCCCCTGCTGGTCTTATGATTATCGCTCGGCGAGCGCCCCTGCCAAAAGCGAATTCTGCGACACTGATAGCCTCATCCTCTGGTGCTAGCGACAGTTGCACCAAGGCGCTGCCCTGAGCGAGCAATACCGGATCATCGATACGATTCAAGGCAAGTATCGGTATAGGGCGCTCTGGGCGCGCAGCTAGGTCAGCCACAGCTTGTTTGCTCAAAGGGCCAACGACGATGCTAGCGCCCTCGCGCAACGCTTCTGTATAGGCGTCGCTGGCAGAGGGGAATTTTCCCACGTCAATGACCAAAAGTTCATCTGTCGAGTGCCCCGCGGAACTGTCTGCATAATGAGCGGCGAGAAAGCCTTCCAGCACGGCTTTGCCCGCTTGCGCCAGTTGTCCGCTAAGCGGCAGTATCAATACCACCTTGCCGTTCTGGATCGATGATGCCAACAGATAATCGAGCCCACCGGGTAGCGGGTAAGCGGCAGGATGACCTGGGTTTTCAATGCGCCACTGAGCTAACTCACGCTGCATTTGAGAATCAGTCTGACGGTTGATTAATGCTAGGGCCAGCCAACCGCGCCACTGCGGATCGGTGGCGTTGGAAAAGGCAATCAAAAGTTGCTGTTTATTCGTCCGTTCTAGATTTTTCCATATGCTGCGCTTCCAGGCGTCAGCAATGCCCCCTTGGGTGCCCCGCAAAATTTTATCGGCTAGTTCTGCGCTTGCCAGCGAATCGCCTTGCGTTTCGAGTATGTAGTGCTCGAAGCTGCGAATCCGGTAGCGTAAAGCCGGATCCATACCTGAATAATCCAACTGCTTTAATTGATTCAGTGCCTGTAACTGATCTCCGCGAATATAGGCTATTCGAGCGTGGAGATAACCGACATAGGTGGCGTCGTTGGATGACAAACCTTCCGCAGGAAGCTCCTGCAGTACAATACTGGCCTGCATCCAGTCAAACTCTGCAAGCGACTGCTCGGCGCTATTTAGCGCGTCACTAAACTGACTGGGCGGCAGTGTCAGAGACATCCCCGATCGTTGTATCGGTTTCTGCTCCTCGGGTGCAGGGGGCTGTGGCTCCTTTTTCTGCGGGTTGCTAGCGCAGCCCCATAGCAATATTGTCAGTAAAAGAAGTGTTAGCATTTTTACTTGGCTGCGCGGACTGGAATATCTCTGTGTCATGTTATGCTTCATCAACAATTTGATAGATCCTGTTTGTTCGGGATTTCCGATGTGTGGACATTATAAGGGGAATTTGTGTATTCCGGGCTCTATGTTGTGGCAACGCCCATAGGTAACTTCGGTGATATGTCACAGCGCGCAGTCGAGGTTCTGCAAAATGCAGATATTATTGCTGCAGAAGACACCCGACATACTCAGCGGTTGTTGCAGTTTTTCTCAATCAACACACCCGTCATGGCATACCATGACCATAGCGACGAGCGTGCATTACAACGCATTAGCGGTTGTTTGTCTGCTGGTGGAAGCGTAGCGCTTGTGTCTGATGCTGGTACGCCTCTTATCTCTGATCCAGGCTACCGCCTGGTGCGTCATGCGCAGGAGGGTGGCTTTGCTGTGCGGCCTGTTCCCGGTGCCTGTGCTGCCATCGCAGCATTAAGCGCATCAGGTCTGCCCACGGATCGATTCCTCTTTGAAGGCTTTCTTCCTGCGCGGGAGGGCGCGAGGTTAAATCGGTTAAATGCACTAAGGTCTGAGTCAGTAACGTTAATCTTTTATGAGGCGCCTCATCGTGTTGAAGCCTCTTTGCAGTCGATGGTTAAGGCGTTCGGTGCGGCAAGAGAAGCGGTGTTGGCGCGAGAAATGACCAAGCTCTATGAGACAATCAGGCGAGGCTCATTGGCTGAACTGGTGCAGTTTGTAAGCGATGACAGTGATCAACAGAGGGGCGAAATGGTCGTCATCGTTGCCGGGAAGCCAAAAGGAGAGCATGCATTGGATGCTGATGTTGCGGCGCTGCTTGTACGGTTATCGCAGGAATTGCCCGCCAAACGTGCCGCGGCGGTAGTAGCAGACTGCACTGGTTTGCGTAAGAAACAGCTTTACGACTACTTGCTGGCCAATAAACAGAACATTGGCGGATAGCGAGGCAGTGGCCACGCATTGCTTGCTCTTGACAGCATCAAAGCGTACGCTTGCTCGCGAGTCGGTTAGGCGATCGCTTTTCGGTTGTGGTGACATGATTGGGGGGAGGAAAGTCCGGGCTCCATAGGGCAGAGTGCCAGGTAACGCCTGGGGGGCGAGAGCCTACGGAAAGTGCAACAGAGAGGATACCGCCTAGTCCGCTAGGTAAGGGTGAAAAGGTGCGGTAAGAGCGCACCGCGCG
>PKDD01000126.1 GCA_002862465.1 Haliea sp.
GATGCGGTGAATCGCAGGGACGCTGACGCCTGGATCGCCACTTGGGCAGAGGATGGGGTCTGGAATCTGCTCGGTACTCCGGTGAGTGGACGCGACAACATCCTCACCCTTTGGCTACAGATGATGGGCGGCTTTGAGTTTGCCTTGATGCTGCCTAGTTCAAGCGTGTTTGAAATAAACGGCGACAGCGCCAGCGGTCATTGGTACCTGCATGAATACACCCGTGACCATGAAGGCAATGCCAGCACAATGGTGAGTCGCTATCTGGACACCTATGTCAAACAGGGCGGCCAATGGTTGTTTCAGTTAAGGCACTACAGCTTTATTTATAACGGGCCTTCAGACATGAGTGGCACTTACACCCCCCCAACAGGCTGATCCCATCATCCATCATCGGATACTGACTATTGCCGCGATCTGGATATGTGCAGCCCAGCGGGCTGTTTTTAATGTCGGGACAGATGCAGTATGTACAACACTGTCAGCACTATTAACGTCGGAACGCCCGGCCTAGGTAAAGATATGAGCGGGAGCCGCAAACGCTGGCGAAAAATTGCGATAGTAGCAGGATCTTTTACCCTGATATTGGCGCTTCTGATGCTCAGTCCATTCAAAACAACCTTTCTAGATGGCCTTATGCTCGAGGCGAATGCTCATATCAATGATTTATTGAAATCTCAAGATTCATTCCTAGCATCCATGCCTGAAGCCATTAACGGCGTAACGTCGACTGATTTCGTTCCAATATTAGTGTCACATTCAGAGTATAGCGACCCACTCGATGCTTGGTTCGAGAGAAGCCAAACAGAAGCCCTGCTTGTGCAAAAGAAGGGTCAAATTGTCTATGAACGCTACTCAGAGGATGCTGATCGTGGCAAAAATATTAATGGCATGTCTATGGCAAAAAACATTATTGCGCTAATGATTGGCATCGCGATCGATGAAGGTAAAATTCAATCAGAAAACGATTCGGTTTCGCACTATATTCCAGAAATCGATTCCCCCGCTGGTCGAGAGTTAACTATTCGAGATTTGCTACGTCACACGTCAGGCATACAATCTACATCAACAGACCTGAGTTCTACATTAAAGGGTAAAGAGCTAGTAACGCCGCTGAGTAAAATTTCATTTAACGGAGATCGTGGATTCCGTTATGACAACATTAACTACCACCTCTTAAACCTCATACTGACTGAAATTTATCAGCAACCGCTAAATCACCTGATTGAAGAAAAACTATGGCACCCTCTGCAGTTGGAAGACGCCGCGATCATCAATAGCACCGGCTATTGCTGCCTGTTTGCAACCGCACGATCTTGGTTAGGTATTGGCAATCTGTATCTCAGGCAAAGCAACACCATTGTTCCCCATCATTGGATAGAAAAAATGATTAACGACCGCGTGACTCCAGAGCGATTTTTTGTCCAAGCTACAGGAGAATCTGTCGGTAATTCCTATGGCTATCATATTTACAGTGGGTTACCGACGTTGCCTGAGACTTTTTGGATTGAGGGCATGGGGCTGCAACTCATTATGATTAACCCCAACACACAAACTGTCATTGTCAGGCTTGGTGGCATTCCCTCGAAATTTAACATCACCTCTAATCGCAGCGATGCGACGCTTATAGAGCCGCTGCTTAAGGTCTTAGCGCAATAGATTTCCAGTAGATTCTTTTTTCAATGGCACGTGTGCGGGGCCAGGAATATTCATTCAACCTGCGCCCTAGTCCTCGGGAATCCGAATCAACAGCTTGCCTGTATTGGAGCCATCGAACAATTTAAGAAATGTGGGCAACACATTATCGAGGCCATCGACAATCTCCTCGCGAGACGTAATTGCTCCTGCCATTAGCCACTCTGCCAATTGACCAATGCCCTCCTCAAAACGATCCAGATAATCCAGCAAGGTGAATCCCTGCATCGTGACACTCTCCGCAACCAGTTGCCACAAATTGCTGGGGCCCGGAGCGTTGGGGACGTTATAGGTTGATATCCAGCCACATACAGCGACTCGCGCAAATTTATTCAGACAGTTTAATGCGGCATCCATAATATCGCCGCCTACATTGTCGAAGTAGATATCGACACCCTCAGGGCAGGCTTTGCGGATCGCTTTCTCATAATCGCCGCAGGTCTTGTAGTTGATAACATCATCGAAGCCCAGATCATCCTTGATCCAAGCGCATTTCTCATCGCTGCCGGCCATTCCGACGACCCGACAACCTTTCATTTTGGCGATCTGCCCCACTACCGAGCCCACTGCACCCGCAGCAGCACTGACAAGGACGGTCTCCCCGGCCTTGGGCTTGCCAACCTCCAGCAAGCCAAAATAGGCGGTCAGGCCGGTCGGGCCTAGCACGCCCATAAACATACTAAGGGGAATACCGGCGTTTTCATCCAGTTTGTTTAATGTGACGGCATGTGCCGTTGTATATTGCTCCCATCCTCCGAGGCTCATCGCAACATCGCCCACAGCATAATCAGGACTATTGCTTTCGACCACGCGACCAATAACAGAGCTGCGCACTGCCTCGCCCAAAGTAATGGGCTCAATATAATTAGGATCATCGCCCATCCAACCACGAATCGCTGGATCCAGCGAAATATACATATTGCGCAATACCACCTCGCCGCTAGCAGGTGCGGCAACTGGAACGTCCCGGACAGGTACATTAGCCGCATCAGGCTTTCCTGTGGGGCGCGACGCGAGATAATACTGGCGATTTGTCAGTTCTTTCATAGCTGAAGCTTATCCGTTTAGTCAGTTGCCTACGATAACGGCTCTCAAAAAATCAGTCAACCCTGATTGTTTTAGCGCGTCTACTCTGCTACTGTTTCTTCGGTCACCATCGCCACTCAAATGTCCATTTACTGCTTAGGATTGCTCATGACTATATTGATTGCTGGCACCGTTCATCTCCCTGCACTGGAGCGCGAAAATGCGCTTGCAGAAACGGCAAATTTAGTAGAGCAAACGCGCGCACAAAAGGGATGTCGCCATTATGTTTGGTCCGCAGACCCTACCTCTGTTACGCGAGTCTATGTCTATGAGAACTGGGATTCAGTAGAGGATTTAGCTGCACATCTGGCAGGTCCCTACTATCAGAACATGCTCGCTAGCCTAGGCAAATACGGTGTAAGTGAAACTGAGGTATCAAAATTTAAAGTGGCTTTGGAGGAGCCTGTATACGATCCGGATGGCAAGCCCCGTGCAGACTTTTTTACTGAATAAACATTCAGTTTCACTAAGCAGGTAACGATTATAGGATTGCAATTAGATGGCGAGCAAAACTGTAAAAACATATTGTCGATTTTGTCATGCTTACTGCCCGATGGAGGCAACAGTCGAAAATAATAAACTAATAGCGCTGGTCCCCGATACCAGTAATGAAATGTATGGCGGCTATACCTGCATCAAGGGCCGGCAAATGATAGATCAAATTGACCACCCCACTCGCCTACAGCAGTCACAAAAAAAACAGCCCGATGGTTCCTTTAAGCCCATTGGTACCGAGCTTGCAATGGATGAGATAGCTGCACAATTGCAGACCATACTGGACACCTATGGCCCGCGCAGTATCGCCAGCTACAACGGCACTTACTCTTATCAAAATTCAGCAGCCCACGATGTAGCGAGAGCATTCCATGCGGCCATTGACTCTCCCTCATACTATACGAGTGTCACCATTGACCAACCCGCAAAGGTTGCAATTGGTCCGACTCGCATGGGGTGGTGGAACGGTGGCAGCCACATGTGGAATGATTCCGATGTTGCCATGATCATCGGCAATAATACCTTGGTATCACACTATTCAATACCCGGCGGTATTCCGGCTTTTAGCCCACACAATGCCCTGCGCGATGGCAAGAAGCGCGGCATCAAAGTCATTTGTATCGACCCGCGCGTGACAGAAGTGGCGAGTCGCGCAGACCTACATTTGCAGGTCCGTCCGGGCCAAGATGCTGCAGTCGTAGCCGCTATTATTGCCGTAATCCTTGCGGACGAACTATATGATAAAGCGTTCTGCTTAGAACATGTTGATGGCCTGGAGCAGCTTACGGAACACACCCGAAGGTTCAGCCCGGAGGCAGTATCTGCTGCGGCCGGTATCCCGGCCGAGCAAATCGTTGCAGCCGCTAGGATGTTTGCTGCCGGTCCTCGTGGCACTGCCGTTACCGGCACAGGGCCCGAGATGGGGCCTCATCCCAATCTATTGCAACACCTTGTGCAGTCCCTAAACGCAATCTGCGGACGTCACTATCGTGAAGGCGAACGCCTGCCCAACCCCGGCGTTCTTACACCCATGGCCCCTCGAAATGCTGAAGCTACTGGACCACAACCACAGTGGCTCACCGACGGCGTAAAGAGTCGTGTATCCGCAAATATTTGTGAGACAGTGGTGCTGTCTCCCTATGGCCCAGCCAAAGAAATGCCCACCGCTGTAATCAGTGACGAAATGCTTCTAGAGGGCGAGGGGCAAATCAAGGCCCTGATATGCGTGGGTGGCAACCCACTACTAGCTTGGCCAGATCAAGACAAGACGTATGCAGCACTGTCAGGCCTAGAACTTCTAGTCTGTATTGATATAAAAATGGCGGCGACAGCACAGATGGCGGATTATGTGTTGGCACCCAAAATGTGTTTAGAACGAGAAGATGTCACTCTGCTCACCGATATATGGCATGACAAACCTTACAGCCAATACACCCAAACCGTCGTCGAGGCCGAAGGCGATAAAATAGAAGAATGGGAATTTTTCTGGGCCATGGGCAAGCGTATGGGGCTCAACATGAGCATGGCCAACGGACCGATAAATATGCAGGAAAAGCCGAAAAAATTCGACTTGCTTGCTAATATAACCAAAGGATCACGCGTGCCGTTGAAACAGATTTATGACACCCAAGGCGGAAAAGTTTTTGATGTGCCGGACGTCATCCTTGGCGCACCCGATCCGACAACGCGCGAGCGCCTGCAGCTTTTTCCGCCCGGACTGCAACAGGAGTTGGACGTCGCGCATAACGATATGAAATCTTCGGGCACGGAAGAATACCCAATGCTGTTGATCAGTCGTCGCATGAAAAATACTTACAACTCTACTGGACCAGAACTAAGCCTACTAAAAAGCAAGGGCACCACTAACCCAGCTTTTATGCACTCCCAAGAGCTAGCAGAACTTCAAGTCTCAGATGGCGATATTGTTGAAGTGCATTCACGCCATGGAGCCATCCCAGCTGTAGCGAAGGCCAGTGATGACATCAGGCCCGGAGTCATCTCCATGTCTCACTGTTGGGGAGGGTCACCCGAGCCAACTGCAAATGCCGATCAAAAGGTCCGCGAAATTGGCAGCAACACTAACCGACTGATCGATAACTTAGAACATGGGGAGAGATATTCTGGCATGTGTCGGCAGAGCAGTATCCCGGTGATCATTAGGAAACCATCCTGAGTTTTAGGGGCACTACACATGAGCCAGGACAAGCCTTTTCGATTTTCACTGCAAAGTTTCAACACGGATTCAGCGGCTAGCTGGCGCAACCTCATCGCGAAAACTGAAAACCTTGGTTATTCGACCTTTTTCCTAGCAGACCACTTCCTCAGCACAGGGCCCGCTCTAGACTCCACCTATCATCCTCCCCAAATGCTAGCTGCAGTGCCCGCAATCGCAATGGCGCTGGAACAAACGAGCACGCTGCGTGTAGGTTGCCGTGTTTTCTGCAACGATTATCACCACCCAATTATACTGGCCAAAGAAGCCGCAACGATGGACTACCTGTCTGAAGGACGACTGGAATTTGGCATCGGCGCCGGCTGGATCAAAAATGAATATGAGGCCGTTAACCTGCCTTTTGATGATTTTCCGCAGCGCTTTGAACGCTTCGCTGAATTCGTCTCTGCTTATAAAGCGTTCATGTCTGGTGAACCGCTTGAGATCGCAGGCAACTTCATTAAGTGGTCAGGCTTTTCTGGCACACCGATACCCTCACAAGCGCCCTATCCGCCATTAATGATCGGAGGTGGCAGCAAAAAAATCCTAACTTTTGCTGGAGAGGAAGCCGACATCGTTAGCCTGAATTTTAATAACCGCTCTGGAATGCTTGGCCCTGATGGCATGACATCAGGGCTTGCGGCTGCCACAGCCCAGAAAATCGACTGGATAAAAAAGGGCGCTGGTGCTCGTTTTAACGAAATAGAGCTGGAAATCGGTGCCTACAACACTATTATTACCGATCACCAACAGGCAACAGCAGAAGCCATCGGCGGTGCTTTAGGAATGTCTAGTGGCGATATTCTCAGTCATCCGCACTGCCTCATTGGCAGTGTCGACTTCATCTGCGAAGAGCTAGAGCGCCGCCGGGAAACCTACGGCATTTCTTATATTGCCGTACTTGATGACGGAACAAACAACATGGTGGAGACGTTTGCGCCAGTTGTTGCGCGTCTCGCTGGCAAGTAAACTGCAGCAATACTTAATTCAGGAGTAAACCGTTCCAATGCTAACACTGACTGACCCATCTCTATTAAGATCTCACTTGTACATCAATGGTAATTGGATAGAAGCTGACAACGGCGCCACCAGCGACATATTTAATCCTGCTACCAATAAAAAAATTATTACAATTTCCAATGCCGGTGCTCCTGAAACTCGACATGCTATTGAGACCGCCGAAATCGCTCTCAGCAGCTGGCGCCAAGTCGTTGCAAAAGAGCGCTCGGCTATTCTGAAGCGTTGGTTCTCTCTCATCATGGCAAATCAGGAGGACCTGGCCCAACTAATGACCGCCGAACAAGGGAAACCGCTGGCTGAGTCACGTGGCGAAGTGGCTTACGGTGCTGCATTTGTTGAATGGTTTGCTGAAGAGGGCCGTCGAATATACGGCGACACCATCAGCGCGAATAACCCTAATCAGCGCATTGTCACTCTGAAACAACCGGTAGGGGTGGTTGCTGCGATTACACCTTGGAACTTCCCCATTGCCATGATCACCCGCAAGGTAGCCCCTGCACTCGCGGCCGGCTGTACCATCGTATTGAAACCGGCCAATGAAACGCCCCTTTGTGCACTAGCGCTCGCTGAACTGGGTCAGCGCGCAGGTATTCCAGGCGGCGTATTTAGCGTTGTTACTGGCGATAACGCCAAAGCAATTGGTGGCGAGATGACCAGCAGTAAGATCGTGCGCAAGCTGACCTTTACTGGCTCTACTGCAGTCGGAAAAACACTGATGGAGCAGTGTGCCGGCACGGTCAAAAAGACCTCTATGGAGCTCGGCGGGAATGCGCCATTTATCGTGTTCGATGATGGGGACCTGGACGCCGCAGTCAGCGGCGCTATGGCATCGAAGTACCGTAATGCAGGGCAGACCTGTGTCTGCGCGAATCGGATTCTAGTGCAGGAATCGGTGTTCGACGCGTTCACGGAAAAACTGCTGACGGCAGTAAAGGGACTGAAGATGGGTGACGGCACCGAGGAAGGCGTAACGATTGGCCCACTGATCAACAACGCGGCCTTTGACAAAGTTAGCGCTATCGTAGACGACGCCACAGCAAAAGGTGCGACGGCACTAATCGGCGGCAGCGGCAGCGACGCACCGGGGGACAACTTTTATGAACCCACTGTGCTGATAGATGTAGACGACACGATGGCTGTATACAACGAAGAAATCTTCGGGCCGATAGCCCCATTGTTCAAATTCAAGACTGAAGAAGACGCTATTCGTATAGGCAATGATACCCCGTTCGGACTTTCAGCCTACTTTTACTCACGAGACATAGGACGTATTTGGCGCGTTGCGGAAGGACTAGACTACGGTATTGTCGGCATCAACGAAGGCGTTATTTCTACCGAGGTAGCCCCATTCGGCGGGATGAAGGAATCGGGTATCGGCCGCGAAGGTTCCAAATACGGCATTGATGATTATTTGGAAATTAAATACCTGTGTATGGGCGGGGTCGGCAGATAAAATCAGTGCTGCCAGGCAAGATCGTCAATGCGGCATTGCACCATAATCCATCGTTACTGAACGCGCCGTCCGGATTAAGTTAGACCTATTTTATTATTCACTCGAGGCCAGAAAATCAATGTCCAGTAAAAAGGAAGTCACAGCAAGGGACAGAGTTGTAGAGCAGCCCGGTGAAGACATAAGCTGGCAGGCTCAAAAGAGCGCCATGACCCGAGAGCGCATACTTAAAGCCTCTATTAATTGCTTTATAGAACTGGGCTACACCAATGTCACCACAGCGAAAGTCGCAAGCTTAGCGACGGTTTCACGCGGCGCGATGTTGCACCACTTCCCGTCGAAGACAGAACTCATTGGCGCCGCAGTCGAGTATCTTCACGATAAGCTATTAGAGGATTACTCGTATCGAGTCGCTAGCATCCCGTCTTCCCTTAAAGGGAAAAAGCGTCGCCGAGCGGGTATTGACGCATATTGGGACCACCTCACCGGCGACTTGTTTGTGGTTTACCACGAATTGTGCGTCGCTAGTCGGACGGACTCAGAACTAAAGTTCATTCTAGAAAACTCACAGCTGGCATTCGAAAAACACGTACGTGATTCAAATGCAACGTTGTTTTCCGAGTGGAACGACCGCGGCGATCGCTTCCTGCTAGCGATGGATGTCGCCAAGTGCATGATGGAGGGCATGGCCGCTGGACAGCTAATGACGAACCGGGAGGAACGCGTACAGCAACTCCTAAATTATCTAGCCGACCGCCTAGAAGAAATTTTTGAAGAGGGGGAAGGCTCGGCTATTGGTCGGCATTCCGATAACAAATAGACTAGCTCAATCGTATTAGCAAAGGAACTTTTCGCACCCGTTACGCTGCGCGCCCAGCCGCTAAATCCGCAAATTTTTGTAAATACCAAGACTCATCTCCATAAAGCTTGGTCAATATCATCAAGCGTTTGTAGTGGTGGCCTATGCTGAGTTCATCCGTCATGCCAATACCACCGTGTAACTGCACAGCCTCCTGAGCCACAAGCCTGCCCGCCTCGCATACTTTTACCTTCAAAGCCGCACACGCGCTAGCCGAGTCAGGTTCGTTTTGATCCAACTGGATAGCCGCATTAAACAGCAGTGAGCGGGTCTCTTCGACCTTCATATACATTTCAGCCATGCGGTGCTGCAACACCTGAAACTTACTAATGGGCTGTCCAAACTGCTGACGCGTCTTGGTATATTCGACAGTAGCATCGAGCAGCGCCTGCATTGCTCCCAGTGCTTCCCCCCCCAAAGCCACAATAGTCCTATCGATAACCGCCAACATCAGGGCATGACCCTGTCCGACTTCACCGATTACACGATCAGCACCGACCACTACACTGTCGAGATGCACATGCGCACCGCGGCTTCCGTCTACAGCGCAAAAATCGTCCGCGCCAACGCCTGAAGAATTGACATCAACAATAAAAAGGGTAATGCCTGTCACGTCACCGGCGGCACCACTGGTACGTGCCGATACCACTAAGTGATCAGCGCAATGAGCATTCAAGACCGTAGCTTTCATACCGTTTAAGACATAACCTCCGTCCTGCTGCAGCGCGGTCGTACGCACTTGCGCTAGATCGTAACCACTGCTCTGTTCCGCAAAGGCAAATGCCCACTGCGCACTGCCATTAATAATGGCGGGAATATACTGTTGCCGTTGCTGTTCACTACCACCCCAGTGTACAAAGCCACCGCAGGTAACCACCGTAGTAAGTAACGGCTCGCGAACCAGACCTTTTCCCAGCGCTTCCATGATAACTATTATGTCAGTAGCCCCGCCCGCAAAGCCTCCGAGTTCCTCGCTAAACGGTATAGACAGCCACCCCAATTGCGCAAACTGTTGCCACGCAGCATCATCAAAACCCAGCTCTGTTTTGATGACAGTTCGATGACGCTCGACGCTGCAATGCTGACGGATGTACTTCTCGACGCTATCGCGCAGTAATATCTGTTCTTCGCTAAGAGAAAAATCCACGCTGAGACCTGTCTGTGGTGTTACGAATATACCGTCTGTGGCAAGGGTTATGACGCTGCCCTCAAGTCGCTATGCTAGCAAAGCGCTCAGCGCGAAACAATCAGTCCCTACTGTTTTATTCTTAGTCAAATTGACCTAGACTCGCTCAAAGAGAATCCTACTCCACCATTATCTCTGCAGGAATACGCATGCCGACATTAAATCTGAACGCTGACGAAGTATTGACTACCACGCGAGCCGTCCGCAAACGCCTAAACTTTGACCGACCGGTTGAGATGCCCATACTGCGTGAATGCCTCGATATTGCGCTGCAGGCTCCTTCAGGTTCCAACTCACAGGGATGGCACTTTGTCATTGTGACGGACGCAACGAAGAAGGCCGCCATTGCCGAACTCTACCTAAAAGCCTTCGACGACTATGAAGCAGGTCCCGCCCAACCTACGAAACAACATCTCGATGATCCATCAATGGCCCCTACACAGGCGCGAGTGCTCAGTTCTGCTCGGTATCTTGCCGATAATATGGCTCAGGTGCCCGCCATGTTAATTCCCTGCTGCGCGGGACGGACAGATACTCCGGGTCTGCCACAGGGTGTCATGGCTAGCCTCTACGGCTCCATCTTACCCGCGGTCTGGAGTTTCATGCTCGCCGCAAGAGAACGCGGTATTGGTACATGCTGGACCACTCTGCATCTCGGTTATGAACAGGAAGTCGCTCGCCTGTTGAATATTCCCGACGATTTCACTCAGGTCGCCCTCATTCCGATCGCATATACCCAAGGCACCGAATTTAAAACAGCACCGCGCAAGGATCTGGACAGCGTTTTGCATACCAATTGCTGGTAGCTCAAAACCGTCAATGTGGGCACCGGTTAATCTGAGCATCAAAGCTCGTTAGGCAATGCGTGATACCCGCATGACGCTCTATGCGCGTCTGAGCAGACGTGTGACTATCAGAATGACCATTTTACGAGGAGACTTAGTATGACTAGTAGCGCTACCCCACTGGAATATTCCACCGCCGATACCCTTTGCAAGGGTGTTTACTTTATGCCTACACAGGCGCAAGGTCCGCTGCCTGTCGTTCTGGTCTGCCATGCCTGGGACGGCTTGAACGAGGAAGTGAGGCAGAAGGCCGCCAAACTAGCGGATGCAGGCTATATCGCTTTTGCTCTCGATATACTTGGCGAGGGCAAGACGATGACCGACATGTCCGACCTGATGCCAACCCTCACACCGTTTTTTGAAAATCGTGCCATGCTGCTGGAACGCATCATTGCTGGCGTCACCGCGGCCAAAACTATTCCCGGCGCCGATCTAGCACGCATGGGTGCAATGGGTTACTGCTTCGGTGGCACGGCGGTGCTCGACCTGGCGCGGGCCGGCGGTGCAGATATCAAAGGGGTAGTCTCTTTTCACGGTGGACTGCAGGGTAACTCACTGGACCACCCCAAAACGCTGGGCGCAAAAGTCTTGGTGCTGCACGGCGAGGATGACCCACTGGTACCGCCAGAAGAGGTTGACGCCTTCAAGCAAGAGATGACAGACAAACAAGCAGATTGGCAGGTCCACGCTTACGGGCACACAGTGCATGCCTTCACTCGCCCTGAAGCAAACGATCCCACATTTGGCGCTGTCTATAATCGGTCGGCGGACACCCGTTCTTGGCGCGCCATGTTGAACTTTTTTGAAGAGATATTGTAGTAAGTGCGTATGGGCTCAAATCCTATTCCAGCAGAATCCGAAATCACTAGCCTAGCGGGACACCGTTTTCCTGGCGGTTTTTATAGCGTTGCGCACTGGGAAAATTTTCTACTAACCGAATGCACCGGGGCTGCGTTGCTACCCGACGGCTTGGTCCACCCAGTCGCGTTATTCCATATACCGATTGCTGGCGCTGGGACCTCCATCGCCGACATGTTTGCCCTTGGGCAAGCAGAGTCAGATTTATCTATCGTGATTGAAAGTTATGACTGGGAAACGTATCTATCCATCCGCGAAGAGACTCGCTATGCTGTCAGCGGCAGTATCACCAGTGCTAAACGCTGCAGGAATGATCAGGGTAACGTCTACGACCGTATCCAGTTCTGCTTTGAGCTTCGCACGCCCGATGACAGTTTGGCCGCCCGCGTCACCATCACCTGGCACTACACAAGGAACATGCTGTGACTTTGGCAGTAGGCGACCGCATTCCCGAGTGGGAAATGGCCAGTGTTAGCTCGGACCGCATGCGCACTATGGCCGCATTGCTGCGTGACCCCAACCCTTTACACTGGGACCGCGATGCAGTGGATGCACTGCCGCTTGGACTTGGCAAACGAACCATTAATCAAGGACCCTTGGGGCTTTCTTACCTCATCAACATGCTACAGGCTTGGGGTGGCCCCGAGTGCCTGCGCCGCATTATGATGCGCTTTCCACAGGTCGTCCTTGATGGCGAACGGGTCGTCGCCAGAGGCGAAATCAGCGCACTCCGCGAGGAGCACGGTATACAGTTGGCCGATTGTAGCGTCCGCCTAGAGCACGATGACAGGGGCGTGTTGTTGGAAGGTACTGCCACCATTATAGTGCCTGAACATGTGATCTTGGTCGGCTGACTATACTGGGCAAAAGGGTAGATAGACAATAATCGTTAACGATCCGCATTTTTGAGTCCAACTAAAACAACTAAAATCCATTCAACAACTGAGCTAAACCAAGTCAATTTAATGAGAGGGGTACTAATGACACTGTTTAGTAAAGCAAAACTGCTCATAACCTTTTCAATACTTTGCGCTTCCTCGCTTTGCCACAGCCAACCCGCGTCCCCCACTGCACAGGCTCTGATTGAAGAGCTTCATCTTGCCGAGTCTACCAAGCCCATCGCCGAACAGGCCGGCTGGAACCCTAAGCGAGTAGTAGTCATGCTTATTCCCGCTTTGGTGTCCACCTCAGATGATTTTGAAGCAGCGTTACAACAAGCAGCAGGCAATGTAGAACTAATATTTGATCGCACCGGCAGCTTTTTTCCTGCACCGGAATTACTCGTCGGCACCGATGGTGTGATCGGTTTCTGTACCCCAGCCATGCTTAAACATGCTGACGCACGGTTGCGCTGGGTACATAACTACAGCGTCGGCATGGAATATTGCACCGGCATAAGTAACACACAACGTGAGGACATCGTATTTACCAACAACAAGCGTTTGTCGGGACCCGCAATCGCCGAACATACGATGGCGATGCTAATGGCCCTGACGCATAACCTCCCCGCCTACCAGAGGGCGCAGGATCAAGGAAAATGGCAGCGTGAGCTTTCCGCTGGTGTCACCTTTGGTGAACTGAAAGGTAAAACTCTGCTGGTGGTAGGGCTTGGCGGCATTGGCACCGAGATCGCATGGCGTGCACACGGTCTCGGTATGCGCGTGATTGCGACACGCAGGTCATCTCAGGAAGGACCTGATTATGTGGAGTACGTTGGCTTAGCAGATGAACTTCACAGCATGGCGGCAAAAGCTGACGTGATTGCCAACGCCCTTCCTCTTACGCCTGAAACCACTGGCGTATTCGACAAGACATTCTTTGACGCGGTAAAACCCGGCGCAATCTTTCTGTCAGTCGGACGAGGTAAAAGCACCGTAACCAGCGACCTGATTTCCGCATTGGAATCAGGCAAACTGTTCGGTGCAGGACTGGATGTAACCGACCCTGAACCACTGCCCAAAAGCAGTCCGCTGTGGCGTTTACCGAATGTCATTATCACTCCGCATGTCTCTGCTGCTGGCGCTGATGCGAATCAGCGACAAACCGTTATCGCCGTTGAGAATCTGCGACGCTATGTTGCCGGAGAACGCATGCTTAACGTTGTTGATATGTCCAGAGGCTATTGATAGCAGAGCGCATCTTAACGGGGGGCAGACACCCTAGCCAGCAGATTTCCACGTGCCGTGAAAGCACACGGGCACTCGATGAGAAACCTTTGCCCTGCCAACCGGCCCTGCTGCGATGTTCTGCGCATCAAACACACAGAGCGCACTAGTATTGCTTGTAATATCGTAAACGCAGGTGAGCACATAACCATCGCCCTCGGCGCTGGATTCAGTGCGCGGCACAAACATAGGTTCTGAAACATAACCCGCTTCAAACGCATAAGTGTCACTAGTCAGTGTCTTTACATTGAAGTGGACAATAGCGTTGTACACAACATCACTACCCGGGATCTGCGCGGGAATCGTACGATCAGATGACGTATACCATGCATGAGTGTATTCGCGCATGGCATGGCGTGGATCTACCACAGGAAACTCTGCACCATGATCTGCCAGATATTCCATCTTGACGCGCGGGCTTTGCTGATTCAGGTCAATCGTCCATCGTGCAATTGCGGGGTGCACGTTGGCGGGCGTAGGAGTGCCGTCGGCCATCGGAAACAACGGTGGCGAATCAAAATGGCAGGCTTCAATAGTGATCACACCATCCTTGTCACGCCCATTCACAAAGTGAAACACGTAACATGCATCACCCTCGATCCACTGCATATCCGCAGGCGTACCATCACGCGGCATGATTCCGACGCGGGTGCCAACCTCCGGCTCCCAAGCGAAGGGCGGCTTGCCCTCCATTGCTCGTCCCATATCGCCCGTGATGGGCATCACGGGGAATATAACGTAGTGCTCCGTCACCACAAAATCGTGCACCATAGCCGAATAGGGCGCGGTGAACACGTGAGACTCTATCATGTGCCCCTCCTTGTTAACGCGATAAAAGCCTATATCGTCACTGAATGGGCCCGTCGCCATATAGGCGTGAAACAGCAGTTCTCCGGTAACCGGGTCCACTTTCGGGTGCGCGGACATGGTAGTATTCAATTTGCCATAGAAACTCCAGGAACCCTGCGAGTCCAATGTGTCTGGATCCATTTCAAACGGCAAATGGCCCTCCTCCAAAAGTAACATGCGGTTACCGTGACAGACGATTGAGGTATTAGCGACGCCCTCTTTATCTGTCAGCACAAAATCAAGATATTGCTCTGGCGTTTCCAGCGGATTAATACCGCTAAACAAAGATTCACCGGCGCGCTGTTCAATCCTGAAGCGCTCAGTGCGGGCCCAGCGATTTTTGTGGCTGACCTTGCCATTATTAAATGTAAATGCGTGTACCATGCCGTCGCCGGTAAAAAAATGGTACTCATTCTTTGGGGGTAGTTGAGGGTTCGGTCCATTGCGATAGAATGTTCCGTTGAGATCTTTGGGTATTTCACCCTCTATAACCAGATCGGGCGAGAAGCACTCAGCCGTCAGAGGCTCATAGTAACCTTGTAAAAATGCATTCTCCGGCCATGGTTTCATTCCTCAATACCTCTAGCATGTCCGGTAAAAACTCGGTATCGATGTTGCCAATCGTCGAGTAGAGGTGCCTGTCTCAATTTCCTTGACGCCATGAACCATGAAAACCTGCAGGTACGCTATGAGACAGGTGGACTTTAGCCAATGGTCCATCGGACAACTTGAGCGCGTTGAAAATATACAGGCTGCTCGTTCTGGTTTCGAAACTCGTCACAACTGACAGCAGATAACCCTCACCTTCAGCCGCACCATCGTGTGCAGGCACGAAGATTGCCTCCGAAGTCATCGCTTGTCCACAGGAGTAGCGATCTACGGTGTCTGCCTGATGATCAAAGTGACCAATGGTATTATAAAAGTTACCGCTATCGTCCAGCGTACTCTTTAAGTCACCATCAGGCGAGGTATACCATCCGTGTCGATACGCCTTGCCGGCATAACGGGGATCACACTGTGGAAACTCTGATTCGAAGTCATCAAGGCGTGCAAAGGTGGCACGCGGATACTGCGCGTTCATGTCTAGAGTCCATCGTGTTAGATGCGGCTCGGACTTGCCGGTAGATTGTCCGTCTGGCGTAGAAAATAAAGGCGCCGCCTCAAACTGACTACAGTCAACGGTGATAACACCATCTTTGTCATAACCGTTCATAAAATGGAAAGCAAAGCTTAGATCCATTTCGACCCAGCGAATATCCTCAGTTTTACCGCCATGGCGCGGTAAAATACCAAGATGGACGCCTTTTTCAGGCTCCCATGCAAACGGAGGTCCTCCTTCCATCGCCCTCTCAAGGCTGCCTGTAATCGGCATCACTGGGATAATGATATAATTTTCAGTGACCATGAAGTCGTGAACCATCGCTGAATATGGTGTGGGCACGAGAATACTCTCCGTCAAGATTCCCTCTGCATTTACTTTATGCACCATCACGTCCGCCGAGAAAGGGCCCGTCGCCATATAAGCGAAAAATACCATTTCACCCGTGTCGGGATCGATTTTAGGGTGGGCAGTCATCGCGGTGTTTAGCTTGCCTCTAAAATTCCAGCTACCGAGTGACTCAAGCGTATCAGGGTCTAGCTCGTAAGGCGGATGACCCTCTTCCATCACGAGCAATCGCCCTCCATGCCAAACGGTAGCGGTATTCGCAGTGCCATCTTTATCGGTGAACACAAAGTCGCTGTAGTCCG
This sequence comes from Haliea sp., assembly GCA_002862465.1. GTDB lineage: Bacteria > Pseudomonadota > Gammaproteobacteria > Pseudomonadales > Halieaceae > Marimicrobium. Next base: position 16,470 of record PKDD01000126.1, read on the forward strand.
GATCACAGTCAAAAGGATTCATCGGGTTTATCAATGTTCTGGCTTCCCTGTCTTCGTGCTTCCACTTTGCGGTTCGTACCCAGCGATTGTTGTAATCCACCTTGCCGCCTTTGATGTGGAAAGCATGCACCATGCCATCTCCCATAAATAGATGGTAATCGCCCCGAGGCTTGAAACGTTGATTGGGGCCCGCGCGATAGAGGGATCCACATAAGTCGTCGGGGATTTCACCCTCCACTACGAGGTCATGCGCATCGCACTCCATCTGGATCGGCCCATAAGGGAATTTCAAAAACGGGTTAGTTGCAGGCATCGGAGCGGCCATTAGAATCCTCATTTACAGATTTGGGGTTAAGAATGCTCACCGTAGCCCCAAAATTAAAGACAGTCAATATTGTTTGTTTTTAATCTGACACTTTGCTAGTCTCATCATTCAACTGATAACGCCTCCTCTCCATGGCTCCTCGCTCTGTCGGAACTGCGCATTAACGCATCTGGAGGGTGACTAAAAATAAGACTTTACTGGTGACTTATGACTAATCGTCAATTTATTTCCGGTCTTTTCATGCTTCCCCCCCTGCTACTGACGGGAGTTTGTGCCTCAGCCGAGGTAAACCCCAACGGACCCAACCCGCTGGCGCTCGAAGAGATTGTCGTCACTGCAAACCGCCGCGAAGAGAGTATTCAGGAAGTCCCCATGTCTGTGACGGCGTTTACGGGTCAGTTTTTTAAAGAATCTGGCGTGACCAACCTCGCAGGACTGGAGCAATATACTCCCAGTCTAAAGATAACCCCAGGAACAGACTCCAATTCCACCTCTATCAGAATCCGCGGTATCGGCTCAGTGGGCACTAATGCAGGCATTGACCCTAGTGTTGGGGTGTTTATCGATGGGGTTTACCAAGGCCGCGCTGGCATGAGCATAGGAGACCTTATTGATATCGAACGCGTGGAAATCCTGCGTGGACCACAGGGTACACTCTACGGGAAAAATACGGCTGCCGGCGCTATCAGCATCATAACCAAAGCTCCCTCCCCGCACGCGCTTGAATCCGAGATCGAGTTAACCTATAACACTGATCAGCGTGCCGAAGTCCACGCCATGGTCAACGTTCCTTTTGGTGACACCGGCAACGCTATGCGCATGACAGGCTTTGCCATCAATGGCGATCACCTTTATAACAATACCTACGACGGGCAGGGCCTGAACGACGCGAACAAATGGGGACTTAAAGCGCGCGCGCTTTTTGATACCGGAGCAAAGACGGAAAGTGATGGTTTTGGTGAGTTTTTGTTCACTTTTGATTATATGAAAGAAGATACAGATTGCTGTGCCCTTGCCATAATAGACTACACGGGGCTTTCGACGCTCAACTCGCCCAGCACCAATACGCCTTCTGCACAACTGTCCGAAGCGCTCGGCCTAAACGCAGAGGGAAACCCAATTCTGCAATGGAGCTCTTTTGAAGACTCGGAAGGCTTCCAGCCGCCTGCAGCAGACCCCTTCAGCGACGATTACTGGATCGACACCGACATACGCAACAAAGTGGAAGTAGGAGGCGTGGCGCTAGAGTGGAATAAAGAACTGGCCAATGAAAATATCGTAACGTTTATCAACGCGTGGCGACATTACGAATCTGACAGCGCCTATGATGGAGACTTCACTGCTTATGAAGCGGTCGGAGGCTCAACCGATATCAATTTTGACCAGTATTCATCTGAACTGCGGATTACCTCGGCGGGCGGTGAGACTATCGACTATCAAGCCGGGCTTTATGCATTTTACTCAGAAATGGATTCTGTTGGAACATTCAGTCAGTCGGTCGCGCTCGTCACTAACATCGGCATCGCTTTTCTCTTCCCTGACGGCACAACTAATACCGATACCAATCAATACAAAACTACCAGCTACGCCGCATTCGGTCAGGCCATTTGGAATATTACAGACACATTCAGTACCACACTAGGGCTTCGCTATACCTATGAGCGCAAAGATCGCAAAGGCTCACAGATTACTTCACCAGCATCGATCCTTGACATCCCACCTGTCGCTGGCCCAGACGTTTATTATGACGACAGCCGCAATGACGACAACATATCTCCGGCACTAATAGCCCGCTATTTCGTTAAGCCTGAAATTATGACCTACGCTAGTATCAGCAGGGGCTTCAAATCTGGAGGATTCAACCAGCGACGAGAATTAGAAGGAAAAAACGGTGAATTTGATCAAGAAACTGCCACCAACTATGAGATTGGCTGGAAGGGTTCCACCGAGGACAGACGCCTGCAACTGAATGGCACGCTTTACTACACTAGTTACGACGACTTTCAGGCACAAGCCTTTGACGGCTCTAGCATTAGTGTCACCAATGCGGGCTCAATGGAAAGTTACGGCTTAGAACTGGATATTGTTTATGTCCCTGCAGCCGACGTGGTGGTTGGCTCAGCGGTGGGTTATAACAAAGCAGAATATAAGGACTTTGACAACGGTCAGTGTACCATTGCGCAGGCATTTAATCAGTACTATGTAGTAGAGGGCGCGCAGTCAGGCTCCCCCGGCACCTCATCCCTATGCCTGCAAGATCTTGCCGGAAAAGCATTAGACAATGTGCCCGAATGGACTGTGAGCTCCTATGCACAATATGAACGCGACTTGACACCTGCCCTTGTCGGTACAGCCCGATTAGAATATAACTACGTCGATAGCTTTTTTCTTGATCAGGATCTCGATAAGAACCTCGAGAACGACGCGGTCAATCTGGTCAATCTGCGGTTCACCCTATCGAATGTTGAACAAACCTGGAACGCTGCAATTTGGGGCCGCAATCTGCTGGATGAAGACTACTATGCTTTTGGCCTAGACGTCCCTGTACTTGGCGGCTACGCTGGCGTGACTGCACCGGGCGCAATTTATGGTGTCACTGTCCGCTTCATGCATTAGGACGTTGCCTAATCGGGTCTAAAGTTTGTATCACTACTTTAAGGTCGGCAAGCCAAGAACCTGTCATCAAGGGGGATAAAGCCAAATGTCTAATGAGCAATTAATCTCCACCGATGGTGGTTCGAGCCGCGTTCCGGCGCCACAGAAACTGGGCTTTTATTATAACTGGGGGCCCCAAGCCTGGATCGACATGTGGATGTCGAACTCTATGCTGGTGAGAAAAGCCATGCCTATTATCAGCCATACCTTTGTACCGATCTTGAGACTGTCTGGTGACAAAGAACAGGTAAACCTTGATTACGAGCGAATCAAATCACGCAGGGAGGTGATTAATCGCTTTGACTCGCCCCGAGAAAAATGGCGTAAGCGCTATGGAAACTTTGTACGTGAAGTTGAGTGGGCGTTGCTGGAACTACGCAAGCATTTTAACCAAAAACAATATGAAGACATTGTTATCGGCACGTCAGTCGCTCTGTCGCATGAGACCTCGGGTGACTTCCTCAAAATGATGAACAGTATTTCAGATAAAAATAAAAACAAAAAGACTACACTATCGAGAGACGGAAGCCCCACCAAGCCAAGCCGCTGGAGCACCTTCTTGTTTGAAACCTTTAATCCGGCACACTGGCTGACTGGTCCGGCAACGATCACGGAATTTGATCCGGCTAACGGACTTACAGTGATGGAAATTCCCGATTGCGGCTGGCATACGTGCGGCCCCCAAGATCGTTTGCCGAACCCGAGTTCGCTGCCTGAAGAAGGCTGCCTTAATATCTGCAAAGGCCCATTTGAAGCGCTTTTCAGCGGGACTAATGGCGGACTAAAAATGGAATTCGACCCGCACCTACCTGAGACGTCATGCACAGTCAGGATGAGTTGGCAGCCAAACTAGTGGGCGAGGAGTATTCCAATGAACCTGTTGGAGATAGTGTTCGCGCGAAGACGTCTGTGGCAACAACGGCAGGAAATAGCCGCGTTGCGCGCAGAAAAGGCTAAACTGCAGCGGCAAAACGATAGTATGCGTGAGGGTATGCGGCGCTGTGTGACCTGCGAATATCGCAGCGATTTCAAACAACGGCAGGACAACTGTATCGATACAACGAAACAGTTGTCCCCTGCCCCGGCAAACAATGAGCAGTAAGATAACCCACACTATCATTTGAGAGGAAATTCATGGCCGTTATCCTAGTGACAGGAAGTAGTACCGGAATTGGTCAAGAAACCGCGCTACATATGGCGCGCAAAGGCCACGAGGTCTACGCTGCAGTGCGCAGCCCCGAGACTGCTACAGAATTACAAGAGCTGATTGCAGCGGAAAAACTACCCATCAGCGTTATCAAGCTGGACCTCATCGATACCGAATCTATTGTGACCGCCGTGAAAGAAATAATGGCGCGCAGTGGCCGTATCGATGCGCTGGTCAACAACGCCGGTATAGGCGGTGGCCGCGCGGTGGAGGAGACACCGATGGATGAAGTTCGGGAAATTTTTGAGACTAACTACTTCGGCAACGTCAATGTACTGCGCGCAGTTACGCCCATTATGCGCCAGCAAAGGTCTGGCAGGATTGTCACCGTGGGGTCACTAGCCGGTCGTGTTGTAATGGGCTGTCACGCTCACTATTCCGCATCCAAATGGGCAATGGAAGGTCTCAGCGAGGCGCTAGCGCAGGAAATGGCGGAATTCAACGTAAAGGTGGCCATCATCGAACCAGGCTGTGTCCTAACGCCCATATGGGGTAAAGGATCATTACCGACAGAACCTTCACCCTACCTTAAATCTCTGCAACGGCTAGGGCGTTTTTTTGAGTTCGGTCTGCGCCGCCCGGCGATGCCGACTGACGTGGCCAGCGCTATTGCCCACGCCATCGAAGCGGCCAAACCGCATTTCCGCTACCCAGTTGGACCAGACGCCTTGGAGACTGTAGCTGCTCGCGCCTCAGTTTCGGATGATGCTTGGATCGAAGCTAACTGTTTGCAGGGCGAGTTATTCAATGATCGATGGCTGGAGTTGGTCGGTGTGGACTACTACCGCGACTAGTCACTAGACTATTAACAAGGTGCCTTTTCTCGGTCTCGCACAGATGTGTTCACCGAGTTTACAGTCGCCGTCTGCTCCTGCGCCAGTCTCGATACTCTCTCCGAAATCGGCTCCAGAATTAATCACAATAGGACAGCGTAACCCCTTCTCGAAGGACATGTAAAACAGCGTCTCAGAGACAATAAAAAATGGCCTTCATCACAAGCTCAAAAGACTACCGCACAACCCCAACTCGCGACTCTACTGTAAGCACTGGCTGACCAACTTGAGAACTGCCGCTGTCATTAATTATCGGACTTTGTCCGGGCGACCGCAGTTAGCGCCAATGGCTATTTTTTGGATGCTACGCTTCTGACGGATGAACACTGGCAGCAACGCTGGGACGCTCGAGAACACGCTTGAACCAAGCCTGCAGATTCGGTAATGCTTCAGGGATGCCTTGACCAATTAGGGCACCAAAATCTGCAAAGGCGAACAGTTGTATATCAGCCAAAGTGAATCGGTCGCCGCACACGAACGTCTTGTCCGCCATTTGTGGCTCCAGCCAAGCCCAAGAATCCTGCACCGTAGCTTTTAAATCATCTGCCGCGTGGGGAATGACGCGATATCGGTCTTTAAATAGCCCTATTGCTTCTGCACTGCGAAACGCCAGCGTCATGGGTTCGAGAATGCGCGTATCAAATCGCCGATTCCACATCCGCGTTTCTGCCCGCTCTTCTGGCGTGGCACCGATCAATGAGGGGCCGCCAGTCACTTCATCGAGGTATCCGCATATCACCGTCACTTCCGCTATCACACTACCGTCATCGAGTTGCAAGCAAGGCGACTGGGCAGACGGGTTGAGTTTCCTGAAAGCATCGCCAAGGTTTTCACCAGCCATGATGTCCACCTCCTGAACCGGCAAATCTATGCCGCGTTCAGCGATAAACATTGCAACAACACGGGGATTGGGACCCACAGACATATAAAGTTTCATTTTTTCTCCTCGGGATATAGCGATTCTTTCGACTGCCAGAGGATTCATACTGGGCCGAAAAATAACTACATTGACAGCGTCTTCTGCCTAGTTTGAACACACATTATCGGATAAAAAATAAACAGTCAAATCTGATTGTTTATTACAAATAGGTTTGATAACGTGCCCTATAAAGGCGCGTTGCCGACTGGGGACGTTGCCCTCTGAAAGGCATCTCCCCACGCTTCTACGAATAAACAAAAACACTACAATGATCTCAGGAGACACACATGGATCTCGGACTGTCTGGAAAAAAAGCTGTCATCACCGGTTCAACCCGCGGCATTGGTCGTGCCATTGCCAATCTGCTTGCCGATGAAGGTGTCGATCTAGCAATCTGCGCACGCCAGCAAGCTGACGTAGATAATGCTATCAGCGAACTCAGCACCAAAGGCGTCAAAGTCGTAGGATCTGCTGTTGATGTGGCTGATGGTGAGGCCTATAAAGCCTGGATTGCTGAGATGGGTAAGCAGTTGGGCGGCATTGATATTTTTGTAGCCAATGTCAGTGCAGGGGGCGGCAATATGACTGAAGAAGGCTGGCACAACAATTTCAACGTTGATCTTCTTGGCACGACTCGCGGTGTCGAGGCGGCGACTCCCTTTCTAGAGAAATCGTCCGCTGCTGCCATCGTCGTTATTTCTAGTACCGCCGGTGTGGAAACATTTATGGGGCCGCAACCCTATAACGCGATAAAGGGTGCCCTGATAATCCATGCTAAACAGCTAAGTCAGGCTCTGGCACCTAGCGGAATTCGGGTCAACTGCGTCTCGCCTGGCCCGATTTATATAGAGGGTGGGGCCTGGGAATTTATCCAGAACAATATGGCCGAGCTCTATGACAGCACACTGGCGCAAATTCCGCAGGGCCGCATGGGGTCCGCAGAAGAAATCGCCAACACCGTGGCCTTCTTGGCCAGCCCAGCTGCAAGCCTTATCACGGGCGTAAACTTGGTAGCAGACGGCGGCTTCACCAAGCGGGTGCAGTTATAAAATGAGCAAAAGCGATCGTATTGACGTTTATCTTGTTGCAGGTGGGAAGTATCACAATATTGACCACGCAAGACTTGAGATACTCAAGTTACTTGCGGAACAACCGCGCATCAAGGTGCTAGTGGGGTCTGACTTCAGTGACATTGAGGCGATCTGCGCGAGTGATGTACTGATTACCTACACCTGCGATGTCATTCCAACGACAAGTGAAACTCGTTGCCTGATAGACTACGTTAACAGCGGTAAAAAATGGTTCGCCTTGCACGGCACAAACTCCATCCTGCAGTTTTTAGAGCCTGCGGCTGACGGCACGTCTCGCGTGGACTGCCCAGAAGACAATATGCCATTCATGGAAGTACTGGGCAGCCAATTCATGGCGCACCCCCCCATCCATGAGTATGAGGTTCACGTCACAGAATCAGATCATCCGCTGGTGACGGGCATTCCCAGCTTCAAAGTGGACGATGAACTCTATCTGTGTAAATTTCATGGGGAGCACCAAACGCTGCTGCACACACACTGGTCAGATCCAGTAGAAAATTTCGTTCGTGACGACTGGATGAAAGACACCGATGTACAACCTGTTTTGTATATTCACCCCTATGGAGCCGGCCTTGTTCTTTACCTAACGTTAGGCCACTGTCGCGGAAAATACGATATGCAACCCTATATTGAGGAGTACCCAGTGCCCGAGGAAGGCGCTTGGAGGACGCCGGAATTCTATGAATTGTTACGCCGTGGCATCCTATGGCTGATGTCCCCTATACATTAGTCTCACTGGACTTGAACCATGAATCTAAACTTTAGCAACGAAGAATTGCAATTCCAGAGTGAGGTCCGTCAATTTCTCGCGCAAGAATTGCCAACAAATATTATCGAAGGCACTGCGAACAATGCCAGCGTCTTTGTCGAGAAGGATATTGCCCTTCAGTGGCAGGATATTCTGGTGAAAAAAGGCTGGGCTGTTCCACAGTGGCCGGTGGAGCATGGCGGCACTGACTGGAGCCCGACTCAAAAATATATTTTCAGTAAAGAGTGCTATCACGCCGGCGCTCCCATGCTTATCCCTCTAGGACTTTTAATGCTCGCGCCCGTTATCATGGCATTTGGAACAGAAAAGCAAAAAAAGGAATATCTGCCAAAAATCCTCAGTGGAGAACATTACTGGTGTCAGGGCTACTCAGAGCCTGGCTCTGGGTCCGACCTTGCCAGCCTAAAGCTTAAGGCGGAAGCTGACGGCGATCACTATGTTGTTAACGGCTCAAAAATCTGGACCACCCATGCCCACCTCTCTGACCATATCTTTTGCCTTGTACGCACAGATAATAGCGGCAAGCCTCAAGCTGGTATTAGTTTCCTTCTTATCGACATGGCTGCACCCGGCGTTATCGTTAAGCCCATCATTACGATGGCAGGCGATCATGAAGTCAACCAGGTATTCTTCGACAACGTCCGGGTACCAATGACGAACCGTATCGGCGAGGAGAATCAAGGCTGGAGCTATGCCAAATATTTATTAGAGTTTGAACGCGGTGGTGGCTTCAACGCGGATCGCATTCGGCACGAACTGGATCATCTGGGCGAACTGTTGAAGAATGCGAAAAAATGCAATGCTAAATTTGATAAGGAAGGGTCTTTGGCCCGGAAAGTGGCGCGCATAGAAATCGATCTTAAAGCACTGGAAATCACTGAATTGCGTATCCTTTCCTCTGTGAGTGATGGCAGCAACCCGGGGCCGGAATCCTCCATTCTGAAGCTGTCATCCACTCGGCTAGAGCAGGAGATTAACGAATTATCAGTGAATGTTCTTGGCTATGACGGCTTTGTTATGAATCCAATAGAAGACGGCAATCCCGTCAGGGCGGATTATGTTAGTTCCGTAGTGCCGCGGTATCTCAATAATCGCGCGGCATCGATTTTTGGCGGCTCACAAGAGATCCAACGCAACATCATCGCCAAAATGGTGCTGGGACTGTAACAACCAAGCAAAAGTACTTGGGAGATTAGCAATGCAACACCAGCAACTGGTTGATGAAATTAAAGTCCTAATGGCTTTAGTGGCAGCAAAAACCACAACGCTGGCCGATAGCGTTATGGAAATCGACGTCAACGAGTATACGGATCCTCGACAGTTTGAGCGGGAAAAAGTCGAGTTATTCCGACACTATCCTCAGTTTGTTGGGCCCAGCTGTGTGGTGCCTGATGCCGGAGATTACTTCGCGTTTGACGATACGGGCATCCCGATTCTAATTGTTCGACAGAGTAGCGGAGGGCTAAAAGCTTTCATAAATATTTGTTCGCACCGCGGCGCTCCGTTGAATGAGTGTGCACACGGAACGGCTAAAAACGGTCGACTATTCTCCTGCCCCTATCACGGTTGGACTTATGACCTAGAAGGTAAATTGGTCGGAGTGCCTTTTGGCAATGAAGGTTTTAATGGTATCGATCGAGATACGCTAGGCCTCAGAGCATTGGACGTCAAGGAAAAATATGGCATGATTTTTGTAATGCCCAATCCGGAAAAAACTTTTGACATCGACGAAGTATTGGGTGGCATTCAGGAGCGCCTTTCCGGCTTTGGCTTTGAGGACCACTATTATTTAGGCGCTAAGCAAGTATCCACTGATTTTAGCTGGAAGCTAAACATGGATACCTTTCATGAGTACTACCACTTTGAATTCCTGCATGCAGAGTCCATTGCAACGATGGCCTATAGTAACACCGCAAGCTACCTTCAGTATGGACGAAACCACTCCATGGGGTCTCCAGCGCTCTCCATCAATGAACTCAAAAATATTCCTGAGGAACAATGGGAGCCTAGAAACTACAGTTCTTACGTCAACTTCATTTTTCCCAACACTGTGATCTTCGTTGTGCAGGATCACTTCCAGACCTGGCGAGTTTATCCGATTACACCAGACCGTTCCGTGGTCTATCACAGTATGTTCCTGCCTAAGGAGCCTGCAACGCCGCAGGAACGACAGCACTATGAAGAATATTTCCAAATGATTAATGATGTTGCCGTCGCCGAAGACTATTCACTGGTGGACAAAATCAATAGAGGCTTGAAGGCCGGTATACAGCGTAACGTGCTAATCGGGCGCAATGAACCAGGCGTCCAAAATATGCATCGTCAACTGCATGACATGCTTGGTTAAAAACCGTTTTTACAGATACTCTCATTAGAGACAACACGATCCCAGTAGCCTTCGCATACATCATAAGAATTGCAAAGAGTGCTCTGAGTAGATGCTTTTCCAGCAGTAAGTGTAATTATTGATGCCGCTCCCCTCCTAACAGAGGCACATGTTATGACAGAAGAAATGGGTACAACTCCTCATCCAAATCAAATCGCAGACAGAATGGCAATATACGATGTATTAAACCTACATAGTCGCGGCCTAGATCGACGAGACAAATACGCAGTTCAATGCGCATACTGGTCCAATGCGGAAGTAGACTATGGCAGCTTCAAGGGCAGCGCACACCAATTTGCGGTACTTGTTGTGCGCGCATTAGACGAACAATACGAACTGACGCGGCATAGCCTAAGTAATACACTAATCCAATTTTCAGCCAATACAGCCCTCTGTGAGTCAACAGTTGAAGCAGGTCACCTGTTACCGGGTGCAGCAGAGGAACTGTTATTCTATGGTCGCTATCTGGACAAACTGGAAAAGCGGGGAATGCAATGGAAAATCGCTCACCGACAAGTAGTGATGGACTGGAGCAAGCGCTTGCCCGTGCTGGATGAACGCGATGGCGCAGCATTTTTTGACATCGCGAAAAGTGCGCATCTCAATGATGACCCGCTTTATTCCTTTCTCAATTCTAAATAAAAACAAAGTGCCTGCTATCAACGATCGACAAAGGCATTACCCTGGGCAAAAAAATAGTCATTTTGATCTGGCAACTGCCTATCTGCGTGGTGGGTAGCAACGTGACTTAGTGTACGATAGCCTGAGTACACAATCTAAGCACCTACCACTATGCAGCACGACAACTCTATAGACGAACCTAAGCTAAAAATGTACTGGCATATCATCCATATAATGTGGCCCTATCTGATTGAATATCGTAACCGAGTACTATTGGCCCTAGGCTGCTTAATCCTCGCAAAACTGGGTAATGTAATTGGCCCTTTTATCCTCAAGTATATCGTTGACGCATTAGACACTGAGAAAACACAACTCATCGTAATGCCGGTAGCGCTCGTACTCGCCTACGGCTTCGCGCGCTTTGCTAACGTGTTGTTTGGAGAACTTCGTGATACGATTTTCGGGCGCGTTACGGAGAGGGCAATGCGCAAAATTGGCATCAAGGTATTCAGGCATCTGCACAATCTCGACCTTGATTTTCACCTCAATCGTCGCACCGGTGGCCTATCGCGCGACATTGAACGCGGTACTACCGGCATCAGCTTCCTCATGCGCTTCCTTGTCTTCAACATAGTTCCAACGTTCATCGAAATTTTCATGGTAGTAGGCATTCTACTATACAACTATGGATGGGGATTTGCCTTAATAACTCTGGCGGCAGTCACTGCATATGTGTGGTTCTCGATCGCAGCGACAGAATGGCGCACTAAATATGTTCGTGAATCTAACGTTGCAGACTCTGCAAGCAACAATCGTGCTGTCGATAGCTTACTCAATTTTGAGACGGTTAAATACTTCACCAACGAAGAATTTGAGGTGCAACGTTACGATTATGAGCTTGAAAAATGGGAGTCAGCTAGGCGCAAGAACCGTTTATCCTTGTTCTCTTTAAACGGAGGTCAAGCGCTGATCATTTCCGTTGCTATGACTGCGATGATGGGGCTAGCTAGTTCGCGTGTTGCGAATGGCACCATGAGCTTGGGAGATTTTGTAATGATTAACGCCTTTATGATACAGCTTTTTCTGCCGCTCAATTTTCTAGGATTTGTCTATCGGGAGATCAAGGGGTCAATAGCTAATATTGAGAAAATGGTGAAACTCCTAGACATCACCAGCAGCGTCAAAAAATGCGTCAATGCGAAGACCTTGGCTCCACCGATTTGGGACATTGAGTTCAGAAATGTTTCGTTTTCTTATGGACCTGGCAGAAAAATACTGAACAACGTATCGTTGACTATCGGAGCAGGCCAAAAAGTAGCAGTAGTCGGAGCCAGCGGTGCTGGAAAATCAACATTGGTAAAACTGTTGTTTCGTTTCTATAACGTTGAAGAAGGGAGTATCACAATAGGGGGCACGGATATTAGTCATGTCACGGAAAATTCGCTCCGCCAGGCTATCGGCATCGTTCCTCAAGATACGGTTTTATTCAATGACAGCATTTTTGAAAATGTTCGCTATGGCCGCCCCGAAGCAAGCGATGCAGAAGTCTCCAATGCTATCTCTCTAGCACACCTCGAAAATTTTATCAGGCAGTTGCCGGATGGCAATCAAACCATAGTCGGTGAACGCGGTTTAAAGCTTTCAGGCGGCGAAAAACAGCGTGTAGCGATAGCGCGAACCATCCTCAAACGCTCCCCAGTCTTGGTTTTCGACGAAGCAACATCCTCTCTCGACAGCAACTCAGAAAAAGCTATTCTAACAGCACTGCGAGAAGTCGCTGTGGGGCATACAAGTTTAGTAATCGCGCATAGGCTGTCCACTATAGTAGATGCGGACAAAATCTTAGTATTGGATGATGGCTGCATTATAGAGCAGGGTTCACATCAAGCACTGCTCGAAGAAGGAGGATACTATGCAAATTTATGGTTTACCCAACAAAAAGAGCGGGCTGGAAAAACAAAAAGCAACGAACCTCTTTCTGCTAGCAATGCCCGTTAGCAACTCCTTAGAATAGCTCCGCAGAGGCTTGACAATGTCTCGCGTAGGTTTGAACATCTTTAAAATTTATCTAGGCAGGTGTCACCACATGACTCAGCATATATGATACGTCTCAACATAGTTGCGTGGCATAATGGCGGCGGGCTAAGTCGTGATGTCGAGATCATTATTTCTGCTTTACCAACGGAACGCTTCGAGGTGACTGTCAACGGCGCCGCTTACCACAAGGCAAAGATTAGACGTCACAGGATCTCTCATCGTGCTCATAATTTTCTGCAGCAGTGGTTGTCTCTCAAAGCGCGCACGGCGATGCCGTATGATATAAATCTTTTTCTTGAGGATATTAGTCCAAGTTTTATTCGGCACGCCCGTGTCAATGTGTTTATTCCGAATCCAGAATGGTTTAGGAAATCGCAGTATCGGTACCTGCAGAGAATCGATGGCATTTTTTGCAAAACTAAAAGTGGTCAAAGTATCTTTAACGCACTTGGGCACTCAACGCGTTTTATTAGCTTCACAAGTGACGACCGCCTCAATGCCGTGTGCGCCGATAAAAAGAAGATCGGGTTCCTGCATTTAGCGGGCCGCAGCTGGCAAAAAGGCACGAAGCCATTGACTGACTTATGGCTGCGCCATCCTGAATGGCCGCTTTTAACCGTGGTTCAAAGCCCAAAAACCTATAGCCAGTCGACAGTCAATGTAATTCACGCAGCTAACATAAACCACATACTTGATCGTCCAAATAATGATAGCCTGCGGCAGCTCCAAAATACCCACTCTATTCACCTATGCCCTTCCGAGGCGGAAGGTTTCGGACATTGCATCGCTGAAGCCATGAGCTGCGGCGCTGTCACTCTCACCACGGATGCTCCCCCAATGAATGAGTTGATCACAAACGACCGAGGTATTCTTGTCGCACACTACAGAACACGCAAACAGCGTGCAGGTATCAACTATTATGTAGACTCGGAAGACCTTGAACGAAAGATCGAGCAGATTATTCAAATGGAGCAATCGTCGATGCAAGCACTAGGACGAAACGCAAGAAAGTGGTTTGAGCAAAATGATAGTCTATTCCGCACTCAGTTCATCGAAGCGCTCAAGGCAACACTGCTGGGGAACTGATCATATATGCGTTCAAGACATTTTCAGTCACCACATCTGCGTGTAGTCCACAGTGGCGCCCCAGATTCTGCTAGCGCGGTATGCAGGTATGGCAGACATTCTTCAAGCTGCTGCTGCAACGTCCAAGGAGGATTAACAATAAATAAACCGCTCCCGCGCATGCCCTCACCTGCCAAAGGCTGCACTGGAAATTCGACCATCAACGATTTCACTGGGAGTAGCTTCAGCCTCCGTGAAAAAGCTGATACGTCCTTGCGATCTAATAATGGATACCACAGTGCGTAAACGCCGGTAGCAAATTTTTTACACCCCATCTTCAACGCGGAAATTGCGCAATCGTAATCAGTCTTGACCTCGTAAGGTGGATCAATCATCACAAGTGCGCGCTTTTCCGGGGGCGGAAGAATTGCCTTCAAGGCCACAAACCCATCGGCCCGCTGCAACTTAATACGTCGATCGCGGGCAGCCCATTTGCCAAGACTGGAGGCATCTGTGGGATGTAATTCAAACAATTGTAGGCGATGCGCAGGGCCTAAGATTGCTGCAGCAATAGCCGGCGACCCAGGATAAAACAAGAGCTCACTTGAAGCGTTAACACTTCGCACGACATTGACATAATGCTGCAATGGCGTAGGCAGGTCGCTGCGCCCCCAAAGGCGAGCGATGCCCGAGGCAAACTCTCGATTCTTAATCGAAAAAGACCCCTGCAGCCTAGAAATACCCGGCCCAGCATGGGTATCGATATAGCGTAACGGCTTAACTTCCTTTTGCACTAAATATTGCAATATCAATACCTCAACCAGATGCTTCAGGACATCGGCATGATTCCCCGCATGAAATGCATGACGGTAGCTAAGCATTAATCAACATTCGTCAAGATAACTGTAGATCGTACCGCAGGTTTTATGACGCATCGCAGCCCGTATATCCACTTCAATGCTTGAGACCGCGTTTTCCAGCATGCAGTACAATATCTGCATCAGCGGAAAAAAATGGTGGTGGCGCAGCGCCGGTTGTTTCACCCGCGTCAATAACCATCGTATGTCCCGTCATATAGCGAGCGTCTTCACTCAACAAAAAGAGGATCGCATTGGCAATATCCTGTGGCATGCAGGCAACCCCCAAGGGCGAGGATTCCGCAATAAACTGGGCCGTCGTTTCAGGATTGTTGTCCCCCAATGCACTCGTCATCGGCGTTACAGTGCCGCCAGGCGCTACCGCATTGACCCTAATACCTATTCTGGCCAGTTCGCAGGCAGCAGACTTAGTAAGCCCGACGACACCGTGCTTAGCCATCGTGTACACATGTGGCCCAAGCCCACCCACAACACCGGCGGTGCTTGCCAAAGATACAATCGCACCCCGACCTTGCGGCCGCATAGCCTTGGCAGCATGCTTGATGCCCAAGAAAACAGCGCGAGATAAAATGGCCATCGTGTGATCAAAGGCTTCTGCACTAGTATCGATAATCGAGCCAATAGCGCCCACAATACCAGCATTATTGACCATACCGGTCAACGGACCGAACTCATCCTGAGCCATGGCTATAGCACCTATGATATCCTGCTCCCGCGTGACATCGGTGGCGTAGAAGGCAGCACTCGAACCTAACTCCGAGACCAGAGCTCGACCGCGCTCTTCCTGTAAATCAGCGATTAATACGCTTCCTCCTTTCTTTACAATTTCCCTAACAGTCGCTTCTCCGATGCCACTAGCGCCACCGGTAACCACCACACATTTAATCTCAAACTGGCTCATATCTGGCTCCACTGTCTGTAGAAAATGTTTTACAATTCAAATTGGTTCACCGAAACTCTACCACGCATTGAGGGTAACACTTTCCAATCCTCGATTCACAGCGACAACATTTCAAGGCTTTCTCGATAGTACGCAAGCACGAAAACTGGCCTGATAGCGCCGCAGTTATAACAAAAGGAAAACAAATAATTTCAACCATCACAAGTATCTTAACGGTGTGATCTGCTCGGCATCAGGCAACAAAAGGAGAGAGAAATGACTCAGGAAGTATGCGCAAAAGTGACTATTGATATTCCACTCTCGGAGGCATGGGAGAAGCTCAAGGATATATCGCTTGCACACAATTACGTCCCTGGCATTATCAAAACAGAAATCGTAAGCAAGCAATTACAAGGTGTTGGCGCTAGTCGTTATGTGTATCGGAATAAGAGTAGCTATATCCAAGAAACAGTCGAGGAATGGCAGGATGGGCACGGTTTTTTGATCCACCTGCACCGAGGGGACAAACCTGCCCCTCCGTTTAAAAACGCATGGTTTCGCTATGCGCTGAAAGATTTGGGATCGGGACAGACCGAGCTTTCTACTTCACTCATTTATGAAATGCCGTGGGGCAGGCTGGGAACTTGGTTGGGCGCGAGAATGGCAAAATTTGTGCAATCGACCATCGCCGATGTTGCACTTTCAATGAAACTTTATTACGAGCGAGAAGAATCGACGACGCCTGCTGCTCTCAAGACCTATAAAGCGCATTATAAAACATGAGGAGGCCTATCAACTCGCAACCACCATTAATGCAAAACAATCTCACGACACGTAGTCAAAGTGCAATTGAGATAGTGCTCATGGATATTAGTCAGGCAGCTACCGCATGTCGCAGCACGGCACCGTAACCATCAAACTGAGGGACGCTATCCAGTGCATGGCGACAACGTAGATGCTCACGCAATTCACGCAATTTGTAGCTAGGCACACTGGCCATAAAATGGTGCTCTAGGTGATAGTTGACCCAACAAGGCGCGAAAATCATGCGTTGCCACCATGGCGCCTCAACAGTACGAGTGTTCATGCGAGGATCTGGGTCGAATAAATCCGGCACAGCGGCATGTTCAGCGACCTGACGTATCCGAATAATCAGCATAAACACTGTCATATATGCCGTTGCCCAAAGCAAAAAGGTCCAGCCGATGCCAGCGACCGCCAGGATGGCAAATAACACCAGTTGCACTAACAACTGCTTTATCAGGGGCAATACTGATACGCGCTTTTCCTTAGACAGGGCGCCAGCGGCGCCACGAACAATAGATGCCATCGATTTGAAACCTGTTTGGCCACTGAGGTCACGAATGACCTTGCGTTTAAAACTTGATCGCGAAACAGGGTATGCCTGATAATTTAAAAGGTCTGGATCAGCGATGCTGCCGGACTTAGCGTGATGCTCTAGGTGACCTTTGGCATACGAAGGCTGGTCATTCATAACCGGAAGGGCACAGAGCCACTGACCGACAGCAGCGTTAAGACGCTTGGACCGAAATAGGCTTCGATGGCCACAGTCATGCATCATTACGGACAGCGCCATTTGCCTGGTAGCGAGCATAATCACCGCTAACACAACGGTTATAGGGTTAGGCCATGCACCGACGACAGCAAAGATGACCGCAATACATAGCCAATTGCCCAACACCAGACGCCAGCCCTGCCAATCGCTTTTGGCAGTGAAATAAGCTACCTCTTCAGATGACGCGTAATCACTAACCTTCATTTCAATTTCTATCGCTCCAGTTCCAATCGCGCTGCATCATGCAGAGAGTACCGCGCACTACAAAGACGTCCCGGGATTATAATACTACTTTATTGAATGGACCTAATATCATGACAGGCATCGGAAGGCTCCAGATATTTTCACGTCGCGACTGAGAATCAACGCAACAACTCGGGCGCGAGGTTCTTGAGTTGGCGGCGAATACCATCGCGCCAGTCAACTTTAGTCTCGCCGATCAGTCCATGCATTTTTTCTAGGTCTATGCAAAGACTACCAAACGCTTTGGCATTGTCTTTGAAACTCGGTTCAAACCCGGTTAACTCAGTGATGTATGCACACCACTCTTCTATACTCACTTTTTGCGATCCACCGAAATTCACCGTCGTTGCCTCCGTAGCCGCCGCGCCGAGTAAGTAGGGGATTTTCTCAATATAATCGTCACTGTGAAGTGGGTTGTAATAGTTAGGCTTATCCGGATGCAGGTCGATGGCAATCCCCTGCTGCATCATCAACATGTGAAAATACATCCAACCCCCGTTGTCGCCGTAAGGCACGCTTAGGCGAGCGATAGTAGTCGGTATTTTTTGTTGGCGAGCGACAAAGCGACATACCGTTTCGGCCGCGATCTTAGAGATACTATAAGTAGGAAACATAACACGATGATTGTCGCCTAATGGGGCATTTTCGGCACGCGGGTCCTGTCCGCAATATTCATAAACAGCTGTCGATGAAAAATGAAGGAATGCTTTTGCTGCGCGACATCGAGTCATCAGATTGCCTACGCCCTCGGCATTAGCGGCCAAGTCGTATTCAAAATCGCCGCTTTTTACAACGGCAAAATTCAGCACATAATCAATATCCTCAGGGACGATATTGAGACTGCTCTCATCGGCTAGATCTGCCTGTAGTACCTCCGCACCCAGACTTTCTATCCGCGCACGATCTTCTGCCTTGCGGAACCGCGCCAGAGTATAAACATCCGCAATTTTCGCATAATGCTCGACTACAGGCAGAGCGACCTGCCCAGTAGGGCCAGTGATCAGAATTTTTGCGTTGGTCAGGTCTACAGGGCTTGCGGGCATAGCACGTTCCTCGAATAGAATTGTATGTGTTATAAGCCTGCGGGAGGGTAACTGCTATAACCCTCAGCACCCGGCGTGTATAGCGTCTGGGGATCAAATGCTGCTAGCTCCTTTCCGCATTGTAATCGTTCAATCAAATCTGGATTTGCAATAAAATGACGACCAAAAGATACCGCGGCGAGTTCGCCGGCCGCGACTGCGGCTTCGGCTTCGTCAAAGCTATAACTCTCATTGCCAATCAAACGACCGCCAAAATAGCGCTGGCCGAGTGCAATACTGTCCACTCTCCCACTCGGAAAACGTATAGCATGCAGGTAGGACAAACCTAGAGCCGATACTTCATTCAGCAGATACTCGAATGTCTGCTGCGGATCATCATCCTGCAGATCATTAAAAGGGTTATCTGGACAGATACGCATGCCCACGCGCTGCGCCCCGTCAACGCTGGCCATGGCCTCAAGCACTTCGAGCACGAAGCGTGCTCTATTAGCCACGCTGCCACCGTAGTCATCCGTGCGCTTGTTTGTGCCAGTACAGAGAAATTGAGCCGGCAAATAGCCGCTAGTACAGTGTAATTCGACACCGTCAAAACCTGCGGTAAATGCGTTTTCCGTCGCCTTACGATAATCTGCTATTACGCTCGCAATTTCGTTCTGTGCCAGCGCGCGGGGGAGGTCAAAAGGCTGCATACCTCGAACATCAGTATACATCTCCCCTCGAGCACGAATTGCTGAAGGTGCAACCGTTTCGCTGCCTGACGCTTTATTCAAAACGTTAGCGACCCGGCCTACATGCATGATCTGGGCAACTATGCAGCCGCCCTTTTCATGCACCGCGCGGGTGACTTGGTTCCAAGCCTCAATCTGCTGCCCGTTGTAAATGCCTGGGGTACGGCAGTAGCCCCTGCCATCTTCGCTCGGAGCAATACCTTCAGAAATTATCAATCCTGCGGTGGCTCGCTGGCCGTAATAGTCCACCATGACGTCAGTGGGCAGACCATCTGCACCGGCACGGCTGCGGGTCATAGGTGCCATTACAACCCGATTACTTAAAGACAACGCGCCGAGTTGCACTGATGTAAAAAGAGTCATCACAGTCTCGTTAGGCCACCGTAACTAAAACTCAGCGAGTCTACCGGAAAAGCTCTCAAGCCCCCTCTGTTTCCATGGCACGAAAGCCAAGGCTGTCATCGTCTGCCAGCAAACGACCAAGTTTTTCCAACTGCTGGCTCGCATTCCCAAGTGAAGCACTGATCTGTTTGGCCATGAGGTAGAATCGATGGATAGGGTATTCAATGTCAGCGCCAGTACCTCCATGCAAATGTTGTGCCGTGCAAACCACTCGATGCGCTGCATCACAGGCCCACCATTTTGCAGCTCGCACCTCAGCTCTGGCATCCAGCCCCTCGCTGAGGCGCCAAAGCGCCAACCAATATGTAGAGCGAATCGCTTCTACGTCGATATAACTGTCTGCCATACGCATAGCCAGCGCCTGAAACGTGCCGAGAGCAACTCCAAATTGTTTACGCTCGCCCAAGAAATCCGCCGTGCGCCTCATGGCCTCCTCAGTAACACCAACCTGCAGTGCGCAATGGCAAACATTGGCACGCTGCTCCAGCCAATCGATAATGTCTGTCCCCTGCCCGGGTATGCCTAGGACCGCATCGTCATTGATCGTTACATTGTCCAATATTAAATGCGCTGCTCTATCACCGGACATACCAATTTCAACGGTTTGAAGGGTCACACCCGGTGCAGCAACGTCAATGACAAACACTGTTTGCTGCCCTGCAGCGTCTTCAGCCGGCACTAGAATAAAGTCTGCTACCGCGCCATCAGGTACTACGGATTTTTTGCCGTCGAGCGTCCAGCCTTGTGGCCCATGAGTTGCTGAAACTTTCGTCGCCAATGCGGGATTCATAGCCAGTTCCGCTATAGCGGCACTGAACTTAGTCTTGCCCGCCGCGAGCGCTGGCAGATAGCGCTGCTGCTGCTGCGCTGAGCCAAACTCAGCGATAGGCAGTCCGCCCAAGACTAACGAGGCAAATAGCGGTATTGGCGCAACACGCCTGCCCTGTTCTTCCAAGATCATACAAAGTTCAGTAAGACCTAGACCTGTCCCGCCGGCAGCTTCAGGGATAGCGACGCCCAGTAAACCCTGACCTGCCAACGTTTGCCATAGTGTCTCATCATAGGTCTCGTCTGTGCGCGAGAAGCCCAACAGAAACTCATCACTGGCGCGATCTGCAAAGATTTGGCATGCCAGTTCGCGAATTGAATTTTGGTCATCACTAAAAGTGAAATTCATAATGGGGCTCCTCAGTAAGTCCTGACCATGGCAGTCAGGTTGCGGGTATATTTAAGCTTCTCTTCTTCGGGCTGCTGAAGAAAAAGGGCTCTGTAAAACATAGTGGACAGCAGCTCTGCGAACTGCTCTACCGATAGCTGTGCGGCACGTAACGTTTTGCTCTCATTGATGAAGTACTCGCGTATTAACCCTTCTCCAATGCCGGCAAGAGAGTACACCACCATCAGCGACTGGTTATTACTAAACTTTACGTTGGGGAACAGCTTCGGCATCAGTTCTACCAGCCACATTAATTGATTGCGATAGTTCGCTCGCAACATGCTGGAAAATGTTGCATCCTCGTCTGCCAGTTGCAGCAAAGACCGCATAACCCCAGGGCGTTTCGCGTACGTGCGAACTATAACCAGATTGTGCGCATATATCCGCGCATACCAGTCTCCCTTGGGCACATGCTTTTCCGTTTGCGCTGGGTCATTACTAGCGACCGAAAAATCCGTCAACACTTCCAACGTAAGAGACTTCAGATCTTTAAAATAATGATAAAACAAGCCCTGAGCGACTCCAGCTTCGCCGGTGACATCGGCAATTCGCATTTTGTGATAGCCCTCGCGCTCGAGCACAACCAGCGCGGCCTCTTTCAAACCTGCGCGGGCGCGCGCTCCGCGTGCGCTGAGAACACCCGTACTTCTTGGGGCTTTAGCAATAACTTCTGACATAGCGTGACAAAATAGTTGAATTTGAATTCAAAATCAATATCATATGGCACATTAACGGAAAGGAGCCTTGTCTATGTTCGTCGATTACACAGATCATCAAAAAGAGTTGCGCAGAGAATTTCGCGCTTATTTTTCCAATCTGATTAAACCCGAGCACCGCGAAGAGCTGCGCAACGCGGAAAGCGGTGAGGTTTATAAGACCCTCATCCGACAGCAAGGCTTAGACGGGATGCTCGCGGTTGGCTGGCCAGAGCAGTACGGCGGGCGCGGACTGACCGAAAGTGAGCAGCTTATCCGCTATGAAGAAGCTTTATTAGCCGGAGCACCCACACCCTTTGTCACCCTCAACACAGTTGGCCCATCGATCATTAGCAAGGGTACTGAAGAGCAAAAGAAGCGGTTCCTCCCAGGCATAGCAGGCGGTGAGTTGCACTTCGCCATCGGCTATACGGAGCCTGCCGCCGGTACCGATCTTGCCGCCCTAACAACCTCAGCCGTTAAACAAGGCGACCATTACTTGGTCAATGGAAACAAGGTCTATACGAGTGGAGCTGAAGGTGCAGATTATGTGTGGCTCGCGGCCCGAACCAATCCTGACGTTGCGAAACACAAAGGCATTTCGATATTGGTGCTGGACACCAAAGATCCGGGATTTTCTTTTGGACCAATCCACACCATGGGTGGTGTCCGCACTAATGTTACGTATTACAGCGATGTCAAAGTCCCCGCGGATATGATTATCGGCGAAGAAAACGCTGGCTGGCGCTTGATAACGGAGCAACTCAATCATGAGCGAGTTGGTCTCGCGGCATGGGGCATACAGGGCTGGAAAATTTTTCGGGCGGCGCTCGAATGGGCGCGTAACACTCAAAACGACGATGGGCAGCGCGTGATTGATGACCCACTAGCCCAGCGCAACTTGGCAGAGGTTTATGCGCATTTAGAGGCTATGCGTGTCATGAACGCACGCATGTCATGGCAACTAGATCAGGCAGAGATGGACCCTGTTTTTCCTTCTGCAATCAAAGTCTACTCTACCGAAATCATGCTGGAAATTTGCCGCATACTCATGGACGTGGTCGGCCCCCATGCACTCATTGCAGCTGGCAGCGAGGGTGCCATGCTGCACGGGGATTTGGAGCATGAGTATCGTCGAGCGACTATTAGCACTTTCGGCGGTGGCGTGGTGGAAGTGTTACGTGGACTGGTCGCTACCCACGGACTTGGTATGCCATCGCACCGCTAAAATAATTGATAATTGCAATAGGAACTGTGTCAAATGACAACGGATGAGCAAGAAGCCATTGAGTCAGAAATTTACGCCTTCGTAGGCCAACAAGTCTATCCACCCACTCCCGCAGCGGATGACGTAAACGATGCGATGATTCGTCAGTGGGCAGAAATCATGGGCGACACCAATCCGGCATATATCGACAAAGACTGGGCCGCCAGCAGTATTCGGGAACGGACTATTTCTCCCCCTGCTATGATGTATGTATGGGGTCAGGAGGGATTTCAAGTCACCAAGGGTCGCGCACCCAATGCAATGTCAAACCTTGTCAGCACTTTTGACAGGTATGGCTATACAGGCGTGCTCGGCACGAATGTCAAACAAGAATATTTCAAAGAGGTCAGCCCTGGTGACAACGTCACTATTGAGATGATTATCGACAATATCTCTGAGCGCAAGGCGACTGGACGGGGTACCGGGTATTTCTTCGAAACGTTGTCAACCTTTACTGACCAACACGGTGAAAAAATTGGCACTCAGCGCTTTAAAGTGTTGAAATTTATTCCACAAGAACAGCCCGCCGCTGCCGCAACCGAAGACAAACTTGATGTGCCTACTCGGATCGCATCCCCTCGCGGACACGACAATAAGTGGTGGTGGGAGGCTTGCGATGATGGCAAGGTGCTTATACAGCGCTGTAAGAGTTGCGGAGCACTCCGCCACCCTCCTCGACCCATGTGCGGCGAATGTAATTCCATGGAATGGGATTCCATAGAATCCACGTTGGACGGTGAAGTGCTCAGCCATACCGAAATCCATCACCCCAAGATTCCCGGCTATCAGTATCCTCTGGTATGTGCTGTCATCAAGTTGGCAGAGGGGACTAACCTAGTGGCAAATATTGTTGGGTGTTCCCCATCGGAAGTGCAAATCGGCATGAAAGTCAAAGGCGTGCTGGAGCAAATCGATGAAAAAACTATGCTGCCACAATTTTATCCGGCGCAATCAGGACTCAATCCATGAATGAACACAAGACACTGACTCGCGCCGAGGTATCCGTCGGCGACAAATTACCCGCCGCGGATATCGATATCACAACGGGACTGGTGGTTTGTGGCGCTTTGGCCACGCGTGATTTTGAACCCGTACACCACAGTAAGGCCGCTGCACAGGCCGTTGGTCTGCCCGACGTATTTATGAATATCTTGACCAGTCAAGGCCTGATGACTCGGTTCGCTACCGACTGGAGCGGGCCGGAAGCTGTCGTCAAGTCGGTGGATCTGCGCTTGGGTGCCCCCAACGTACCCGGTATGGTAATGACCGTTAGTGGCAAAGTCACAGCGCTTGACAAAGACAGTGGGCTGGTGGATCTCGCCGTTACCGGGGAAAACAACATATGGGGAATGCACATGCAGGGCACCGTTCAATTGACATTGCCCAAGGAGTCCTAAGCCGTGATCGCTAACGTGAAAAATAAAGCAGTAATCGTCGGAATCGGCAATACGACATTCAGTAAGGATTCTGGTGTTTCCGAACTCTCACTCGCAGTGCAAGCCGTTAAAGCTGCCATTGATGACGCTGGCCTTAAACCCAGCGACATTGATGGTATGGCAACGTTCACTATGGACACCAACGACGAGATTGAGGTGGCAAGAGCGCTCGGTGTTGGCGAGCTCACCTTTTACGGCCGTTCCCACTATGGCGGTGGCGCAGCGACTAGCTGCCTGCATCAGGCAACCATGGCAATAGCAACAGGAATGGCGGAAACGGTGGTGGTGTATCGCGCATTGAATGGTCGTAGTGGCCACCGCTTCTCTGGCGGTGTCGCCGGCGATATCACCACAGCTGATGCTATTCATTGGGGCTGGTACATGCCTTATGGTCTGCTGACGCCCGCCAGTTGGGTCGCGATGTTCACTCAGCGCTGGATGCATAACACCGGCGTCACCAAGGATGCTCTTTTTGAAGTGGCACATTCAACCCGCGTCTACGGTGCTAACAACCCGGCAGCTTTCTTCCACGGCAGACATTTCGACCGCGCCGAGTATGACGCGGCACGAATGATTGCGGATCCTCTGCAGTTATTCGACTGCTGCCAAGAAAGTGATGGCGGCTCAGCCGTTATCGTAACGACGCCAGAGCGGGCTCGTGATCTAAAACAGCCCGGCGTAAGCGTTCTAGGGGTGGCTCAATGTGCGGCCGACAACCAGGAGCAAATGACTTCATTTTATCGCGAAGAATTCGCAGGAATCCCCGAGATGGAAACTGCGGCAAGAAACGTCTACGCCATGAGTGGCCTTTGTGTAGACGATATAGATGCTGCCGTGATTTATGACGCCTTCTCCCCAATCGTACTTTGGCAGCTAGAAGCATGGGGTTTTTGCGGCTATGGCGAGTCCGGTGATTTCGTGACAGACGGCGCGCTCAGAACAAACGGCCGACTGCCTACCAACACCCATGGCGGTCAATTGAGTGAAGCCTATATCCATGGCGTTAATGGCATCGTTGAAGCTACTCGGCTAGTGCGCGGCACCTCTGCGAACCAGCCAACAAAGGCAGTCAATCACGCGTTAGTAACGTCCGGCGTGGGCATTCCAACCGGCGGGGCGATTCTAGGGAAAATGAACTGAGACGTTTTTTGAAGGCCGAAGCAGCAGGCTAGGCGAGCCGATCGAAAACACCTCACCGTCATAGGCCCGCGTACGAACCTCACGGGCTATTTATAGTAACAGTGTGGGTGCCGACGCAACCCGCATAAAAAAATAAGGCAAAGCCCCGGCCGGACGCAAATCCTGCTAGCTGGCAGGTCAGCACTACATATAAATTATAATCATCTCGTAGACTAAAACAGGACGTTCATCTTGTCCAACAACATGAATATGCTGTTCCATTTCGACTTTAGTGCCCTTAGCTGTCGCGGTCACGCCCTTGACTCTGCTGCGACAGTGAACTGCACTACCCACAGGAACCGGGCCGATAAAGCGCAACTTGTCCGAGCCATAATTCAAAATATTGTTATAGCCAGTCACTTCGTAACTGCTCGCGCCAGCCATTTTCGGCAGCAGAACAAGCGTTAAGAATCCGTGCGCTATCGTCATGCCAAACGGGCTATCAGTTTTTGCTTTCTCAGGGTCAGTATGAATCCAGTAAGTATCACCCGTCAGCGTCGCGAACTGATCAACCAATGATTGGGTAATCTGCACCTGCCCGCTCCAGGCGCCAAACTCGTCAGACACCACCTCCTGCAACGCTTCAATATCGTTATAGGCGTAATGTTTCATATTCGGCTCTCTCCTCGTTAATCAAATAGTCACTTCACTTATCGTTCGTGTCTATATTTTACATGTTAGGCAGAAAAACAATCAATCCGACTGCGGCTTGAGCAACGATCTTGGAATGCGTTTCTCATACCCGCGGTGGTTCTGCAGACTTCACAAAATCGTAAATCCTGCAGCAGTGGTGGCCGTATACACCATTGAAATACGGCCGCCGTCTAGTACACTAGCGCGCTAACTTAAATTCATCTCAATTACGAAAAACGCAACTTCCATTATTCGAGGATTCATTATGCGCGAAGCAGTTATTGTAGAAGCCGTCAGAACACCCATCGCCCGCGGCAAACCCGGTGTTGGAGATTTATCTGACTTCCATGCTACAAAATTACTAGCCCTGTCGCTGCAGGAAATCGTCAATCGCACCGGTCTGGAGTATGCTGACGTGGACTACCTCGCGGGCGGGTGTGTAACCCAGGCGGGCGAGCAGGCAGGCAATATCACCCGCAATGCGTGGCTCACACTCGGCAAAGACTACACCGCCGGTGGCACCACTCTTGACAACCAGTGTGGTTCTGCCCAGACAGCCAACCACATGATTTCCTCTATGGTCTCCAGCGGTTCTGTTAATATCGGGATTGCCTGCGGCGTAGAAGCCATGAGCCGCGTCGGATTGGGCGCCAACGTCTACAACGGTCCGGGATATTTTATTCCTACTGACTGGCCATGGGACTCCAGTCATGATCAATTTACCAGTGCACAACGTATTGCCGACAACCGCGGCATTACCCGTGAGATGGCTGACCAACTGGCTTACAACTCCCAGCTACGCGCCAAGCAAGCGTGGGCGGAAGGTCGCTTCGACCGT
>PKDD01000019.1 GCA_002862465.1 Haliea sp.
ACGCTATTAAACGGTGTGCGTAAGGCGGATCATGACGCAGCCTATGAGCAGTTGCAGGCACAGTTGGACATTAAGCGGGAGGCCGCAAAGTCGCCGGAAATTGAGGCATTAGAGCAGCAGCTAGCCAACAATCCAAATGACCTCGACATCTGTTATCAGTTGGGTGTGCAATACATAGACAACGGACAGTTTCGTGATGGCATGGAACATTTTGCCAACATACTGCGTAAAGACCTTAATCATGCCGATGGTGCAGCAAAGCGCATGTTATTAGAGTCGATTGCATCACTGGGCAAAGGTGACCCGCTGGCGGTAGAGTATCAACGCAAGCTATACAGTCTTTTACATTGAAACTTTCAGTGGGGAGATAGTTTGCCTACCCTGATGACGCTCTGTATCTGTAAGTTGGCGGCGTCAAACAAAATTTGGCAATAATCGTCGCCATAAGGCACAATGCTTGGCTGTTTTTGACGGTCGCATGACCGCACTGATTTAACGCTGGCCGAGTATGGCTGTGATTGGAGATTATTTATGAAACTGGGCTTTCTGCTGGGTTATTCCGGCAAACAAATTCATATACCCCTCGAACTGATACATCAGGCAGAATCGATGGGGTTTGATTCTGTCTGGACAGCGGAGGCTTACGGTAACGATGCGGTGTCCACTGCCACTTGGGTATTGGCGCAGACTAAAAAAATCAGGGTGGGTACCGCTATTATGCAGATGCCTGCTCGAACGCCGGCTATGTGTGCGATGACCGCAATGTCGTTGCACCAGTTGTCAGGCGGTCGTTTCATCTCAGGATTAGGTGCTTCTGGCCCGCAGGTGGTTGAGGGCTGGCATGGTGTTCCCTATGGCAAGCCTGTCACCCGAACCCGAGAATATATTCAGATCATGCGTAAAATAATGGAGCGTGATGGCCCCGTAGAATTTGATGGCCAGGTTTACCAACTCCCTAACAAGGGTCCTGGCACCACTGGACTGGGCAAGCCTTTGAAGTCGATTTTGCAAGGTAGCCCTGAGATTCCCATTTACACGGCGTCTATTACCCCTGCCGGACTTGCGTGTGCGGCTGAAGTTGCTGACGGCGTATTTCCCGTTTGGATGGATCCGCAAAAATACAGCGTTATAGGTGAGCATCTCGACAAAGGGTTCGCCAAAGCTGGAGGCGGCAAGAGCTTAAAGGATTTTGACGTCGCGCCATTTGTTATGGTTGCTGCAAATGATGATTTAGATGCTGCCTTTGATTCTCTGCGGCCATGGTTGGCCCTGTATATCGGTGGAATGGGCGCCAAGAACAAGAATTTTTACCATGACTATGCCTCGCGCCTTGGTTATGGCGATGTCGCTACGCGGATTCAAGACTTGTATCTCAGTGGTAAAAAGGACGAGGCTCAGGCCTTGGTGCCGAATGCCCTAATTGACGAAGTATCTCTGGTGGGGTCGCACGGAAGAATTATCGAGCGGCTGGCGCCTTGGAAAGAGGCCGGTAAACGTGGTGAAATCGGTTCAATGCTATTGAGTGTGGCGAACCCGCAGATTCTAGAACTGTTCGCAAAAGAAATGCTATGAGCTAGGAGTGCATCGCACTGGTGGCTGCGCTTTATGCGCAGTTTTTTCTGCTATCTTGCAAGTTGGATTGCAAGCAAAGGAGGTTCTGATAACCGCACGTGGATACAGCAGAGCGTTTTTCGCGCACCATACTCAACGGATTCGAATCTTATTTCGCAGAGTTTCAAAATATAACGCTGGCGACGCGAACTCGCTTTGAGAATGCCGACTGGTTTGGAATACAGCAATCATCGGTTCAGCGCATTGATCTCTATAAAGCCAAAACCCGTCAAATATACCAGTGTGTGGAATTGATTGCTGGGCAAGATCTCCACGATTTTGAATTTTGGCGACAAGCGCGCACGATATATGCACAGTTAATTATCGGGCATCCTAATTTTGAAATAGCCGAGACTTTTTTTAATTCAGTTTATTGCGCAGTATTCAAGCATCGTAAAATTCGTGATGAATATGCTTTTGTATTTTCCCCTAATGGCGATATGCCATCCGCAGATGCGAAAAAAGTTTACCGCACTTATACCTGTGAGGGTTCTCTCGCCGTTGCCCTCCATGCATTACTGACCGATTATGCCTTTGCGATTCCCTATGAAAATATTAAGCGCGATATCGAAAGTATCCAAGAGGCCATGCTGACTAGAGTTGGGTTGTTTTTCGATGCGGTAGAAAATACAAAAATTCAGGTTTTAGAGCACCATTTCTTTCGTAATAAAGGGGCCTATATAGTCGGACGCTTGGTGTCTGGTGATCGATCAACGCCTTTTGTTTTGCCTATTCTGCACAATCAGGCGGATGCGGTTTTTGTCGATGCTATCCTGTTTGGCTCTGATAAGGTGAGTGTCCTCTTTAGTTTTACTAGATCCTACTTCCTAGTCGATGCTAGTAGGCCTGCTCAGTATGTGCTTTTCCTGCAAGAACTTATGCCGGCAAAACCCATTTCTGAGATTTACAGTGCTATGGGGCACAATAAGCACGGCAAAACCTATTACCATCGATGTGCGTTTCGGCATATGACGAATACGAGCGACCAATTCAATATTGCACCGGGTATTAAGGGTATGGTGATGAGTGTGTTTACGCTTCCATCTTATGATTTTGTCTTTAAAATCATTAAAGATAAATTCACCCCTCCCAAAGACATGACCCGCGAGCAAGTCAAGGCTAAATATGCGCTAGTAAAAAAATGGGATCGAGCCGGTCGGATGGCGGACACTCAGGAGTTTACCAATCTGGCATTTGCGCGTGAGCGTTTTTCAGAAGAATTAATGCAGGAGTTACGCGAGGTTGCGCCCTCTGTAATAGAGGAACGTGGCAAGGCCTTAATCATTAAACATGTGTACGTAGAGCGTCGCATGACACCACTTAACTTGTATCTTCGAACTGCCACCGACGAGCAGGTAGCGGAAGTGATGGACGAGTATGGCAATGCGATCAAGCAGTTGGCCGCCGCTAATATCTTTCCTGGAGACATGCTCCTAAAAAACTTCGGGGTGACGCGACACGGTCGAGTAGTATTTTATGATTATGATGAAATCGTTCCGCTGACAGACTGCCATTTCCGTGTCATTCCTGAGGCTCGTACGGAGGAGGAAGAAATGGCCAGTACGCCGTGGTATTCGGTAGGCCCTAATGATATTTTCCCTGAAGAATTTTCGCTATTTTTTTCAGGAAACCAGCGCGCACGCCGAGTGTTTGACACGCTCCACAGTGATATTTATGAGGCGTCATTCTGGACGGGTTTACAGGCAAAAATACACGCAGGGTACGTCGAAGATTTTTTTCCGTATCGACGAGAGTTTCGTTTTAACCGTCAATCTAGCACTAGTTTGGAAAACGGCTGATGGCCACTATTTACCTCGTGCGCCATGGTCAGGCATCCTTCGGCGCTGAAAATTACGACAAACTCTCGGATTTAGGGTGTCGGCAGGCGACGGTTGTAGGCGAGTATTTTCGCGATCATGGTGTGCGCTTCGATGCCGTTTACAGTGGTGATCTTTCGCGGCAGCGAAATACGGCGCGGTTAGCGATTTCCAGTCAGCCCGCAGATGTGCCTCATCATATCGATGCGCGCTTCAATGAGGTCCAAAATGATGAGCAGGTAAAGTTTCTGGCGCCCGAGGTGATAAAATTTGACGCGCAAATTAAGGCTACGGTGGATAAAGGCCTGAGTTCTAGCAGGGACTATCAAAAGGTTATTGAGGCCGTTTTCAACTACTGGGTTTCACCGGCATGTAATGATTCTCGGATTCAGAGTTGGGCAGAATTTTCTGGCGGTGCCCGCCAGGCCATTGCGGATGTGATGGAGGAACAAGGCTCGGGTAAAACTATCGGTATTTTTACCTCTGGTGGAACGCTTGCGACCATTGTTGCTCAGATTCTGGGGCTCACCGGTGAGCAGACCTACCAACTGTATGAACCTATTTTTAACTGCTCTGTCACGCAACTCTTCTATAGCGGCTCTAAAATTTCACTGTCTTATTACAATGACAGCTCATTTCTGCGGGTTCTGGGTCAGCAGCAGCGCGAAGATCTGATTTCTTATCGTTAAGTTTACGCCGGAGGCGTTATGGATCTATTTCTCGTAAGGCACGGTGAAGCCGCGGCTAGTTGGGGCGAGTCCCCTGACCCCGGGCTCAGTGATGTCGGGCAGCGGGAGGCGGAAGACGCTGCCTTAACCTTGCGAGAGCAGGTTTGTAATGACACGATACTCTTTAGTAGCCCTTTGCAACGAGCGCGAGCGACAGCCGTGCCGCTGGCGAAAATGTTGCAGCGGGATGTGATTGTTGAAGACGTGTTCCGAGAAATTCCCTCTCCTGTTCCGTTGGCCCAGCGTCAGGTTTGGCTGCGCCAATTTATGCAGCAGCAGTGGCAGGAACAGGGAGACGATTTGCGTCACTGGCGCGCGGCTGCGTTGCAACGGCTACTGAGCTTAAAGCAGCCGGCGGTGATCTTCACCCACTTTTTGCTTATTAACGCCGTGGTTGGACAAGTACTTGATCGCCCGGAGACGCTTTGCTTTTGGCCGGCGAATGGCTCTATTACGCAACTGCGTCATAACGGCTCTGACCTGGAATTGCTCGCTCTTGGCGATGCAGTAGAAACGCTTGTTAATTAGTGTCTCGGATGCGCTGTAACGACTCTTGAGCGGCAGACGCGACCAGAACGCCATCGCGTGTATAGAAAGAACCTCGGCTGAAGCCGCGTGCGCCGTCTGCTATTGGGCTGTCCAGACAATACAGTAAGTAGTCATCTGCTTTAAACGATTGATGAAACCACAGCGCGTGGTCGAGGCTCGCCGCCTGCAAATCCTTGCTCATCCCTGAGTAGTGGTGGGGCAGCAGTGCGGTGCCCAGCAAACCAAAGTCTGACATAAAAGCCAGTATGGTCTGATGCCTCGAAAGGTCGTCGCCAAGATCGCCTAACGCGCGAAGCCAGATTTGTTGTTGAGGCTCCTGTGGCTGCGGATTGAGGTGATCTCGCGGCTGTACAGGCTTGCGTTCGATGGGTTGTAGTAACGGGACATCTATGATGCCGGGATTGTCCTTCGCTAACCTAGCCCAGCGATCAAAGTCAGATTCAAGTTCTTCAGGAGGAGGTACTTGCAATGCCTCGAACTGATGCGACAGACCGGGTTCTTCAATGTGGAATGAAATAGACGTACTAAAAATGGCAATGCCACCCTGCCTGGCGATGACATTCCTTGTAGTGAAGCTTTTGCCGTCGCGAATTGGATCCACTTCATAAATTATATTCTTTTTGGGGTCACCGGGCCGCAGGAAGTAGGCGTGCATGGAGTGCGCCAAAAGACCTTTTCCGACGGTCCTTGTTGCCCCATTAAGTGCCTGTGCTAGGACCTGCCCACCGAAGACGCGCGACGGGCGTTTGGGACTGTTTCCTCTAAACAGGTATGTATCCATCTGTTCAACTTCAAGAAGCTTGACCAGTTTATCTAAATCACTTGGCACAAAAACACTCCATAAGGTTAGTCGTTTAAATTATTTTACGCGGCGCTAAGCCGTTAAAGAACACGTCGAAGTAGTCAATCGCTGCATCATCAATGTCGTCGACTTTACGCCACTGTCTAATATCCATAGCTGCGTTGATTGCACCTGTAATAAGGTGCTGAGCTATCAGTGTATTGATCTGGCGTACACTGCCGTCTTGTATCCCATCGCTTAAAAAGGCGCCAAAATTTTTATTGTTCTTCTCGGTGCGTTTGAGTATTTGGCGTCTGCGTGCCATCGGCAGTGCAATGATTGTGTTGTACCGTATTAGGGGTCCGTCATCAGAATTCTGGACATAGAAAATACGGCGGCACGTCAGCTCTACTTTTTCCAAGCCTGTCGCTGTGGACTTGGAAGACCGATCATCAATTTTCTCTATGATGTCCAAGGAGAAGTTATAACAGTGGAAAAGTAGGTCTTCTTTATTTTTGATATGGTAGTAGAAAGCTCCTTTGGATACATGCAGGTCTTGCGCAATTTCATCCAGAGAGGTGCCGTTGAACCCCTGCTTATTGAAAAATCGGTTGCCCGTTTTAAAAAACGCCTCCTGCTTCAGGCGGTTTTTCTGTTCACGATTAAAGCCCTGTGGACATGGTGATTCCTGGCTCTCGTGGAAGATTTTGGTGGGGAAGTGGAGTGCCTCGCTAGCACATAGGCCGTTGGTAATAATATCCAACGCTTCGTTAGCGATGGCCCGCACTTGTCCCCGAGGGACACTGTGTAGCCAGTAAAACGTCCAATCTATGGAGCCCACTATTGCGCGCGTGGCGGATGTGGGTTCACAGTCTCTAATGGATCCCTCCGTGATACCTTGGCTGATATACTCTCTTAGGCGCTTGAATAGCTTTATGTAGCTGGCTTCAACGCGTTTACGATGATTCCCCTTGAGTACTGCGATTTCTAGCAGGGCGGCGACATGAGGCGCCCTACCTTCTTGAGCCTCAAGCCAGTTTTCGAAATATTGGAGGAAATAGCTTGATGCCCTCTCCATCGCTCCTGCATGCTGCTTCTCAATCTTATCTAAGTTTTTGTGGTGCAGTTCGAGAGCGGACATGTAGCATTGGTAAATAAGGTCTTCTTTATTTTTTACATAATAATACAGGCTCGTTTTAGTTAACCCCAAGCTTTTAGCAACATCATGTAACGTGGTCGCGCGCGAGCCTTTGGAATTGAATAACCTCGCCGCTTGCGACAAAATTGCGACGCGTTTTGCGTCGTGCTGTACGCCGCGGTTAAACGGTGATACGCAATGGCTGTTTCCGGAGATTGTGTCTGCTTTCATTTGAGGATTCCGTCGATGTAGGGCGACAGACCTACTGCTTAGTCTATAATTCCAACTTTAAGTATAACTTCAGGCGGTGTCTATACCAGTGTGTCTGGTGAACTAGTCTGCCAAATCCATTTGTACATCGAGCCACTTGCGGGAGCGATAGCGATAAAATAGTAATATCGCTTTAATCGAGTAGTCCAGAAGCATCACCGAAAATATCCAGTAAACCGAAAATTCGAGCCACATGAAGGTCAGGGCTGGAATCAGTCGCCCAAAGATGATGCCGCAAAAGGTTGCGATGAGCGGAAAACGGGTGTCGCCTGCGCCCCGCAAAGCTCCTCCTAGGGTAAATTCACAGGCCATCAATGGTTGAGCGAGAGCGATTAAGTACATAAAGACTATAGTTAGTTCGACCACTTCGGGGTCATCGATCATAAAGCGAGCCAGCTCTTCAGCGAAGGTCGCAAGTATAATGGACAATAGAATCATGGATCCCAGAGCCATACGCAGCGACCTAGCGACGGCCAATATGGCCAGTTCTGGCTCCCCCGCGCCCATTTGTTGGCCTACAAGAGTGGCGGTGGCGAGGCCAAAACCAAACCCTATGACAATGGGGAATGCAACCAATGTGATACCAATACCGTAAGAGGCGTAAGCCGCAGTTCCGTATTGAGCGACGATAGCAAAAAATGCGAGAAACGCCAGTTGCACGATACCCTGCTCTGCCACTGGGGGTAACCCGATCTTTATCATCTGTTTTGATATTGTCCAATCGATACTTTTTCGTTTTGTTAGTTTGAGATTGAAATGGCCGCGCCACCAAGTAAAAAAGAAGATCATGGTAATGATTGAGGCGCCAAAACTGCCGCCGAGGGAGACGCCAGTGACTCCGAGTTTGGGCAGAGGACCGATACCAAATGCTAACAGGTAAGCAAACGTCACATTGAAAATGGAACTGAAAAGCAGAAACCATAGGGGCGTGATGACGTTTCCTGTCGCACGAAGCGCAGTGCTAAGCATCATGCTTATCGCAGAAAAGACGTTGAACAAGCCTAGCCAGAAGATGAAGTTGGCCGCCAGAGCAGTGGTCTCCTCGTCGAGGCCAAAGATGCCTGCGATAGCCTCTGGCGCGAGTAATATGGGTATGCTCAGTACTGTTGCTAGTGCTACAGATATCACGATTGATGTCCACGTGATGATCTCGGCTTGATTAACCTGTTGAGCCCCCCAACTGCGCGCAACCATGGCCGTGCTGGCTACTGAGACACCCATTAAAATAGCCTGAATCAGAAAAAATACACGGTGGCCGGTAGTAACCGCTGCCACGGAGGTTGTACCCAGTTGAGCTACTATTTTGATATGTAGTAATCCGACTGTAGTAAACAGCAGGTTAGAAAGAATATTGGGCCATGCCAGACGCCAGACGGACCGGTTTGTGGAGGTTGGCTTATTGGGTGGAGAAGCGGACACGTGATGCACTCGTCATCTAAGGCTGCAGTCTATCACCTGAAGACGGTGTTGAGCAGTTCATGTCATGCTCAAGCACTCAGTATGGCGAAAACAGTCTTGTAAATGATCATTTACCATACCAGTGGCTTGCATATACGCATACATGATGGTGGGCCCGGCGAAAGTGAACCCTCGTTTTTTCATATCTTTGCTGATCTGTTCAGAAATGCTGCTGGTTGGCGGAACAGAGAGCATTGAGCGCCAATTGTTTTGTATAGGCTGCCCATCGACAAAGTCCCAGATATAATTAGAGAAGCTTCCCCGTTCCTGCTGAATGTCTAGAAAGGCCCTAGCATTTTTCCGAGCACCATACACTTTGAGCCGGTTTCGCGCTATTTTCGGGTTCTGCAGCAGCGTGTCCAATTTTTTGTCGCTATAACGAGCAATTTTCTCGGCATCGAAGTGATCAAATAGGTCACGGTAGCCATTGCGCTTACGCAGTATGGTGATCCATGACAGGCCCGCCTGAGCGCCTTCGAGAATAAGAAATTCGAAGAGAACACGGTCGTCGTACTGCGGTACGCCCCACTCAGTATCGTGGTAAGCGACATAGAGCGGGTCATCGCCACACCAGTCGCAACGTTTTTTTATGGAACTCATGGCCTTCTTGTTCACTGTTATCTCTCGTGCAATGCGTTTTTGTAGTCTTACACTGATGGTGGCGGGCACTGTGAAGCTGTGCCAGACTATCGTTTTTGGTTGGCGGTGACAATTCAATGACAGATACTATTTTGTACAGCCGCACTGGCCACATAGGCCGCTTAGTACTCAATAATCCGCAAAGGCATAATTCGTTGGGTCGTGAGCAGTTGGATGGTATTCGGGACTGCCTGGTCGAGGTGGCTGCTGATGATGCTGTGCGTGTATTAATCGTATCCGGCACGGGTACGAAAACATTTTGTGCCGGTGCGTCTTTGCAGGAATTAAGCGCCGGCCAGATCAGCGATGATGCTTTTCAACAGATGACATGCCAATTAAATGAGTTGTTAATTCCTACCGTCTGCGCGATGAATGGCGATGTCTTTGGCGGAGGGGCAGAGCTTGCTATGGCCTGCGATTTCCGGATCGGTGTAGAGGGGAGCCGGATGCGAGTACCTGCTGCAGCGATTGGCCTTTGCTATCCCTTGGTCGGCATCAACCATTTTATTCGCTGCCTTGGCGTCAGACTAACGAAGCGCATACTAGTTGCTTCTGAAGAATTCAAAGCGAACGCTTTATTAGAGATCGGTTTTTTCGATCACCTCGTGTCACCGGGTAACCTCGAGTTGTTTGCGACTGACTTCGCTGAACATATCGCGGGTCTCGCACCTTTGGCTGTGCAGTCAATGAAACGCATTATCGGGCTGGCGGCTGAAGGTGTCGTTGACCCAGAAATCGCGCTGGAGTTGTCGAGAATGTGCCTGAGTTCACAAGATCTTCAAGAGGGTTTTGCAGCTAAACGGGAAAAACGTCGACCACTATTTGCTGGCCATTAGCCTGTTACCGTCAGCGGTCCATGACACTTTAGCTGTCGATCTACAGCCATCCAAGGCAAACCCAATGATTCCAGCCATTTGATGCCGCTAGCCTCGGTCTTTAGCCGCGCGATACTAGCTACACTGCAGGCGGTGAGGCAGTTCTCAGCGATGACGATAACACTGAGCAGGCCAGGTATAGCTTGCCCATCCACTGGACTGAGGGCGCGCCCGAAGTGTTCCCCCTCGTGCCGCGTTGTTTGCTCAAAATTGCCACGCAATGCGAAGCCTTTATGGTTAAGTTTGAGTCGCATTATTGCTGCGCTGGAGCCCTTAGGGATACGTACCCCAACCAGCCAATTAGCACCATCAAGTTGCTTCCCTATGGTTACGACGTCTTGATCCATTTCAATTAAAGCATTTTTGACGCCGTGTTTGAGCAGAATTTTTCGCAGCGAATCGAGCGCGTAGGGCCGCACACAACTGTTCAAATCAATCAACATGCCGGCATTAGCTAAGTGCGCGCCCTTGGAACTAATTTCGAGATTACGCCACCCAACAAGCTTCAGGATCTTTGCAAGCTGATCCTGAGACGCAAGTAGTTTGCCACTGCTGTCATAGCAATTGCTGATGATTCGCGTGGTGGGATCAAAAACATGCTTACTCTCTCCCCAGAGTGCATCCACATAGTGAAATAGACTGCGAGCCTCGGCATCCAACGGGGTATAGGACCCCGTCCCGCTACTCTGGTTGATCTGGCTGGGAATGCTGCTTGGAACGTGTGTGCTGAACTTTTCTTCAAGCCTGCTCAATTCCTCCTGGCAGGTTTCGAGGAGATCAGTGCTTGCCCCATTGCTTTCTCCTATAGCAATACGGCATGCTCTGCCAAAAGCTCGGAATCGAATTTCGTTTTTCTTCACTATTCCCTGCCTAATTTTAAAATATATCGATACCCGGCGATTGCAGGTGACAGGATAGATAAGTTTTCAAGCTTGGACAATCTATCATTACAGGAAATAGCCAGCCTCGCGTGAAGTTAGAACTTTCCCAAGCATTCTTGAAGCTGAGAATCAGCGAATTTTAGGCGGACTACAGTGCCGATCTCGTGCCAGGATGCTGCATAAGCTGGCCGTTCTGGACTATTGAGCGCACGATAGCGACATCAGAATTCCAGTTGGCCGATCGTTTAGAATTGACGCTTTCACTGATGCCGTTGATATCGGTATTGATATTGAAGACAATCACATTGACGCTATTAAACCGGCGAAGCGTCTGCTAAGCGTCAATTTAGAGTATGCCGTCTGTACTGAGATAGATTGCGGTTACGGTGAGCCTCTGAATAGATCAGAGAGTCCCAACTTTGAGCGCCTTAACTGCGCTGCAAATACGTGACAAACAAATCTAGCGGTGAGTAGTTTGATAAAACTGTTGCAAATTAGCGCTACCATGCGGTGTCTGCATGGGCGCATTATCAACGCAACGTGCGCCGAGGTTACATTGCACTCGTTAATAAACCGCAATAACACCACATCAGTACATTCTTTCTCTAGTGGATTTCTAGAAATCAACTGCGATTGCTTTTGCTTTGCATGGAAATTTATAGTTTAGCTGGTTTTCAGAACGTTACTGTCAAATTCCTCGATGAATTCCTGATAGGCCTTAGTGAGTTGTGCAACAGCGTCTGTGAGGCCAGTGAAGTCGTTAGCTTTAGAACTCTTTTCAATTTGAGAGCTTATGATGCTAACCCTTTCAGCACCTACGTTAGCACTCATGGACCTAATGCCGTGTGCTGTGCGATAGATTGTGGTCCTGTCCGGATGTAAAGCATCTCCTCTAAGCGCCGTGAGCTTTTCCTCCATTTGCGCAACATAACCTGAAAAAATTGATGGCAGTAGAAGCTTTCCTGTCTGTCTTTCAAGGTCTCTGATATTTTCTATAGCTTTCAGATTTATTATCTTTGATCCAATAGAGTCTTCGGAAGCTTTTCCTAATTCTTGTGAGTTGCTTATGTCCGCCGCAATAAG
Organism: Haliea sp.; assembly: GCA_002862465.1. GTDB lineage: Bacteria > Pseudomonadota > Gammaproteobacteria > Pseudomonadales > Halieaceae > Marimicrobium. The sequence goes on from PKDD01000019.1 coordinate 11,831, forward strand.
CCTATGACGGTTTAAGAAGTTCGCCTTTGAATTGGATTCAATTGACTTTTGAATGTTGGAAAGAGAGAACGGCTTAGTGAGATAGCCGTCCATGCCTGCGTTATTACATCGCTCTTTATTTTCTTCGTCCGAAGCAGCTGTCAACGCGATAATAGGCACTGGAGGATCATTTCGTTTTAATTCAATTTTTCGAATTTGTTTTGTAGCTTCATAACCGTCCATAATAGGCATCTGGCAGTCCATGAAAATAAAAGAAAAATCACCAGATAGATACTTTGCTATTGCGACCCTTCCATTTTCTGCGATTTCGACGTCGTGGCCGAGCAGTTGTAACATTTCGGCGATAATAACTTGATTAGTTTTGAGATCTTCGGCGACCAGAATTCGGGTTTTCTCAGGGCTTGATGTTTTTGTTGCTGTTTGGTCAGGACCCCTTGCGACTTCAGCATAATCTAAAATCCCCGCAAGAGACTCACGAAGGGAAATTGAAGTCACTGGCTTAGTGAGAGTTTTCCAGTTTGAAAATATGCTTGGTGGCGCATGCCTGTTCAGTGGCGTTAATACAATACGGGCTAAAGACTTTACGTCGTTTAATTTTCTGCTGAGTTCGGTTGAAATTCCATCACTGTCACAATCTATAATTAGAATAATATTCTGCCAATTCTGCGCCCACCCTAGTTCGTCCTCAAAAATCGCTGAACAGCCGACGCCCTGTCTAGCCAAATGGCTTGAAACCATGTGGTAGGTGTCAGTATTTTCGGCAAATATTTTTGCAGTAAACGTTGGGTGGACTGGTTTAGACTGGCTTTGAGAAGAATCGACTTCCATTGGGATGGACAACACTATTTTTGTTCCTTCACCTATGGCTGATTGAATTTTAATGTCGCCCCCCATTACTTCTATATAGTTCTGCGAAATAGCAAGTCCTAAACCGGTGCCCCCATACTCGCGGGTGGTACTAGCATCGGCCTGAACAAATGGCTCGAACACACGGTGTTGTGTTTCTTTGTTCATGCCTATGCCATGGTCCTCTACGCAAATTTCTACAACCACTTTGTTTAGGCTTGTGGGGCTGAATAGTGGTTCAACGCGAATATTGATATTCCCATCGCTAGAAAATTTTATCGAGTTGCTGATTAGGTTCATGACGATCTGACGAATCTTTGTCGGGTCTCCTATCAATATGTCTGGCGTTTCTGGGTGGCAGATATTATTGAGTGTTAGACCTTTTCGGCTTGCTGGCTCTGCCTGTAAATAACATATGTCATCAAGAAGCTCTGTTAGGTTGAAGCCGACCAGTTCTAACTCAACCTTGGAGGCTTCTGCTTTAGAAAAGTCCAGAATGTTGTTAATTAACTTCAGAAGTGACTCTCCGCTATTGCGAGCAGAACTAGCGAATTGTTGCTGCTGCCCGCTAAGATCTGTGTGCAGCAGAAGCTCTGTCATGCCAATAATTCCGTGCATGGGCGTCCGGATCTCATGACTCATTGTCGCTAGAAAATCTGACTTCGCCCTCGTGGCCTGCTCAGCAATTTGTCTCGCTTCTAGTAAATCACGTGTGCGATCCTCTACTCGCAGTTCTAGCTCTCTTTGCCTTTGCATGGAAATACGTGCCAGCCCAGCTTGACGATAGAAATAGTATGCAATGACCGCCGCGGCTAAAAGAATATAACCTGCATAAGCATAGGGGCTGCGCCATGGGGGCGGGGCGACGTTAATAGGTATACTTAAAGCATCCCAATTCCAGGTTCCATCTGGACTTGCCGCTGCCATCTTTAGGTCATATTTTCCAACAGGAAGAGTGGTGAACGAGGCAATCCTTGATTCTGGAGAAATAACCCAGTCCGGATTTATGCCTTCGAGCTTATAGGCATAGCTTAGTAGATCAGGGTTGGCATAGTCAGCGGCATAGAACTCGACAGATAGCATCCTATCTTGGTAGTTGAGATCGATTTCTTTTAGGTCTTCATATGGCTCATCGAACTCACGCCGAATATTCATTACCTTGATGTTGGAAACAGCTATTTTTGGGAGAATACGATCAGTAGTCAAAAAATCCTTATTTATCGTGTTAAATCCATTTGTTCCACCAAAGTATATAATGCCAGATTTTGATTTAAATGAGGCGCCCAGAGTGAATTCTTTAGCCTGTAAACCGTCCCTAACGCCGTAGTGGTGAGACTCAAGCGTCATTGGATTTACACGTGTCAAACCTTTGCTGTGAGACATCCATACCCAGCCGGTATCGTCGCCTTGAATCCCATAAATGTTAGAGCTTGGTAAAGAGATATTTTCAAAAAGATGTTGAATGTTGACGCGTGAATTTAGTCTATCCTCCGCTGGCCAAAGGTTTAGGCCTCCGCCTGCGGTGCCGATCCACAGCGTGCCGTTGTTGTCCTCGTAAAAACACCAAGGTACATCACTCGAAAAACTGTTTGGTTTTCCCCTTTCGGCAAAGTAGCGATCGAACGCAAGGGTATCTACATTGAAACGATTCAAGCCGAGTTCCGTCCCAATCCAAACCAGCCCTAAAGAATCCTCAAAAATCGCTAACACCCTATCATTGCTGATGGTTGTTCTATCGTTTGCATCGTTTCTTAGATTTAAAAAAGTGTTGTCATATTCTTGATATATGCTCAAACCTCCGCCGTAGGTCCCGATAAGGAGTTCACCTGTCGATAATCTTAGTATTGAGGTAATGCCGTTCGCCCCAATGCTGAGTTCTCGCAAAGTGTTGTGCCTATACACGGTCGTTTCACCAGTGGTTAGATCAATTCTGTTGAGGCCCTGATCGTAGGTTCCTGCCCACATTATATCTTTATCGCTGTAGAGGCTCATTACCCTTGCGTCTGATATAGCAGGATCAGTTGATTCGTTAATCCAGTAGAAGTCAGTGTTGTCTGGGCGAAGTATGTTGAGACTGTCGTCTGTTCCTACCCAAAGAATGCCATCCTTAGATTCTGCAAACGCATTGACGGAGTCGTTGGAAAGGTTCCCTTGTGAACGGTTAAATTTTTGAAAATCTGTTTCCATTCCTGACACCAAGCCCGACTGTGTGCCCACCCAGAACTTGCCCTCGCGCGTTTGATAAATGCTTATTATGAGGTCTTCATGCAGGCCAGTATTGAGGCTGTTGTATGCTGCGAATGAATCTGTTTCAGCTATAAATCGGTTTAGTCCGTTATTCGTTGCTACCCAAATCCTGCCGTCCTTATCTTCGAAGATGTCAGAGGTTATGTTTGAGGATAGAGAGTTTGGCTCTCCGTCAGAGTTAACATAATTGCGCGCTATGTTTTCGTTCGGGTTGTATCGACTTATGCCGGAATTCTCTGACGTGATCCAGACATCATCATTTCGGTCAACGATTAGATTGGTGAGCCTACCCGGCACTATGGTGCTTTCGTTCCCTTCCTCATGACGGTATACCGTTACTATGTCTGTAGATGGCTCGATTCTGAGCAGTCCGCTTAGTTGAGTCGCTGCCCAAATCGTTCCATCGGAGGTTTGGGCGAAGCTGCCGACATCTCCTGTATGCGGAATGCCATCAGAGCCAGAAATATAGTGGTGAAAGGAGTGATCAGTAGGGTTAAAACGGCTGAAACCATTTGAGTAGCCGAGCCATATCATACCTAATCTGTCGCAGAAGATGGTGAGGATATCATTCGAGAAAGGTGTATTTTTGTCGTTTGGATTGGCATAGTATTTTTTGAAACTATTGGTCATAGAGTTGTAAAATACCAGCCCTGCCCCGCGGGTTGACATCCATATTTGGCCATCGTTGTCTTCGGTAATCCTCGTAATATTATTTAGAGGCAATGAATCTGGATTGGTGGCGGAGTATTGGTAGGCCTCTAGTTCGTGCCCTGTGTATTTATTCAGGCCTTCCTGGGCCACAATCCACAGGGCGCCTCTAGAGTCCTGAAATGACTGCTGCGCCGTATGCTGCGTAAGTTGGTCAGAGAACGCCGCGTGATTGAGGTCGAGGTTGACAAACGGTAGCTCCGCGCCTTGTGCCCCAGAGGCATGGGCAAGCCATGCGATAGACATTATTGTGAGCCGTTTAATACAGTGGCGATATCGTGTATTCATCGCTAATCAGTCTAGTTGATATGTCCATTTTGATCTAGCGGCCTGTCAACGTTTTGCTGAGAGTTCTGTGACTCTAATGCGAGAGAGTCGCTGCTCTCAGTCTTATGCAGAATACAAATCCTAACGGTATTATTTGATGGCATAAGGGCTCTCGACTATTCTACCTAGATTTAGTGAGAGCGGCTCATGTGTAGTGGTCCTTTTAAGGTGTCCTTGAGCAGACAAGAGACGTGTCTCTATACCATCTGCCCCGCATGTTGAATTGTGTAAGGTAACCTTGCTGTTCAGTCTTTGATGGCAGCCGCCGTGTTAATTATTCAATGTCCAGTGTATACGCAGGCCATCAATGATGGCGGTGCCTTTGCCAGCCATACTGCTTTAAATCGATGCTATTATTTTTCCTAAACATGATGCCCTCAGTTTCTAGGCGAATCCGCTGCGTCTGTTGCTCTAGGGAGCCCGTGGGAAGGGATAAGCGCCCTTGAGAGTTGATTACGCGATGCCATGGTATGAGACTGGCTTCAGGCAATCTTCGTAGCGCGAGGCCGACTCTGCGAGCTGCTCTACCCAGTCCCGCGCTGCTTGCGATGTCTCCGTAGGTTGCCACAGTGCCGTGCGGAATGGTTGCGACCACCTGCCAGATTCGGTGATTGATGTCGGCTTCGTAGTCCATCATCTATTGACAGTTTGTTACTTTCACAGACCCCCAGTTTGTCAGGCTTTGAAATATCCGTCGAGTGAGCTTTATTTTTGTTTTGTTGGCGCACCTTGAAATATCTGCCACTGCCGCCATACTTTGAGTCATGTCTGCGGAGAATTTTCTATGAGCATTGCGATTATGTTGCTCCCGTGGCTGGAGCTGTTGACATTGATTGAACTGGGTATCCTTACCAGTGCTTTGACTGCTTTAGCTTATGTGTTCGTGACGGTGGTTTTGGGCTTGGCCATACTGCGGCGTCAGGGCAGAGGCATGTTTGAGCACCTTAGGCAGGCACAGAACGGCCGAATTATTGGCCCTGAATTATTATTGGATGACATGGCCCTAGGGTTTGCGGGTTTGCTACTGATTTTCCCGGGTATGATTTCTGATTTAGCTGCTTTGATCGTGGTGATCGGTCCATTGCGGCGACGTTTGGCAAGTGCGCTGATGGGGGCTCAGCCCGAGGTTTACATCCCAGAGCGGGACGGTAGTGGCCATGAAACGATTGAAGGTGTCTATCAACAGGTAGATGACGAAAAAAATCGTAACTCTTTGTAATTCATAGAGAATAAATAAATTTTTCCGCGGAGGGCGAAAATCCTAATTGCGCTTGACTCCGAAACTTTCTTGACTAGAATTAGCACTCTTCGGAAAAGAGTGCTAACTGGACCTTGAATTATAGGTCTAAGCCCCAATATACCGAATTAAGCCCCTGACTAGGGTCACTTTAATGTCACATTTTTACTTTGGAGAGCAACAAAAATGAAAATCCGTCCGCTGTACGATCGCGTGGTCGTTCGTCGCAAGGAAGAAGAAACGGCCTCCCCAGGCGGCATCTTGCTGTCAGGCTCCGCCATAGAAAAACCTAACCAGGGTGAAATCGTTGCAATAGGCGATGGTAAAGTACTGGACAACGGTGAACTGCGCCCCCTGACTGTGAAGGTCGGCGACATGATTGTATTCGGCCAGTATGCTGGCAGCAACACTATTGAAATCGATGGTGAAGAATTGATCATGATGGGTGAAAGCGAAATCTTTGCGGTGGTCGAGTAAGCCCGCAGGATTAATGTATTTCACGAGTTAATAGATAAAACCTAAGGAAATTTGACCATGACTAAAGACGTAATCTTCGGTAATAGCGCTCGCCAGCGCATGCTGAGTGGCGTAAACATTCTGGCTGACGCCGTGAAGGCAACACTTGGCCCCAAAGGTCGCAACGTGATCCTGGATAAGTCCTTCGGAGCGCCCACCGTCACTAAGGATGGCGTATCCGTAGCTAAAGAGATACAGCTCACAGACAAGATCGAAAATATGGGGGCGCAGATGATCAAGGAAGTTGCTTCCCAAGCATCTGACGTCGCCGGTGACGGCACCACTACCGCGACGGTATTGGCGCAAGCTATTGTTTGCGAAGGCCTTAAGGGGGTTGCCGCTGGGATGAACCCAATGGACCTCAAGCGCGGTATCGATAAAGCGATCGCAGCGGCGGTAGAAAAAATTTCTGCGGCGGCTATACCCTGCGAGGACAGCAAGGCCATTGCACAGGTCGGTTCAATTTCATCCAATAGTGATGAGGCCGTGGGTACAATCATTGCTGAAGCGATGGATAAAGTTGGAAAGGAAGGGGTTATTACTGTTGAGGAAGGTTCTGGGCTCGAAAATGAGTTAGACGTGGTAGAGGGTATGCAGTTTGACCGTGGCTATCTGTCTCCTTATTTCATCAACAATCAAGAGAATATGAGTGTTGACGTTGATGATCCATTTATCTTATTGGTAGAGAAGAAAGTCTCTAACATTCGCGAGCTGCTGCCATTGCTGGAGCAGGTTGCCAAGGCTTCTCGCCCGTTAGTGATCGTTGCAGAAGACGTTGAAGGCGAAGCATTAGCGACGCTGGTGGTAAACAACATGCGCGGCATTGTGAAGGTTACGGCTTGTAAAGCGCCTGGATTTGGGGATCGTCGCAAGGCCATGCTGCAGGATATAGCTATTCTGACCGGTGGTACTGTCATTTCCGAGGAGGTGGGTCTTGATTTAGAGTCTGCGACTTTGGAGCATTTAGGTACTGCTAAGCGCGTTACTATGGACAAGGATAACAGCACTATTATCGATGGCGCTGGTGACGCGGGTGGCATTACGGCGCGCGTTAATGAAATTCGTGTCCAGATCGATAATACGTCGTCGGATTACGATCGTGAGAAGTTACAAGAGCGCGTTGCCAAGCTGGCAGGCGGTGTCGCCGTTATCAAGGTCGGTGCAGCTACCGAGATTGAAATGAAAGAGAAAAAAGCGCGTGTTGAAGATGCGTTGCATGCCACTCGCGCTGCGGTCGAGGAGGGTGTTGTCGCCGGCGGCGGTGTTGCTCTCGTTCGAGCACTGACCGCAATTAGCGGATTGACGGGCGATAACGAGGATCAAACCCACGGTATAAACGTTGCACTGCGCTCCATGGAAAGTCCATTGCGGCAGATCGTTGAGAACGCTGGTGATGAGGGTTCTGTAGTGCTCAACAACGTGAAAACTAACGGTACAGATAACTACGGCTATAATGCTGCCAGCGGTGAATATGGCGACATGATTGCGATGGGTATTCTCGATCCCGCCAAGGTCACACGCACTGCGCTGCAGGCTGCTGGCTCAGTTGCCGGGCTAATGATTACTACTGAGGTAATGATTACTGATGCTGTATCGGAAGACAGTGGCGGTGGCGCCGGTGGCGGTATGCCTGATATGGGCGGTATGGGCGGTATGGGCGGTATGGGCGGCATGATGTAAGTCAACGCCGACTGTATTGATGAAAACCTCACCTCTTGGGTGGGGTTTTTTTTTGGTTTTGGGGATATTCCATCAATATTAGTAAGGTTATATCAACGCTTTTTATGTACAATCAAATCGTTAAAAAAATTAACTAAGGAGTAGCAGATGGAACAAGCTCTTGGATTTGGTTTTCGCTGGGCGCATGTGATTTTCGGTATCACGTGGATTGGCATGCTTTACTATTTCAACTTTGTACAAACTGAGTATTTCAAAGAAGCCGAGCCAGAGGCCAAGGCTGACGCTATGAAAAAACTGGCGCCAAGAGCCCTCTGGTGGTTCCGTTGGGGTGCTATGTTCACCTTTCTGACAGGGCTGTACCTGCTACATTACCTCAATGCGCACGCTAATTTTGTGGCTTTTGGTTGGATTTGGATTGGGGCCTTGGCTGGAACCTTAATGTTTCTTAATGTATGGCTGGTTATTTGGCCTAAGCAGCAAATCGTTTTGGGTATGAAAGAGGGTGATGGCCCTGCGGCGGCTGCGAAGGCAGGTCTAGCCTCGAGAACGAATACCCTGTTATCCGGTCCGATGCTGCTTGGTATGTTTGGTACTGCGCATTCCGGTATTTCGCCCAGCAGCACTGCCGTTTGGATCATGATCGGTTTGATCGTCCTGTTGGAACTGAATGCCCTATTCGGGAAAATGGGCCCTATGGCCTCGGTGAAGGGCGTTATTCACTGCAGCCTTGCGCTGGTTGCAATTATGTGGGCACTGATGGCGTTCGTGTAAGCGCTTATATTTGGGTAAAGAAGCCGGGGGTTCCTCGGCTTTTTTATGTGACGCTATGTATAATCAGTTCTTGTGTTTACACGGTGCACTGCGCTCATGACTGATGACGATTTAGATCATATTCCTCCCATCGTTCCTGCCCGTGACGGCGATCATCAGGGTAATGCGCAGAGCATCGAACTTGGCGGAGGGGTCAAAAGCCGGCGTGCCAGCCATTTAAGTCAGCCTGATGCCATGAACACATCGGATGTCGTAACACGTTCGGCTGCGATCATCGCACTTGTTGCTGCCTGCATAGCTTGTGTTTGGGGCTGGGAACTGCGAGAGCAGTTGCAACTGGCAAATGGCCAAATGACGGACTATGCGACCCGTATAGCAAACCTTGAGGCTCGATTGTCCGACACCGATGAGGGTATGAATCAGAATGCGGCGGTGCAGGCGGTTAAGGTTGCAAGTCTTGAAAGCGAGGTCCGGAAGCTCTGGGACAATGTTTGGAAGCAGTCGAAACTGCGCTTGGGTAAGCTAGAGACCTCAACCGCTGCTCAGAGCAAAAGTTTAAAGGGGTTGGAGTCCGCACTCGCTAATGCCGAGTTGCAATTGACGGAATTGTCCAGCGATGCCGACAAGCTGAAAGGCGTTGCTGAAGAACTTGAGCGTGTGATTGCCAGTACTAGCCTTACACAGGCGGAAGTAGAGCGTGTGGCCGATAATCTTAATAGAATCGATTTGGCAGCTACGAAGTTGGACAAGCAAGTAGCTGCTAATGAGGAAGCAGTGCGTTCTATTGATGCTTTTCGCAAGCAAGTCAACGCCAGTTTGAATCAGCTGCGGTCCACTTTGAGAACGATTCAAGCGACCCCTTGAGTTCGCTGATACAGCGCTGAAGCGGCACAATTTTGCCGTATAGGGACTAAACAACACAATATCTTTGCCCTAGCATGATGAGGAAGCATGAAATGAGCGTTATTCGACAGGACGATTTTATTGATAGCGTCGCGGATGCCTTACAGTTTATCTCGTATTTTCACCCCGTAGATTTTGTAAAAGCAGTTAATGAAGCCTATGAGCGGGAGCAGAACCCTGCCGCTCGCGATGCCATGGCGCAAATCCTGATTAATTCAAGAATGTGTGCTGAGGGTCATAGGCCTATTTGTCAGGACACAGGGATCGTGACCGTCTTTCTTAAAATCGGTATGGATGTGCAGTGGGATGCTGCGATATCTGTATCTGATATGGTTAACGAGGGGGTGCGCCGAGCCTATACTCACCCTGATAATGTGCTGCGGGCTTCTATTCTTGAAGACCCGGCTGGAGCCCGCAAGAACACCAAGGACAATACGCCAGCGGTTATTCATATGGAGGTTGTGAAGGGCGACACCGTAGATGTGCAGGTAGCGGCGAAGGGTGGTGGTTCTGAAAATAAATCAAAGCTAGTTATGTTGAATCCTTCCGACAGCATTGTTGATTGGGTTGTAAAAACGATTCCTACCATGGGGGCTGGCTGGTGCCCGCCGGGCATGCTAGGTATTGGTATCGGTGGCACCGCAGAGAAGGCCGCGGTAATGGCGAAGGAGGCGCTGATGGATCCGATTGATATCCATGAATTGCGTGAGCGAGGACCTTCAAGCCGGTTGGAAGAACTGCGCTTGGAGATTATGGAGGAAGTGAACAAGCTGGGTATTGGTGCGCAGGGCCTCGGCGGTCTTACCACTGTGATGGATGTCAAAATTAAGGATTATCCTACGCATGCTGCGTCGCTTCCGGTCGCCATGATTCCAAACTGCGCGGCTACACGTCATGCGCACTTTATCCTTGACGGCAGCGGTCCCGCTTTTCAGACAGCACCGGATATTAATGACTGGCCGCAGATAACCCAAGAAGCTGGTGCCAATGTCCACCGCATAAATTTGGACGCTGTGACTCGGGAGGACGCGGCTCAATGGCAGCCTGGTGATACGTTACTGTTATCGGGAAAAATGTTGACCGGACGCGATGCGGCCCATAAAAAAATGAAGGAATTGATCGAGAGTGGTGAGGGTCTGCCGGCAGAGGTCGATCTCAGAGGCCGTTTTATTTACTATGTAGGCCCCGTTGATCCCGTGCGTGACGAAGTAATGGGCCCTGCCGGGCCTACCACAGCCACGCGCATGGATAAATTCACCGATTTTATTCTCGAGCACACGGGTCTATTGGGCATGATAGGCAAGGCAGAACGCGGCCCTGCTGGTGTCGCCGCGATTAAAAAGCACAAGGCTGTGTATCTGATGGCGGTTGGTGGTGCGGCGTATCTGGTATCGAAGGCGATTACGTCTGCCAGAGTTGTCGCGTTTCCTGAGATGGGTATGGAGGCTATCTACGAATTTGAAGTAAGAGATATGCCGGTGACTGTTGCAGTAGATGCTACTGGTGCGTCAGTGCATGAGATCGGGCCAAAAATCTGGCGGGCAAAAATAGAAGAGCAGGCGATAGCCGTTGTCTGACACATTTTATTGGCATGATTATGAGACCTTTGGCGCTAATCCATCGAGGGATAGGCCGGCACAGTTTGCTGGTTTGCGAACTGATGCTCAGTTGAATGTTGTCGGTAAACCGCTAGTCATATTTTGTCGTCCTGCGAATGATTTTTTGCCTCAGCCACAGGCCTGTCTTGTGACAGGCATCACGCCACAGCATGCTTTATCTGAAGGGGTTCCAGAGCGCGAGTTTATCGCCAGCATTCATCAGCAACTCGCCGCTCCAGGTACTTGTGGGGTGGGCTACAATTCTCTGCGCTTTGATGATGAAATCACACGGTACACTCTTTACAGGAACTTTTATGACGCCTACTCGCGAGAGTGGCAAAACGGAAATTCACGTTGGGACATTATTGATATGGTGCGTATGACCTGCGCGCTCAGGCCGGAGGGTATCGAGTGGCCACTGCGCGAGGATGGTTTGCCCAGTTTCCGTCTTGAGGACTTGACCGGAGCAAACGGCATAAGTCATGAAGGCGCTCATGACGCGCTATCAGATGTGCACGCTACGATTGCAGTGGCCAAGTTAATAAAGGAGAAGCAACCTCGTTTATATGACTATGTCCTGAATCATAGGGACAAACGGTCGATATTAGCCCAACTGGATGTAGTGGGCATGAAGCCGCTGCTTCACATCTCTAGCATGTTCGGTGCGCAGCGGCACAATATCGCCTTAATTGTCCCTCTGGCTAAGCACCCCACTAATAGTAATGAAATCATTTGTTTCGATCTGGGTGCTGACCCTCAAATGCTTTTTGATCTGGATGCAGGGCAGTTGCAGGCGCTACTCTATACTCGCGCAGAGGATTTACCTGAGGGGACACAAAGGCTCGGGTTTAAGTCAGTTCATATCAATCGCTGCCCAATACTCCTCACGCCCAAAATGGTTGATCCGGCAACCGCTGCTCGCCTCGGAATCAGTGGCAGCGAGTGTCGCAAGCATTTAGAGGCTCTGAAAGCCTACCGGGATACAGACGAGATAGGCTTTATTGCCAAAGTGCAGGCTATTTGTGGTGGGCGTAAATTTGAGGCGCACAATGATCCGGATAATATGCTCTATAGCGGCGGCTTTTTTAGCGCGCAGGACAGGCGTGTGATGGATCAGGTCCGTATGCAGACGCCACAAGAGCTTGCGGCCGCAAGTTTTGTATTTGAAGATCAGCGTCTGTCCGAAATGTTGTTTCGCTACCGTGCCCGTAATTACCCTGAGAGTCTTACCCTGCAGGAGCAAGCAGATTGGGAGGAATTTCGCTTTCAGCGCCTCACTGAACCCGATTCTGAGTTCAGTTATTGCATGGAGCAATTTCAGACAGAGATTGAAGTTTTAAGGGCCGCTGATGGCTGCTCACAGGCACAACAGACATTATTAGAGCAGCTTCTCGACTATGCTGATTCCCTGCTAGCCTGAGCAGAAATCAAATTTCTTTGGTATTACGCACATGGGCAGACCCTGCCTTCGTCCGTATACTGAAACCTGAAAGTCCGGTGTCATCAGGCCGGCCAATCAGGAGAGAACCAGCGTGAATTTTGCCGGCAGTCATATCCTCTCGGTCCAGCAGTTCGAGAAAGAAGATGTTGAGCGTATCTTTTCTGTGGCAGACCGGATGGCGCCTTATGCCCACCGCCGTCGTGTTACGAATGTGCTCGACGGAGCTATTCTTGGTTCCATGTTCTTTGAGCCTAGTACTCGTACACGAGTTAGCTTTGGCAGTGCCTTTAACTTGCTCGGTGGAGAGGTGCGTGAAACGACGGGTTTTGAAAATTCCGCTATCGCCAAGGGGGAATCGCTATATGATACCGCGCGAGTACTGAGCGGTTACTCTGACGTCATCGCAATGCGCCATCCTCAGGAGGGTTCTGTGGCGGAGTTCGCTGCGGCAAGTCGAGTGCCTGTCATTAATGGCGGCGACGGCAGTAATGAGCATCCTAGTCAGGCTTTGCTGGACCTCTACACAATTCGTAGTGAGATTGGTGTCAGCGGACGAAAGCTCGATCAATTACGCATCGCCATTGTGGGAGATCTGCGTCACGGTAGGACAGTGCATTCACTGTGCAAATTATTATGCCAGTACAGCGGAGTGCAGGTTGTTCTAGTTGCGCCCGAGGCACTCAGGATGCCACCCGAGATTGTAGAGACTCTGCGCAGCACGGGACATAACGTGCTGGAGTCAGATCAATTGGAGGAAAGCATCTCTGCAGTTGACATCGTCTACTCTACCCGCCTTCAGGAGGAGCGATTTAGCACTCAGGAAGAAGCTGATCAGTACCGCGGTCGTTTTTGCCTAAATCAGAGTATTTATACCCGTCACTGTGAGCCTAATACTGTGATCATGCACCCATTGCCGCGGGATTCTAGGGCCAGTGGCAGAGAATTGGACGATGATCTCAATGATAATCCTAATCTGGCCATTTTCCGGCAGGCTGATAATGGTTTGTTATTACGCATGGCTTTATTCGCACTTATTCTTGATGTCGTTGAACAGGTCGACACGTATGCGCGCGACGTCAATTGGTATACCGATGGTCGGTTTTAATGTCGTTTGAATTGACATTTGGAGCGCAAGACGTCCGAGTGATTGATGACCAGGAAGTGTGGTCAGGTCACTATTCAGTGCGGAAAGTAACGCTACAACATCGCTGTTTTGATGGTAGCTGGAGTGATCCCCTGGTGCGCGAACTGTTTGAGCGAGGTGATGCTATTGCGGTTTTACCTTACGATCCAAAGACGGACAGCCTAGTGATGATTGAGCAGTTTCGCCCCGGCGCATTGCGCGGTGAGAGCAGCCCTTGGATGCTGGAGCTGATTGCCGGCGTCGTCGAGGCTGGAGAACGCGATGCAGACGTCATTCACCGGGAGGCCTTTGAAGAAGCACGTTGCAAACTGTCAGAACTGGTTCCTATTGCCACGGTCTTTCCGAGTGCTGGTGGATGCACCGAGCAGGTGCGCTTATTTTGCGGTCGCGTGCTGGAGGCGTCTATCGGAGGGCTGCATGGCTTGCAGGAAGAGGGCGAAGATATTCTGGTGCATTCAATTGGTCGCCAAGAGGCTTTAACAATGCTCGCTGAAAACCAGATTCCCAATGGGCATACATTGATAGCACTGCAGTGGCTGCATATTAACGGTGAATCCTTGCGGGAGCGCTGGTGCTGAGGCTTCTCGCCGGCACTTGATTGCACATGGCTGACGGTAGCGCACAGACTTCCTTGCAAACTGGCCCCGGCCTACTGCGCTCCAGTGCCGTGGTAGGTACAATGACGACAATATCTCGTGTATTGGGCCTTTTGCGCGATGTGGTCATCGCTGCATTTGTTGGTGCCAGTGCAAATGCAGATGCGTTTTTCATTGCTTTTAAAATCCCTAATTTCCTGCGTCGTCTATTTGCTGAGGGAGCTTTCTCGCAGGCCTTTGTGCCTGTGTTAGCCGACTATAAAAAAGCCGGCAGCGCCGCGGCGGTGAAAGCGCTTGTCGACAGAGTAGCTGGGGTGCTGGGTGGTTCTTTACTTTTCATTACGGCACTAGCCATACTTGCTGCTCCACTCGTTACAACGATTTTTGCGCCGGGTTTTTTGGGCCAGCCAGAGAAATTTCTGCTGACGACAGAAATGATTCGAATCACGTTTCCCTATCTGTTCCTTATTTCAATGACAGGTTTTTGTGGCGCGATTCTCAATAGTTATGGCCGGTTTGCGGTGCCGGCATTCACGCCAGTGTTCTTAAATCTTTCACTCGTTTTTGCGGCTTTGGTTGCGGCACCTTGGTTTAAAGAGCCGGTTTTCGCGTTGGCATGGGGTGTGCTTTTGGCGGGCGTTGTTCAACTTTTATTTCAAATACCCTCTCTTTATAAGCTGGACCTGATACCTCGGCCCATTTGGGATAGTTCCGACGAGGGCGTAAGGCGCATAGCTAAGCTGATGGTTCCGGCACTGTTCGGAGTTTCAGTGAGTCAGATCAATCTCTTATTCGATACCGTGCTGGCGTCTTTTTTACCCACTGGTAGCATTTCCTGGTTGTATTACTCAGATCGACTCGCAGAACTACCACTGGGCATATTCGGTATTGCCATTGCGACGGTCATTTTGCCCAACCTCTCTGCTCATCGCGCGGCTGCTCGGGAGGCCTCATTTAGTGCCACGCTAGATTGGGCGCTGCGCTGGGTGTTGTTGATTGGAGCGCCATCGGCTGTGGCGTTAATGCTGTTGGCAAAGCCCATATTAATTACCTTGTTTGAATACGGCGCACTGACGCCGAGAGACGTGGATATGTCAGCCTTGAGCCTGCGTGCCTATAGTCTGGGCTTGATGGCGTTTATGCTGGTAAAGGTTCTGGCGCCAGGCTTTTATGCGCGCAAGGATACGGCGACGCCGGTAAAAATTGGCATCATTGCTATGGTGGCAAATATGGTGATGAATTTGTTGTTCACTCTGCCACTGATGTACTTGTGGAATATTGGTCATGTAGGGCTTGCTTTGGCTACCAGTGTCGCCGCCATACTCAATGCTGGACTATTACTGCGGGGACTGCTTCGAGCTGGTTTCTATCAATTTCAGGCCGGATGGGCGGTCTACATGTTGCGTCTGCTGATTGCCACTTCCTGTATGGGAGCAGCGTTATTATTGATTTCGCCAGATAGCAGTGCGTGGTCAGATTGGCACTGGGATCAGAGAATTTTCGAATTACTGCTCCTCTGTGGCGCCGGGGTTGGCGTCTATTTTAGCTGCCATCTACTACTGGGCACTCGAATGTTGCATTTGCGGGCCCCTTCAAGTGATTGAGCCCCGGCCCCGCATGGCATATTCACCCCCTGATTCGGCGCAGGAATTAGGCTAGGGCGCGCATTTTCGCTATACTCATTGGTTTGGTCTGACTGGGTTTTCATACCGCATGGAACTGATTCGAGGCTTGCATAATTTGCGGCCCAGACACCACGGTTGCGTTGCGACGATTGGTGCTTTTGATGGTGTACATCTGGGCCATCAAGCGGTTATTCGCCATCTCCTTGATAAGTCGGAGGAGTTGTCGCTGCCTTCGCTGGTTATCGTATTTGAGCCCCTGCCTCGAGAATATTTTTCTCCGCTTAAGGCGCCCGCTCGAATAATGAGTTTTTGGGAGAAGACTCGCGCGATGGAGACAATTGGCGTAGACCGTCTATTGCGCATCCGTTTCAATGAACAGCTCCGAGGCATGTCGGCGCAGCGTTTTGTTGACGATATTTTTGTGGCTGGGCTGGATGTGCGTTATGTGGTGTTAGGTGATGATTTTCGCTTTGGTGCTGATCGAGAGGGAGATATCGAATTCATCCAGCAGCAAGGTCTCCGCTATGGTTATTCTGCCGGTTCGACGCCGACGTTCGCTATCGACGGTGAGCGGGTGAGTAGCACCCGCATTCGGGAGGCATTGGAGAACGCAGATTTTTTAGAAGCGGAGGCCTTATTGGGTAGGCCTTACAGTATTTCTGGCCGAGTGATTTATGGTCGTCAGCTAGGACAAAAAATTGGTACGCCCACGGCTAATCTGGAATTGCGTCGGCTGAGAGCACCATTGTCTGGCGTTTATATGGTGGAAGTCAGCGGTGGCGGTTTGCAGAATGCTCCGGGCGTGGCTAACGTTGGCGTCAGGCCTACAGTTGACGACAGTATTAAGGCCAATCTTGAAGTACATTTGCTGGACCGTAACATTGATTTGTACGGCAAATATATTGAAGTTACGTTTCGCCGTAAGGTGCGGGATGAAAAAAAGTTTGATTCGGTTGAAGAATTGCAACGGAACATAGCGAGGGATATAGAGAAGACTCGGTCTTGGTGCCGCCAGGATCCGAATTCGATAGAGACATTATGAGCGATTACAAAGACACACTGAATTTACCCCGCACAGATTTTCCAATGAAGGCGAGTCTCGCCCAGCGGGAGCCGCAGCGCTTGAAACAATGGCAGGAAATAGATTTATACGAAAAGATTCGTCAGCAGTGCGTTGGGCGTCCTAAATTTATACTGCATGATGGCCCCCCTTATGCGAATGGAGATCTGCACGTAGGGCACGCGGTCAACAAAATTCTGAAGGACATTATCGTTAAATCCAAGACACTAGATGGCTTTGATGCTCCTTACGTGCCCGGCTGGGATTGTCATGGCCTGCCGATAGAGTTAAATGTCGAGAAAAAAGTTGGCAAACCCGGCGTTAAAGTCACTGCGACGGAATTCCGGCAAAAATGCCGCGAATATGCCAAGAGGCAGATTGATGCGCAGCGCGCCGACTTTATCCGCATGGGGGTTATCGGTGACTGGTCTAGACCTTACTTGACCATGGATTTTAAATTTGAGGCAAATATTGTTCGCACGTTGTCACAGATTATAGACAATGGCCATCTGCATAAGGGTTTTAAGCCGGTACACTGGTGTCTGGACTGCGGTTCAGCACTGGCTGAGGCAGAAGTGGAATATCAAGACAAAGGCTCGGTCGCCGTCGATGTAGCTTTTATTGCCGCTGACCCCGCTGCGTTAAACGACGCATGCGGAGCGGCTTATGATGGCGAAATTGCAGTGGCTATTTGGACTACGACTCCGTGGACACTGCCAGCGAACATGGCTGTGTGTGTTCATCCACAGTTGGATTATGTATTGATTGAAGGGCACGGGAGGGCACTGCTGGTGGCTGAGGAATTAGCCGCTAACTGCGTTTCCCGTTTTGGCATAGAGTCACTTAAGATATTGGGGCGATGTAAAGGTGCAGCCATAGAAAATCAGTTTTTGCGGCACTGTTTCGTTGATCGGCAGGTACCAATCATTCTCGGTGAACACGTCACGGTAGAGGCGGGTACTGGAGCAGTGCATACCGCTCCGGCGCATGGTCAGGATGATTTCATCGTGGGAAAGCAATACGATCTTGAAGTCTACAATCCGGTCGCTGGAAACGGCGTATATCTTCCAGAGACTGAGTACTTTGCGGGTCAGCACGTATTGAAAGCGCACACTGCGATCATTGCACTATTGCAGGAACGTGGCGTGCTCTTGCATAGAGAAGATATTCAGCACTCTTATCCTCATTGTTGGCGTCACAAGACGCCGATTATTTTTCGAGCGACACCGCAGTGGTTTGTGAGTATGCGCAAGCAGGGGTTGCTAACGGAAGCATTGACTGCTGTAGAAGGGGTGCAGTGGTTGCCTGAATGGGGGAGAGCACGCATCGAGGGGATGCTGGTGAGTCGGCCAGACTGGTGTATCTCTCGACAGCGTACCTGGGGCGTTCCTATCGCCTTATTTTTGCACAAAGAAACAAGCGAACTGCACCCGCAGACTCCGCAGTTGATGGAACAGGTAGCGCAACGGATGGAACAGAATGGCGTAGATGCTTGGTTTGATTTGGATGCTGCCGACCTGCTGGGTGAGGAATCGCAGGATTACGAGAAGGTTACAGACACACTGGATGTGTGGTTTGATTCAGGCGTGACTCATGCATGTGTGCTGGGTCAGCGGGATGAACTGCGCAGCCCCGCAGATCTCTATCTAGAGGGCTCCGACCAGCATCGGGGTTGGTTTCAGTCCTCGCTGTTGACCAGTACTGCTATTGATGGAGTGGCGCCTTATAAGACAGTCTTGACTCATGGTTTTACGGTGGACGGTGACGGGCGCAAGATGTCTAAATCTCTTGGCAATATTATCCCTGCCAAAAAGGCGATGAATGAGCTTGGTGCTGATATTTTGCGCTTGTGGGTCGCCGCCACCGACTACCGTGGTGAGCTAGCGGTCAGTGACGAAATATTCAAACGCACCGCCGATTCCTATCGTAGAATTCGCAACACCGCGCGCTTTCTTTTATCTAATCTTGACGGCTTCGATCCAGATACGGACGTTATGACCTTTTCTGACATGTTGTCGTTAGATCGTTGGGCGGTGGACAGAGCCGCTCAGTTACAGCAAGAGGTGGTGGAAGCCTATCGCAGCTATAATTTCCATCAGGTCTATCAGATGCTGCACAATTTTTGTACGAATGATTTAGGTGGCTTTTATCTAGATGTTATTAAAGATCGTCTTTACACCACGCAGTCAAAAAGCTTAGCGAGGCGATCTGCGCAAACTGCAATGTACTACATCGGTGAGGCGCTAGTACGCTGGATTGCACCCATACTCAGCTTTACGGCGGAAGAGATTTGGGAGAACCTGCCGGGAGAACGAGGCCCGTCGGTGATGCTGGCGTTGTGGAGTAATGATTTGCAAAGACTTTCCGGCGATGAACCGATGGGAGAAGATTTTTGGCAACAGGTGATTTTAGTTCGTGCCGCGGTGAACAAGGCGATGGAGGCACAGCGTGCAGCGGGTGTGCTGCGAGGTTCGCTGGATGCTGCGGTCACACTCTACTGCTCCACTGAGTTGAGCCGAAGCTTGGAGGCACTGGGGGACGAATTGCGGTTTGTACTAATCACGTCATACGCAACATTGATGCCTTTAGACGCGGCAGATTCTGATGCAATGAGCACCGATCTTTCCGACCTGCGCTTGCAGATCTCCGTTGTCGAAGACGAGAAATGTGAACGTTGTTGGCATCGCAGTTCAACTATCGGCGATAGTATGCTTCATCCGACATTGTGCCATCGCTGTGTCGAAAACATTGCAAGCAACGGGGAGCAACGTCGGTATGCGTAATGGAATCTCCTCCCTGCCGTGGTTCAGTCTGGCACTGCTGATTGTTCTGTTGGACCAGTACACCAAGGGGCTTGCGAGCGGTGGCCTTGAGTATGGTCGGCCGGTGTCTGTGTTCTGGTGGCTAAATTTTACGTTGTTGCACAACACCGGAGCGGCATTTAGTTTTTTAAGCGATGCCGGCGGATGGCAGCGTTATTTTTTTAGTGCGGCTGCGGTTGGGATAAGCGCGGTATTGGCTATTTGGTTGTATGTGATGCCGCGGGGGCAGTTACTGTTGGCGCTAAGCCTTGGCATGATTTTGGGCGGTGCTTTAGGTAATCTGTGGGATCGGGTCGCGTTGGGCTATGTGGTGGACTTTGTTTCAGTGCACTATGAGGATCATTACTTTCCGGCGTTCAACCTTGCTGACGCGACTATATCGCTAGGGGCAGTTGGCATGTTGATTGATAGTTTTTTACATCGAGACAGGCCCATGTTAGGTGAACGGAAGACTGGTCAATGAACCAAGTAACTGTAAGCGAAGGAACCCGAGTTTACTTGAACTTCTCTGTCAGTTTGGAGGATGGCTCAGTTGTGGATACCAACTTCGGAGGGGACTCAGTCCAACTTGTTATAGGTGATGGCAGCCTGTTGCCCGGTTTTGAGCGGCTATTGTTTGGTATGGCTCCCGGCGAGCGCCACACGTTTGTCGTGCCGCCGGAGAACGCCTTTGGCCAGCCCAATGACAATAACGTACAGTATCTGCCGCGTAAGCACTTTGATGATGACGCGGGTCTGGAGATCGGCCTCCTATTTTCTTTTGCTGATGCCAGCGGTGGAGAATTACCGGGTATGATAGTCGCTTTTGATGACGATGAGGTGACGGTAGATTTTAACCATCCATTGTCTGGCCGCAGTATTCTATTTGATGTCATGATTCATCGCGTGGTGCCCGAAGAAATACACTAGCGGTGGTGAGGTTAATATGTCGATGTCTTGTTCGCACAGACATACATACATGAGTTGTTTATGAGAGACGTTGGGTAATGGAAGTTCGGTTGGCGAATCCTCGTGGCTTCTGTGCTGGCGTAGACCGTGCAATTGATATCGTCAATCGCGCGCTGGAGGTGTTTGGCGCACCAATTTATGTACGTCACGAGGTCGTTCATAACAAGTTTGTGGTGGATGATTTGCGAGAACGGGGTGCAATATTCGTCGATGATCTGCAAGAAGTGCCCGATGACAGCATTGTTATTTTTAGCGCTCATGGCGTGTCCCAGGGGGTACGTATGGAGGCCGCAAAGCGCCTACTCAAGGTGTTTGATGCAACATGCCCACTGGTAACTAAGGTGCATGTGGAAGTCGTTGGCTACAGTCGTCAAGGTCGAGAATGTGTCCTGATTGGTCATCGTGGACATCCCGAGGTCGAGGGAACGATGGGCCAATATGATCACAGCGCCGGTGGTGAAATCTACCTTGTGGAAGATGATGAACAGGCGTCATTGCTGGAGGTTAAAAATCCGGACAGCTTGGCCTATGTCACTCAGACGACACTGTCAGTGGATGATACAGCAAAGGTGATTGACACCCTGCGCGCGCGTTATCCAAATATTGAAGGACCGCGCAAAAACGACATATGCTATGCCACGCAGAATCGTCAAGATGCGGTGAAAGCACTTGCAGAAAAATGTGACCTTGTGCTGGTGGTGGGCTCCCCTAATAGTTCTAACTCTAATCGACTAGCCGAGCTAGCTCAGAGGATGGGGGTCGAAGCATACCTTCTGGATGGTGCCGACGATATAGACCCTGCTTGGCTGCAAGGTAAGTCCTGTGTCGGGGTTACCGCCGGAGCCTCTGCTCCGGAGGTCCTCGTGCAGGAAGTCCTCCGTGGTTTGAAAGCGCAAGGCGCCAATATCGCGGTTGAATTGGACGGACGCGCTGAGAACATTACATTCTCGTTGCCGCGCGAATTGCGCATCGATGCAACCAATATCTAGCATCGCCTAACACTGGTTGATCCGTCCCTCTCGGACATCGAATAAGGTCGTTTTTCGGCAAAAGTCGCCAACAACTAGTATCTTTTTTTCAGTATTCCTATGCTTGTGTCGGACAGGAGGAATGCGGTGGAGAAGATGTCGCTTTATCGTCAGTTCAGAGGTTTCACTCTGATCGAATCGCTGGTTGTGTTGATGGTTATTGCCATTGCACTGTCCTTAAGCACTCCCTTGATGCAGGACCTGTTGCAGGGTAATCGCTTGCGCTCGGAGTCGATTCGCTTTTTGCGCGCCGTTAATCTGGCACGCAGTGAGGCGATTATGCGTAATCGCCCTGTTAGTATTTGTCCTTCAGCGATGGCCATTACCGGAAAAGCGCAATGTTCTGGTGCTTTCGTCGATGGTTGGATTGTATTTGCTAATGTGGATAAAGATAAAGTTGTCGACGGAGGCACTGACGAAGTACTTCAGGTATTTGAGGGTCTGCCGCCGGGCTACCGGCTAACCAATCGGAGTGGCACCAGAACGGCTTCCAGATTAATTAACTACCTACCTAGTGGGCTCTCCCACAACAATCGTACGCTGCTGTTCTGTCCTTCAGGCGATGGAGATGTGCAGCCGCTAAGTATCGTTATCAATATCGTGGGTAGAGCGCGTTTAATCAGAGGTGGGGGGGCATGTTACGTTGCTTGACTCGCCATAGTCTTATGCATGCCTCACAACTAGGGCGCGTTAACATGCAGGTCAAATATGCAGAGTCTAACGAGAGTGGTCTAGGAATGCTTGAGTACCTGTTGGCATTGTCAATCTTTTTTACGGGGGTAACGGGTTTTATGTCAGTACAGTTAGTGGCAATGAAGGTGAGTTATCAGGCAAGTCAGCGTTCGACTGCAACGGCTTTGGCGCGCGATATTGTGCAGCGTATGCGAGCAAACCCTGATCAACTTGAGGCTTATCGCACGCCGGGCATCATGGATGCTGAACACTTACTTCCCCAGCCAGAAGTTGATTGCAATACTTCTATCTGTAGCGCATTCCAACTTGCGGCCTTCGACTTGTGGCAGTGGCAGTCGGATCTGTTAGGGCGTTCAGCGCGTCTAACAAGCGCGAATTCAACTGGGCTGGTGTCACCTATGGGGTGTATCTCCAATGCCAGCGGCGCAGTAAATGTAACTGTAAGCTGGCTTGCGTTCTCAGTTTTTCAGCAACCGATGTTAGCCGTCTGTGGCCTTGAGGATATTGTTTCAGGAGTGACGCAACATGAAACCCAAGGCTACACCCTGCGGCGCCAGTACCTTGTGATTTCTACTTACATAGGAGGCCGCTGAGCATGGCGTGTCATAAGCGGACATCTGGTCGTGCTTCAGCACAAGGGTTCTCTGTGGTTGAACTGATGGTTTCAATGGCCCTGGGTATCATGCTTAGTGCGGTTTTTGTCACTACATATTTGAGCGCGAAGCGGAATGCTCTGTACGATGAGCAGCTTGCCCGGATGCAGGAAAGTGGACGCTATGCTATGCGGCTATTGTCCCGAGAGCTAACAATGGCAGGATTTTATGCCGGCGTTCCCTCCGTGAGCCGAATCGTCTCAGTGGCAGTCGCCGGTGATTGTAGCGAGCAGGGTTGGGCCTTAGACGCAGAGAATAGCTTGGAGTTTATAAACGATTATTCAGGCAATTCTGTACCTGTTTCTCAAAATTCTACGGTATTGACTTGTTTAGACGGTAACGCGATACAGCTAAATACAGACGTATTGGCGATCAAGCGCACGGCGAGTGAGGCGAGCTTACGTCGTGGAGATATCGTCGATAGATTTGCCGTCTCTGCAGCTGAGGCGTGGTACCTTCGCGTGGCGTTGGATGGCTTGGCCGATTGGGTAAAGTTACGTCCCATCGATCTACATGATCTGTCTATGGCTTCGCCGTCATACAGTTACTGGGAGGCGGTATCCAAGATTTTCTTTATTCGCAGTTACTCTTCTTCTCCGGGAGACGGCATTCCAACACTTTGTATGGAGATACTCGCTGGCGATAGGATGACTTCACGTTGCCTAATAGAGGGCGTAGAGGATTTGCAATTCGAGTTTGGTATTGATACCGACGCCGATGGCGTTCCGAATCAATATAAGAGGGCGCCCACGGGTGAGGAAATGCAGCATGCTGTCATCGCGAAGATCTACATATTGCTGCGCAGTATCAGCGCCATTTCTAACTATAAGAATCATAATTCGTATGCACTGGGGCAGAAGATTGTGCTGCCCCGCCACGATGTTTACTTAAGGTGGGTGATCAGTTCGTCAGCGCTTCTCAGGAATCGATTGCAACCACTAGATTGGTCTAGCTGAGCTATGAGAAGTCAGTCCATTTTTGCGATTAAGGGACACCATGGGTCAGTACTAATACTTGCATTGGTGTTTACGCTGATGCTAACGGTTATCTCGTCGACGGCAATGCAAAATTCTATGTTGCAATTGCGCATGACTGGCAATGATCAGTTGTCGCACGATGCATATTATAGAGCAGAGGCTATTGCTGATGAACTGTCACAAAATCTTGGAAACTTCTTATTTGATTCAGAAGTGGGACATTCGAACTGCCCATTGGATCCGAAAGTTTTTGATTGTGATGCCAGACTGCTGCCGGTGCCTATGTCAGCCGCTACATCAGAAGGTTACGAAATTAATTACCGGATCACCAGACAGAGCCCGCTGCTATGGCATCATTTTCACGTCAGGGACCTACAAGGCACAGCAGCAAGTGGCAGTAGCTTCGAGGCGGCGATTTTTGAGGTTGATGTGCGTATGGATGGGGTTAAAACGCGCCGGGGGAGTGCTCATGTGGTTCAGGGAGTTGCTGTTCGTGCCTTGCTGTCGGGCGATATTCCCTCTCTGCCACGAAAAGACAGCGTTTTGTATGCTGCGGACGGAACTGGCGGGCGTGATAGCAGTACATTATCGCCCATGCCTATTAGAGCGTTATACAGAATCTACTGGCGTGAACCGAGCATCGATCCATTTTAAGCCTAATGGCGCAAACCGATGATTAGCTCGGAGTGTGAGGGTTTCACGCTACTTGAACTCATTATGGCGAGCTTAATCGTGGCAATACTGCTCGTTGTGATATTGCCATCATATCAGCGTCAACTGATCGATACCCGACGTAGCCTCGGTGTCTCTGAATTACTGGGTATTACGATTCGCCAAGAGCAATATTTTATCGATCACAAGCGGTACGCTCAGACTCTTTTGGATTTAGGCTTTTCTGCTAGCCCCTATGCTATTGACTCTGACGGAGAGAGTGTTCCGCTGCTGGCAGAGAGCAGAGTATATCTTATTGATCTTACGACAAGTGAATATGCCTATACGCTCCATGCGACGCCTCAACTGCATCAGGCTGACGATTATCTGTGCGGCACCTTGAGTGTAAACTCGATAGGCGTCAAGTCCGTGACAGGATACGGTTCTGCCAAGCTATGCTGGTAACGAAGGCTACTTGTCCAGTCCGAGTTTTTTTTGTTTATATCGCAGGCTTCTAAAGCTGATTCCCAAGCGTTTCGCTGCTGCGGTCTTATTCCAGCGACTTGCCTCTAGTGCCTCGCTAATAATCTCTCGTTCTATATTTCCTAGATAGCCCTCGAGGTCGCCATGGATATCGTGCTGCGGTTGCGTTGTGCTAGCGTGCTCGATTTTCGCTTCGCTGAACGCTGCAGGGCTGGTATGAGGTGTATTGGAAAGATGAAAGTCATTGGCGGTGACAGTGTCGCCGTCTGATAATGCAAGAGCACGCTCTAGTATGTTTTCCAGTTCGCGTACATTACCGGGGAACGTATAATTGCTCAGTGCGTTTATGGCAGACTTGTCCAAGCGACTCTCTACCTTTCCATGCTCTGCAGCAATGCGGCTCAGAATATGTTTTGTCAGAGCCGGGATGTCTTCTAGGCGGTCGCGCAGACTGGGAACCCGCACGTCAATAACATTGATGCGGTAGTAAAGGTCTTGCCGGAATTTTCCGACCTCGACCTCATTTGCCAGATCTTTGTGAGTCGCACTAAGGAGCCGGATATCGGTAGGCTGCTCTTCGCTTGCGCCCACCGGTCTTATAGTTTTTTCTTGAATTGCACGTAGAAGCTTGACCTGCATGGCCAGCGGCAGGTCCGCGACCTCATCGAGAAACAGCGTGCCGCCCGCTGCTGCTTGAAAAAGTCCTATTTTGTCTTGACTGGCGCCGGTAAAACTCCCTTTGATATGTCCAAATAACTCACTCTCCATCAATTCTGGCGGAATCGCGCCACAGTTAACAGCAACAAAAGCACCCGTGGACCTTGGGCCGTTGTTGTGAATAAGACGAGCCACAACCTCCTTTCCGCTGCCAGATTCGCCGCGAATATGCACTGGTGCTTGGCTTCGAGCTAGTCTGGATACTTGCTGCCGCAGAGTTTGAATGACAGCCGCATCGCCAATAAGTCCTTCGTCCATCGCATCTCGCGCCTGACTTGTGTCGGCATGCAACTGCAAGGCTGAGCTTACCAGTCTGCGCAAATCCTCTAGTTCAACCGGCTTGCTTATGAAGTCGAACGCCCCTGCCTTCAGTGCAGAGATGGCTGTTTCTACACTGCCATGCGCGGTAATCATAGCAACCGGAATGTGGGGAAATTCCTGTTGGATATATTGTACTAAGCTGATGCCGTTGCCATCAGGCAGGCGCATATCGGTTAAGCACAGGTCAGGTTGCACCCTTGAAACAATGTCCTTGGCTTCTTGCAGCGTAGCCGCGCTGTGGGTTTCAAGGCCCATACGGCTTAATGTGATATCCAGTAACTCTCTGATATCAGGTTCATCATCTACGACTAAAACACTTTGGGTTACCATTTAAGGAGCTCATTGATTGATAGAAATACGGAAGCAGCTTTCACCTTTTGCAGTGGGTCGATAATCTAGACTAGCATTATTGATTTCACAGAGCTGCTTGCAGAGATACAAGCCCATGCCGCTGCCCTCAGACATCGTAGTGAAGAAAGGCTCGAATAGTTTAGCCCGATCAACTGAGGCTACACCACTGCCATTATCAATCACATTGATGTGATACTGGTGCAGGCTAGCATCAATATTAATATGAATGCGTGCTGTTTCTTTTCCCGTTTTGTGCTTGCTGTGGCGTAAAGCATTATCCAGCAAGTTAGTAAATATACGTTGTAAATTTTCGGGGTCGAATTCGACGAGCAATTCCTTATAGTCGCAATCGATAGTAATTTCCGCAGGTCGGTTTAAAGCGTTGAGATATTCGCGAGCAAAGTCATTTAGCCAAGATACCAGTATCAGTTGCTCCGGTTTAGGAGGCTCGCGCCGCGAAATTTGCATGACGCTTTCAACGATTTGATTAACACGTTCGCTGTGGTGTTGAATGATATCTGCCATGCGGTTGTCAGCTGGCACCAGATCAGTTGATTCCTGTAGTAACTGAGCGGCATGACTTATGGCTCCGAGCGGATTGCGGATTTCGTGGGCTATACTGGCTGTCAGTCGTCCCAGAGAGTTGAGTTTCAGCGACTGAGCGTACTGGGTCGCAGGCGCATAGTCTTCTACAAAAATAAGGGACTCATGGTTGATGTGCGGCTGCAGTTCTTGAAAATTAGCAATCACTGGGTTCCCGCCCTCTATGATTGCAAATGGCTTGGCGCGATGCATGCCAGAGTGTTTCCACAGATTGAACTGCTCCGCCAGTTGCACACAGTAGTCTTCCAACTGTCCTCCTTGTTGTTCTATGATTTTGCTTTCTGATTTTAGCAAGCGATTAGCGGACTGATTTATGACTCTGACAAATCCGTCGTTGTTGACCAACAGAATGCCTGTTTGCATATGCTGCACTATTTGTTCATTGAGACGCTGTAGGTTATAGAGATCACTGGCACGGTTGCGTGCCAGCGCTTCGGCCCGACTTAGACGGAGGGCGATGGTCTGAACCATGAGCGCCACGGCGAAAACAAGCAGTCCAAGCAGTCCCGCAGGAAAAAGTGAACCTATGTCGAGGGCACCGCGCAGAATCAACCACGCCGTATCCAGCAAAATAGCCAATACGCTAATAGCCGCTATCAGCATGGCAAACTTTTTATTCGAAATAAGAACGGCGCTGGAGGCGACGGTAATGACCAGCAATGCGGGTAGGCCGCTGGTCATTCCGCCGCTGGTGTCTGCCAGCAGGGTGATAGCGACAATATCCACGAGAAAAACTAACAGCATCAACGCCTGATTTTCGTTGAAGTGTGTAGATAGGGCTCCGAATAAAGGAATGTTAGTCGCTAGGTAGATCAATGCTGTAGTTGTATAGAGGTCAGGGTTAAGAGCGCCCACCAACGTGCGCGTGTCGGGGCTCACTAGCAAGATGAGTAATACTATGGAAAGTATGGAGCGATAGCCCACATAAATACGAAAGAGCGCGAGGTTCTGATAGCTCTGCGAATGGGCTTCAGGTTGGCTAAGTATGGCTGGGCGATTCACCGTGCTCTGGCCTGTTAATCCTGCTGTAATCAAACTTGATGACCAGTGTAACAGGATTGTTTCACCGAGGGACTGGCTATGAGCGTCGCTTTTCCGGACAATACGCAATCATATTGTTATCGTCTGAGAGTTTCATGAGCATCTTGAATATTTTGATGGCCCAAATGAACACCCTAGTGGGTGATTTTGAAGGCAACACGCAGAAAGTTATTGACGCTGTTGCTTTGGCGGAAAAGGTTCATCAGGTGCCCGTGGTCGTGTGTCCTGAATTAACACTGAGCGGTTATCCCCCGGAAGATTTACTGCTGCGCCCAAGCATCGAACAGCGAGTGAGTCAGGCGCTCAGCGCTTTGTGTGTCTCCATGACTGGCGGAGCGTATGTGGTGATTGGCTACCCGCTGTTCGAAGACGGCGTTCTTTACAATGTTGCCGGAGTGCTGCATCGCGGGGAAGTAGTGGCTCAGTATCGTAAACAGAGTCTGCCGAATTATCAGGTTTTCGATGAAAAGCGCTATTTTAATTCAGGCGCGCAACCGTGTGTTGTCAGTATTGAAGGAGTGATGGTGGGTTTGAGCATTTGTGAGGATATTTGGGAGGCGGCCCCTGCTCGCCAGGCAGCAGATGCCGGCGCGCAGTTATTGCTGAATATAAACTCCTCGCCCTTTCATCGAGGTAAGCGTGACGAGCGCGTCGAAACTGTTGGCTTGACTGCAAGGCAAGCAGGCATCCCGGTTGTCTATGTTAATCAGGTAGGGGGGCAGGATGAGTTGGTGTTTGACGGTGGTTCTTTTGCTGTAACTGCGGACGGCGATATCGCGGCAGCAGCACCACAGTTTGAAGAAGGCCTGTATTGGCTTCGGTTGGATTTCGCTGGCAGTGCAATCCATATTGATAGCCCAGACCTCCACCCGCCAATGAGCGATCTGGAGGCCACTTGGCAGGCGTTACTGCTTGGTGTGCGTGATTATGTTAATAAAAATCGATTCCCCGGTGTTATTTTAGGCTTATCCGGTGGCATAGACTCTGCGCTGACCCTTGCTGTGGCGGTTGCGGCGCTTGGCGCAGATCGGGTAGAAGCCGTGATGATGCCCTTTCGGTATACATCACAGATGAGCACAGAGGATGCAGCGGAGCAGGCCAAAATACTTGGCGTTAACTACAAAGTGATTTCTATAGAGCCGATCTATGAAGCATTCATGAATAGTCTCGCGGAAGAGTTCAGCGGCACTCAGCCCGACACGACGGAAGAAAATCTTCAGGCCCGCTGTCGCGGTGTATTATTGATGTCCATCTCTAATAAGAAAGGAGCTTTAGTGCTCACAACAGGCAATAAAAGCGAGATGGCTGTCGGCTATTCAACGCTTTATGGTGACATGGCTGGAGGGTTTGACGTACTTAAAGATGTGCCCAAAACGTTGGTAGTCGAGCTGTGTCGTCACCGAAATCTGCTGGGGCCTTGTATTCCGCAGCGTGTCATCGATCGACCGCCCTCTGCGGAGTTGGCACCGGACCAGAAAGATGAGGATAGTCTTCCTTCTTATGACATTCTAGATCGCATTCTGGCCTTGTATGTAGAAGAGGACTTCAGCGCGGAGGCGATCATCGCTACAGGGCTAGACCGTGATCAGGTAATGCGAGTACTCCGTCTTGTAGATATTAATGAGTATAAGCGCCGTCAGGCACCTATCGGGGTAAGAATTACGCGACGAGGTTTCGGGCGTGATCGACGTTATCCAATAACATCCGGTTGGCATCTCGGCGACTAAAGTACTGGGGTGCTATGGTCTGAATTAAATTCTCGGACGGTTATCAAACTGTGGTGGCTGAGGTGGATCAAGTAGACCCAGTGAGGCCTGATTCAGCCATGAACGTTTCGCTCCTTGCATGGTGTAGTTACTGATGAACTGTCCATCTTTGCCGATGGCAGGGTAATCGGGAAAGTTTGCCGCCAATACATCGACAGACTCGTCAGCGAGATCATCCATTCCAAGATAGATATAGCCCTGGGCCATGATGGCCAATCCGTCAGCGACTGCCGGAGTTTGCTGAAAGTTCTCTACGACAAACCTACCTCTATTAACGGCAGCGAGGAAAGCGCCGCGTCTCAGGTAGTAATTTGCAACAATGATTTCATGACGGGCCAGCAAATTTCGCAAAGAAATCATGCGGGCCTCAGCGTCTGCGGCGTAGGGGCTGTTTGGAAATCTGGCGAGCAGTTGTGCAAATTCCGCAAAAGCCTCTTTGGCCTGACTGGTATCGCGATTGGTGGGGTCAGTGGGCAGAAATCTGGCAAACACGTCTTCGTTGCCCGTGTAGGCTGCTAGCCCTTTCATGTAATAGGCATAGTCGACATTGGGATGTTGTGGGTGTAACCGTATAAATCGATCTGCTGCTTCTACTGCGGCCTCGTGCTCGTAGGCACTGTAATGTGCATAGATTATTTCTAGTTGAGCCTGCTCAGCGTATTTGCCAAAGGGGTAGCGCGCTTCTAGGAGTTGGAAACTGCGCACAGCAAGGTCGTAGTTGTCACTGCGCAGGTAACGCTGGGCATCATCGTAGATTTGTTGTTCACCTGCATCGGCGGCAATATCGGGCAGCTGTTCGTTGTTGGAGCAGCCGAAAAGGACGAGGCTAAATACTACAGTCAAAATGTATTTCATGTTTCCACCTAACGGGCTGCCGCTGGCGTGCTAAAGTATTGCACACGCGCGCATGTCATAGATATTGTATTTAACCACAGGCTGGCTGACGCATAAATAGGAATTGTGATGAATGATCGGGTGACACTGCGGGCAAGGGTGCCGCAGGAAATGCACGGCACTAGGCTCGATCAGGCCGCGGCCGAGCTTTTTCCGCAGTATTCTCGCTCTCGTCTGCAGGAATGGATTAAAAAAGGGGCATTGTTGGCTGATGGTC
>PKDD01000015.1 GCA_002862465.1 Haliea sp.
CAGCTGTTGACGCAGAAGAGTTCGGACAGGCGGGCTTAACTGAACGCCTTATCACTGCCGAATTTGACAGCCTAGAAGCTGCCACTGCTTGGGCTGACGTTGATATGCATGTGAACGCCGGCGTTTTTAGCAAAGTTACGGTCAAACCGGACAGATTGGTACTGCCGTGAACTTCAACTTCTGCATCTGTCACGCTATATTAGGCATGCCGAGCCCATTTTATGCATCGTTAGACTAACTAAACCTGCTTATATTAATTTTTTCGAGATGATTTAAAAGGAACAACATTTGCGACTTTCCATATGCATATTACTACTCTCATTGCTCTTTTCGTTGTCTATTCAGGCTGCAGAAATACGCTATGTCAGCGACAAACAGTTTGTCCCTCTCCGCAGTGGAGCGGGTACTAACTATCGCATCGTTCACCGCGGCATTCCCTCGGGAACTCGCCTGACCGTCAATAGCTCGCTTGCGGACGGATCCTGGTCAGACGTGACGATGGAAAATGGCAACAGAGGTTGGATTCAGCCGCAGTTCCTTATGCGGGACCCTCCGGCGCGACTCAAACTTAGTGAAATTTCCGCACAAGCTGATAAAGCGCGTGCAAAAAATATCGATCTAGAGTCTAAATTGGCGGCCCTAGTAACTCAACGCGACGAACTCATCAACCAAGTCACTGGAAGCGACTTTGAACTAAACGGTGTCTCCGCCGAACTGCATGAATTGAAAAAAATCTCTGGCAAGTCGGTGCAGTTAGATAAGGACAATCGCCGACTAGTAGAGGAGGCAGAGAACTTACGTTCCGATGTAGAAATGCTTGAGGCAGAGCGCCTGCGCCTGCAAGATAAGCTAGAAAGTGAAGACTTTATGAACGGCGCTATGGCAGTATTGTTGGGCGTTATTATTGCCTTAGTGGTACCGCGCCTAATACCCAAACGGCGTAAAGATTCGAGCTGGGCCTAAAACAACACAAAGTATGCGAGGAAACCATCATGTTACGACTATTGTTATTATGTCTGTCGTTTACACTGCCGACTATCACCCTAGCGGCTGAACCTGACTCAACTAACCCTTTTGTTATTATCGAAACCAGCGAAGGTAACATTACAGTGGAGCTATTCGCTGATAAAGCTCCAGTCACCGTCGCCAACTTTTTAAGCTACGTAGACAGCGGTTTTTACACTGGTACGATTTTCCATAGAGTCATTCCCAATTTTATGATTCAGGGAGGAGGCTTCCTTCCCGACATGACAGAGAAAAAAAATTCGGATCCCATTGTCAATGAATCAAAAAATAGGCTGCACAATATACGCGGCAGCATCGCTATGGCCCGCACTAACAATCCCGACTCAGCTACCTCCCAATTTTATATCAACCAACGCTCAAACCTGAATCTAGATTGGGCTCCTGGCCGAGAAGGCTACGCTGTTTTTGGTGAGGTTCGTCAAGGTATGGACGTTGTGGACTTTATCGCGACGGTAGACACTGGCAGGGTGAAAGGTATGGGTGACGTACCCGCAAAGCCAGTTCTGATCGAAGAAGTCGTGCGACAGCAGCCCTGATGATCCGACTCAGTGTCAATCTCAACAAAATTGCTCTGATCCGCAACTCACGGGATACCACCAACCCGAGCATTCCTCAGCATGCTCAGATGTGTATCGATGCGGGGGCCAATGGGATAACAGTACACCCCCGTCCGGACCAGCGGCATATTCGTGTCACAGACTGCTTTGACCTCGCCTCGATGCTGCAGGTTGAGTTCAACATCGAAGGGAACCCCATGACGGGTCCGCGCAAAACTGAGCGTTCAGATGTAGGAGACTATCCGGGCTTTATGGCGCTAGTAAAAGAGATTCGCCCGACTCAATGTACCCTTGTGCCTGACGGTGATGGTCAGCTCACTTCAGACCATGGCTTTGACCTGAAACAGGATGGGGAGCGCGTTGCGCAAGTCATCCAGGAGCTGCAATCCCTAGGCATCCGTACCAGTCTGTTCATGGATCCGGATCCTGAGCAGATCCGCCTTGCGGCACAGACAGGTACCGACCGTATTGAGCTCTATACTGAAACCTATGCCCGCGCATTTAGAGAGGACGACAATCTCGAGCATACATTCCAGCAATTTCTGCGGGCGGCTGAGGTGGCGGCAGAAGAAAATCTGGGACTGAACGCAGGACATGATCTGGACCTCAACAACTTGCCACGCTTCGCAACCATAGCGGGCTTGAAAGAAGTTTCAATAGGACACCACCTAACTGTCGATGCCATTCAAATGGGTCTAGCTAATGCTGTAGCCGCTTATCAGCGGGCACTAAGAACAGGCTAATGGACCCAAGACTGCAAGCCTTCCTGGACAAGCAAGAGATTACAGAGCTTGTCCACAGCTACTGCAACGCTGCCGACCGGCACGACCATGAGAAAATGCGCGAGCTTTATCATGACGATGCTGTCGATGATCACGGCACCTTCTTCAAAGGCCTCGCGATGGAGTTCATCGACAGGCTGCCGGACATACAGGCGCCGATGATGATTCTGCATCACAACATCACCACCGTAAATATTGCGCTAGACGGACACTACGGCGAAGGTGAAATCTATATTTTGGCTTTTCATCAAATAAAGACGGATGATCAACCCGTGGATCTCATGATAGGTGGTCGCTACTTAGACCGTTATGAGAAGCGTGAAGATGTGTGGAAATTTAGTCACCGGGCAGTGCTCGCAGATTGGGCAACGTTGAACAACCCTTCCACTGTGCGACTTGATCATCCAATGATAGAAGGATCACACATCGGTCAACCAGGTAGGAAGGATCCGTCCTACGCATTTTTCCGACTGTTCAAATGGGGTCTACGTTAATCCGCTACAATGTTCGAAGCAGACTTAGATCACTCAACTCTACAAGCCATCCGCCTAAACACATCGACAGCTTGGCAGTGCCAATTGGCGCCACGATTCTGCCATAGGAAATGACATGATCGATAAGAAAGCACGAAATCCCAGCATGCAACACCCATCGAACCTTCAACCATTCTCTATCAAGTTGATTAATCGTTTTGGGCGTACACTGCGAGCTTTTGGCATTTCAGTGCCATCACTATCACCTCAACTTTTGTTGTTTAAAGCTCAAAAGCAAATCGGACTTCATGATTTTGGTGACGAGGGCTTTCTGCCTGCTCTTTACAAGCTGTGCCAATCCTTGGACCAGGAGGCCAAGTTATCCCAGATAGGGCGCATAGCAGCGCAAGAAATGTTGATTAATAATTTAAAGATTCGTCTACAGTTAACCGATTACAGAAAACGGAGGCCAGAAGTTGCGCAACAAAAGATTCAACGCCCTTTGTTTGTACTCGGCCTGCCTCGAACAGGAACCACCATCCTTTACGAATTGCTTGCACAGGACCCCGCACACCGCTCGCCGGTGAGTTGGGAAGTTTCTCAGCCTATGCCGCCAGCTCATCCGGATACATTCTTATCCGATCCACGTATAGCTGCAGTAGAGGATATCTTGCAAAAGACAGAAATACTCGCGCCGGGATTCAAGGCTATCCATGAAATTGGCTCACAATTGCCGCAGGAGTGCGTCGCCATTCTTGCATCGCACTTTATTTCTGATCAGTACGGCGCCACTTTTTTTATTCCTAAATACCGAGAGTGGACGCGCAATCAAGATATGACGAAGGCCTATGCTTGGCATTATCAGTTTCTCCAGCACTTACAAGTGGATTACAAGAAACAGCGCTGGGTGTTGAAGACCCCGCCGCATCTCGCCTATATCGACGCGATTGTTAGGCAATACCCTGATGCAGCAATCATTCAAACTCATCGCGACCCAATGGATGTGATGGGTTCTATTTCTAGCTTGTCTTGTACCTTGCATAGCGCCTTTAGCGATGACATCGACCCTAAAGAAATTGCCGCTAACGAAGTACTGTTTTTTTCTGCCCTGTTAAAGCAAGGCATGGCACAACGAGACGCTATGCCCGATCGCGACAGTCGATTTTTCGATGTTCAGTTTAGCGATATTATTTCTGACCCCATCGCCAGTATTGACAAAATCTATCGACACTTTGGCTTTTATTTCAGTGCAGAAGCAAGACAGGCCATGCAGCAATATCTCGAAAATAGACCCAGGGATAAACACGGTACGCATCATTATACCCTAGAGGACTTTGGCTTAAGTCGGAGGGAACACAAACCACGGTTTCAAGAGTATAATCACCGCTATGGATTTTAGAGCCCATCTGAAAAGCATTTTCCCCATTACTTACGCAAATAGGGTTAGGGACATATGCAAATGTCTGCCTATGCCAAAATATTGTCTTGCAAATTTTCCCCAATAACTTAAGCCCACCGTATCGAGAATGACTATGACAAGCCCTGCCGAATTTCCAGAATTAAGTTGCTATTTACTTCCGGGCCACACTACTACGCCGGCCGATGCGATTGCAGAGGCAAAGCAAGCAGAAGCGTTAGGGCTCGGAAAAGTTTGGGTGTCAGAGCGATTCGACGTTAAAGATGCTGGCGTGATTTGCTCCGCAGCGCTGGCGGCAACAGACTCTATTCATGTCGCCACAGGGGGCACTAATCTTCACACCCGTCACCCAATGGTGCTCGCAACGATGTGTAGCACTCTGCATTATATGTCGGCCGGACGTTTTGAGTTAGGTTTGGCGCGTGGAGTCGCTATTCGCAATCAACTGATGGGCCTGAACTCAGTCAGTAATGCGCAAATGGCAGAGGGCATAGAGCTACTGCGCAGCCTTTGGCGTGGCGAAAAAATCATGGGCCATGAAGGTAAAATGGGCAACTTGCCGTACCTGAGCATGGGAGACTGGATGGCCGCAGATATCCCGCTGCATTTTGTCGGGTTTGGGCCCAAAAGTTTGCGCTTTGCCGGACAGCACTTCGATGGCGTGCATTTGCATACCTTTGTCACGGATCATGGTTTGCGTCGCGCCAAGTCATTTATTAACGAAGGGGCCGAACGTGCCGGACGTAACCCTGAAGACATTAAATTGCACTCCGTCTTGGCGACCGGCATGGATCTTGACCGTGAAGGCTATTTGCGCAAATTAGTCGCGCGTATGGCTACCTATATGCAGGCGCCGGGTTATGCAGAGATGTTGATTGAGCTCAATGAGTGGGATCCGGAGGTACTAGTGACCTTTAGGGCAGATTCAGTGGTGTCCTCTATGGCAGGTGGCATTGATAGCGTCGCCACATTAGAGCAGTTAGAACAGATCAGCGAGTTAATTCCGCAAGAATGGCTGCCCGCTGCGCTAGGCAGTGCAGAAGAATGTGCGCAAGCGTGGAAAAACCAATTGCATGTAGGTTCCGATGGTGTGGTGATTCATGGATCCACTCCCGAGGAATTCGCACCGATTGTGGCAGCCTATCGCCAGCTGTGACATTGCATCCATAGGATCCACCAGCGCCTTCAAAAGTGCCCTAATTCAATCAGTAAGTGGAGAAAGATGTGTTATGTTTTTGTCATCTGTGCGGAGTACTGCCCAACGCGACCAGCAAGCATCCAGTGCGCAACAACTAATAGGCCATTTTACAGGCTAGACGGCAGACTTTAGATCATCCCGGCGGCTCACCGAAACGATTTGCATTGACATGGCTGGGCTGCACTAACCAGTAAAGCAAAATCAGGTAACCAATAATCGGAATCAAAGCAATCAACATCCACCAACCGCTTCTATCAATGTCACGGAGACGTCTCACAGTAACCGCAAGGTTCGGCAGTAATAGCGCAAGCCCTG
The DNA here is from genome assembly GCA_002862465.1 of Haliea sp. Classification (GTDB taxonomy): domain Bacteria; phylum Pseudomonadota; class Gammaproteobacteria; order Pseudomonadales; family Halieaceae; genus Marimicrobium. The sequence goes on from PKDD01000015.1 coordinate 5,769, forward strand.
CAAGTATTCCTAAAGGACCGCCTGCTTGGTCATAAAAAGCCCCTGTTCCCTCCAGAGGATCGACAAAAGCACCATCAATGACCCGTAAAAAGAGATTAAACAGCAACAGTGCAAGAAACCACCACCAGTATTCCGAGCGGGGTGCCCTGCCGCTAAACGTCGCGTATTTGCTAAGAACCGTTCGAACCGCAGTTTGTATATCCATTGCTATGCCCCTTTTATCACAATAATTCACTATGCCATCAATAGGCTATGCTTAACAGTATTTCACCTAGTGCTCATTCAAACTGTCGCGACTCTAGACACGGATATTGTCACTAGGCTCGAAATCATTGGCGTCCCGTCGACTGCTTCAACTACACTAGACTGATTGCAGCGGGGTTGCGGCCCAAGTCAATGACTTAACATTTTAAGCAGCCGGCGTTCACCGCGTATTTGGCGCAAAGTGAAACCTTCAGATATGGATAACTTTTTAGTGTACATGGATATAGTTTTTTTATGCGCCTAATGCTTGCACCTATGGAAGGTGTCATCGACCACACTATGCGCCACCTACTCGCTTCGCTGGGTGGCCTAGATCGCTGCGTTACGGAGTTTGTGCGGGTCACCGATCGCCTATTACCGCCGCGCGTCTTTCACCGCTTCTGTCCTGAACTGCGAACGGGCGGCATCACTGCGGGCGGTGTTCCGGTTTACCTACAACTGTTGGGTGGTCAGGCAAGCGTTGTGGCGGAAAACGCAGCGCGGGCGGCCGAATTGGGTGCTCTCGGCATTGATCTGAACTTTGGATGTCCCGCTAAGACAGTGAACCGTTCTAATGGGGGCGCCATTCTTTTACGCGAGCCTCAGCGTGTGCACGCTATAGCCGCAGCAGCAAGGGCGGCTGTACCTGCGCATATTCCAGTCACAGTCAAAACGCGACTAGGATATGAAGATAAAGCACTATTTTTGGATATTGTGGCGGGCATAGAAGCGTCCGGCGCAAACGAACTTACGGTGCATGCCCGAACCAAGAAACAAGGCTATCGTCCACCGGTCTGCTGGGACGCCATTGCCGAGGCTAGAGAATTAATATCGCTGCCAATCATTGCTAATGGGGATATTTGGAGCGTCGACGATGCCCTTCGCTGTCTCGCTGTCACCGGCTGTGAGTCATTGATGCTGGGGCGAGGTGTCTTGTGCCGCCCAGACCTGCCGAGATTGATTGCAACGGCAGCTGTCTGCGGAGAGCCCGGAGAATCTCTACACTGGTCAGACATCACGCCACTATTGGCGAATTTTTTTGAGCTGAACCTACTGCATTATGACGCCCGCAATGCAGGTAACCCTCTCAAACAATGGTTGGTTTACCTGCGTGGCTACTTTCCTCAAGCCGCACTTTTATTCGAACAGATCAAACGGTTACGCGCACCTGAAGATATTCGGCCTATTTTGCAAAAGACCTTAGATCCTGTTGGCGTCAAGCGCTGTGCAGCCTAACAGATTCACAGGATCGCGATTGTACAAGCGCAACTAATCAAGACATACTTCTAGCTTAGTTTGACGCCATGCAGGCCTAGTGGAGTTTTTAACGGAAACCATATGAACAAGGCACAACAACATATCCAACTAATGGACACTACTCTGCGCGATGGAGAGCAAACTCAGGGCGTCTCCTTCTCACCTGAGGAAAAAGTTAATCTCGCCAGCGCACTGTTAAAACAGCTCAAGGTCGACCGCATTGAAGTTGCATCGGCACGGGTGTCTCAAGGGGAAATGGAAGCAGTCTCCAGCATCAATAAATGGGCTCAAGAACAAGGACTGGGCGACAGAATTGAAGTACTCGGCTTTGTTGATCACACCAAGAGTGTTGACTGGATTCTACAAACCGGCGGGCAGGTAATCAATTTGCTGACCAAAGGGAGTGAGAAGCACTGCACAGAGCAACTAGGGAAGACGCTGGATCAGCATATAACCGAAATCTTGCAAACCGTGAATTACGCGTTGGAGAAAGGGCTACAGGTGAACGCATACCTTGAAGACTGGTCTAACGGCTATCTGGACAGCCGTGATTACGTTTACAAAATGATGGATCATTTAAAGGATTGCGGCATACGTCACTTTATGCTGCCCGATACTTTGGGCGTAATGGCGCCCACCGATGTATTCGACAGCCTCAGCGACATGACAGCGCGGTATCCAGAACAGCAGTTCGATTTTCATCCTCATAACGATTACGGCCTGGCTACTGCCAATGTTATGGCAGCGGTTCGAGCCGGCGTTAAATCTGTACACTGCACCGTCAATTGCTTGGGAGAGCGAGCTGGCAACGCATCACTGGGTGAAATCTGTGTCGTGTTGCGTGACAAGATGGACATTAACCTGTCGATCGATGAAAGCTATATCGTACAACTGAGTAGTATGGTCGAATCCTTCTCCGGTAAAAGAGTACCTGCTAATGCGCCTATCGTGGGGGCCGACGTGTTCACTCAGACGGCGGGCATTCATGCAGACGGAGACAATAAAGGCGGCCTTTACAAAACTCGACTCAGCCCAGAACGCTTCTCACGCACCCGCAGCTATGCGCTAGGCAAAATGAGCGGCAAAGCATCGCTGACCAAGAATCTCGAAGCGTTGGGACTTGAACTATCCGAGGAAAACCAGAAAAGGGTGTTGGCGAGAATTGTTAAACTAGGTGATTCCAAAGAACTAATTACGACAGATGACCTCCCCTTTATCATCGCAGAGGTGCTTGAAAGCAAAAATTATCACCATATTAAATTACTGCACTGCTCAGTCACTAGCGAGTTCAATCTAAATTCAACCGTAGATATACGGGTAGATGTTGATGGAGACATACGGCAGGCTAGCGGCTCAGGGAATGGCGGTTTTGATGCTTTTATCTTCGCCATGAATGAGGTCATGGCGTCGAAAAATTATATATTACCGAAATTGGCAGACTACGAGGTACGCATTCCTAGAGGCGGGCACACTAACGCATTAACTGAATGTGTTATCACGTGGGACTGTGACGGACAAGAAACAAAAACTCGGGGGGTACATTCAAATCAGGTCTTTGCCAGCATCTTGGCCGCTCTTCGAATTATTAATTTTCAGTTACACGAACGTTCACTAGCCCAGCCCTAACAGCACTTTTCACAATTGTAAAATGGCTTTCATACCGCCGTCGGCATAGCCCTCAACGCAGAGACTACTTTATCGCCGAACTCGGCGGTTTTGATCATTTTCACGCCGCTATCGGGTTTAGATAGGTCTGGCGTTGAGTAGCCATCACCAAAAACACTCTGCATCGCCGTCCAGACATTTTTAGACTCATTCACCATGCCAAAGCTATCTTCTAACATCATGGCAACAGAACCGATCATAGAATACGGATTGGCAATGTTCTGCCCGGCAATATCAGGCGCAGAACCATGCGAGGGCTCATAATAGCTCTTGTCAGGTCCTTTACATGCGGAGGGCATTAAGCCCAAAGAACCCAGAATGCCACCGCCCTGATCACTCAGAATATCGCCAAACATATTTTCCATCACCATGACATCAAACTGCCCCGGATTAAGACACAACTGTGTGGCGGCTGCATCAACCAAGATATGCTTGATCTCTACCTCCGGATATTCGGCAGCAACTTCTTCTAACACTTCATTCCACAGCACACTAGACTTCAGAACGTTGCTCTTGTGAATATTGTGTAACACTTTTTTGCGACGCATAGATAGTCGCAATGCCTCATGCATGATGCGGCAAATCTGTTCTTCGTCATACTCCAAGGTCTCCTTGACATAGCGCAAGCCCTCTTTATTAACCCCGACTTCTTTTTCACCAAAATACAAACCACCGACCAGCTCACGCACCATCACTAAATCGATGCCTGCGCCAATGACCTCGGGCTTTAAAGGAGAAAAATGTGCGAGCGCTTTCGGCAGTGACACCGGACGGAAATTAGCGAATGTATTGTAGCGACGGCGCAGCGGCAACAGTGCGCCTCGCTCCGGCTGCATATCAACTGGAATCTTTTTCGATTCTTCATGACTCAATCCAATAGGACCTTTAATGATGGCATCGGCTTCATCACAGATTGCTTTTGTCTCCTCGGGAAAGGGATGGCCGCACTTGAAATATGCAGCCGCACCAAAATCTGCTTCAACCAAGGTGAATGTTACGGCATTACGCTCTTCTATCAGGCGAAATATTTTCACCGCTTCACGCATTATTTCAGGGCCAATACCGTCTCCCGGCAATAAAGCGATTTTGTAGTTCTTCATACTATAATTCTCTGAGTTAGTGTCTACAGGGTACGACTAATATACCTAATCAGTCGCCAAAGCGGGTTATTCTACGTCAGATCAATAGAAGTTTCATCGATTTGACACCAGCGCAGCCGACAGATCTGCCAGCCCTTGCCAATAGAACAAGGGGCCAGTAGCAGGCTCACCTCAATATGCCAAATAGTGGGCGCTATAACATCCACCAAACTCGGTCTGAAGCCATCGTGGCCACTCGAAAAAAGCGTGGAAGTGACCATTGAGAACGTATTCAAATCGCAGTGTCATTGTGACGGCGCACGCCTATGCTGTCGCCTTTTTGAAACCGGCTTTTTCATCTGGTGTGTTGAGCGCACTCGCTTACTGTTCCTGTATTTCGGCTAGTTGACTGCAGAAAAAACGTCCGAATTGCTGAGCCTCGTTGATGACGGCGACGAGGGACTCCAGATTGCCTCTGTTGCTTCGCACTTCTTTGCGGGCGGCACCCAGCTTCCCTCTGATCCCCAGCTCTCTCGAAAATAGTGCTGGCGCTAGGCCGGCCCATTCGAGTTCTCGGTTTAGCCAGGTTATGCCAAGCCGGCCATTGCCATCAGCAAAGGCGTGCAAATCACATACCGCCATGGCAACGAGGGCCGCGCGCGCAAGACCGGGGGCCGCATGTTGATAAAACTCATCGATAAAACGCCTGAGGGTCCCACTAGCCCGGGCCGGATCAACCCGCTGCAGCGATGGATTGCTTGGACTCCAGTTTTGCGCGTATTTAAAATGTCCGGGCATAAAATCGTTCAGGTCTCGGCAGGCCAGCACATGCCAGTGGCGCAAGTGTAGCTCGGCCTTAACCGGGTCCTGAAGTTCATGCTGTGTACTGCGGGCTGCAAGGACAGCGGCCTCCATGTTGGTCGATTCGAGTAAGTCGCCTGCGGGGTTCAGGCCCTGTTGCAGGCTATCTCTAACTGCCAGGTATTCGCTGACCGAGTTTACATGGGGAATCATAAACATCGCTTCTATCAGCGGCCATTCCTCTGGCACCTTGTTGTTAATAGGCGAGCTAGCGAAAGTGAGTCGCCTGGCTGAATCAGTGTACCGTCCGATAGCGCTGAGTGTATTTTCGTCGACTTGCAGTTTTTCTGCGGGGGTACTGCGCAGCAGAGTCTCTAGCGGGTCGAGAGCGCCTTTTTCGGTGAGTTCAGTAATTGCGCCTTTAAGCCGCGCGTGCTCTGAAAGGGCCAACTGAGCAGACTCTATTTCCTTTTTTTCAACGGGCGCAAGCAATAAGCCGGCCACTTCCTTTAGTCGCGCCTCCGCATCCTCGAAACGGTTTAGAGTTATCTGCAGCGTCGCGAGGTTAACACGGGCTATGGCGAAGCTTGGATTCATCCCTATAGCCTCTCTCAATAGCCTCTCAGCGAATTGATAATTTCCTTGCGACCTTAGAGCGCAAGCCAGCTTGTTTAGAGAAACTGGCGTACGCTCTAAGTCAACGGCGGTCTGATAACTATTGATTGCATCGTCCCATTGGCCAAGCATGCGTAGAGAATCCCCCAGTATTAGGTGGGACAGCATCAGCTCAGGCTGGAGGGACAGGGCTTTCTTAACCGCGACCACCGATTGCTCATATCGCTGGGACTCCAGCAGTGCCGATCCTAAGTTTATCCAGCTTTCCACACGCTGAGGGCAAAGCTTCGTCGCCTTTCGAAAGGAATTTGTGGCCTTGTCAGGCTGCCCTTGATCAAAATACTTTGCCCCGGCGCGCATTTTTCCAATCCAAACCTGCTCCAGCGTGGCCTTTTTCTTCACTGCCGTGTGCCACCCTGAGTGTCTTTGTAACCACTGATCCTGTCGGTTGGCCATGAAGCGAGTAATTTGTTGGCTGCCTGCCGATCCGCATGGGTATCTATCTCATACCAACGATCATTAGGGAAGATAACGGCCTCAAACTCGAGATCGTTTTCTGCCACCATTTCAGAAAACACCACTTCATAGTAACTGGAGGTCCGCCCCACTGAGATGTGCTCGTCGAGTTGGGAAATTATTCGATCCCAGCTTTCTAGTGACAAGCAGTACATATTGACTGTCTTAAACTGATCCCGTTGGTTGAACAGGCCCATCACGTTAAATGATTCAATTTTTTGCCGACAGTTCAGGCTGACCGTTGTACCGTTCATCCAGGGAAGAATGGTTGAAATCGCGGCTTTGTCAGGCGCCAGCATTTTGGGTAACAGGCTGGCTTCAAAAACCAGGTCGCTCTCGAAAAGCAAAAAGGGCTCTCGGATCTTATATCTGGCCAGCCACAGAGAATAGATGTTGTTGGTGGTGGCGTAGTCTGAGTTCTCAATCGTTTCGATCTGCATGTCACTCACGATCTGAGTGACAGCATCACGAATACGTTTTTCCATATAACCGGTGACAATGACCAAACGACAAATACCATTCGCACTAAGACTACCCACCAGGCGTTCCAATATTGATAGTCCGCCTACGTCTAAAAGGCATTTTGGCGTTGCCTCAGTTTCCGCTGCGCAATTTAACCGCGTGCCGGCGCCGGCGGCAAGCAACAGGGCGGTCGATACTGGTGGCGACTGATTCACATCTTGTTGGCCTAGGTCGGTGGATGACTTACCAGACATTATGAGCGCTCCAATCGGATTGAATTCTATTTTTGGAAGGGCTCGGCGTTGCCCGTGCAGGGTTTCCTACGAGAGTCTGGCCAGCACCTACATTCTTGAAAACTGCTGCGCCGGCAGCCACAGTACAATCATCGCCTAATACCAGCCCCGGCGCGATGACGGCACCGACGCCGACCATCGTTCTCTGGCCAACGCTGACCTTGCTGGCAACTGCTGCGTTGGGACCTAGGGACGCATAGGGAGCAATATTACAGTCGTGGCTGACCACACTCCCGGCCTGCAAGACAACGCCCTCTTCAAGGGTTGCATTAGTGCGCACGGCTACCAACTCTGCGGCATAGGACCCGCGGCCAAGCCGCGCGCTGGGGCTGATACTGGCCGCTGGGTGAACAATGGTTGCGAGGAATCTTCCGCGCGCCAAAAGCGCTGCACTCACTTCGCCCCGAATCGCGTTATCACCAATGGCAATAAATACGGCTGCATCGAGCGGAACCGAATCCAACGTGGCGACGTCGCCCGGTGGGTCTGGGTCTACGTACCCGATAACGTCCCAGCCCGTCGCCTCGGCCGCCTCGCTGGCAACGCGACTAAAATACCATGCCCCATATATAACAAGTGGCGGCCTTGCTGCGCTCATTCCGATTCAACCCTGTCCGAGGACTTCACTTTCAATTTCAACAGACCTACAACCTTGTCAATAGTGCGCGTTCTCTGGCCAACCAGAACGCCAAGTTCCTGTACGGCGGTCAGTAATGCATTTATTTCAAGCGGACGCCCCGCCTCATAATCCAGGAGCATGGATGTCTTGTGCTCTCCGACTGCCTCAGCGCCCGCTATTCGTTGTTCGACGTCAAGCGCGAACCGCGTGCCGAGACTTTCTGCAACAGCCTTCGCCTCCAGCATCATCTCGCTGGCCAGTGCACGCGTATCACGCTGTTCACAGATTTGTTGCAGTGTGGCGCCGGTCAATACGCTGATGGGATTGAATGCCAAGTTGCCCCACAGCTTCATCCACACCTCGTCGCGAATTCGTGTCTTCACCGGGGCTTTAAGTCCGCTATTACGCATGGCTTGTGCCAACCACATTACGCGCTTGGACTTCTCTCCCGAAGGCTCCCCTAGGGCAAATCGATTGCCGGAAATATGCTGGATGATGCCGGGGGAGACTACTTCGCAAGCGGGGTAGACCACACAGCCAAGTGCGCGTTCTGCACCTACCAGATTCCACACACTACCCCCCGGGTCTACACTTTCGAGGAAGGTTCGCTCGACACTTGTCTGCATATCAGAAAAATACCACCAGGGTATACCGTTATTGACACTCACCACCGCTGTCCCTGAATGCAGCAGGCCGGGTATTGCCATCACGATCTCCGGAACAGTGTAGGTCTTCACCGCAATAATGACATAGTCCTGGGCTGCGAGTGTCTCCGGCTTATCGGTACACGGTATATGGGCCGTTTTGGATTCGCCATTGATACGAAGTGTCAGGCCGTGCTCTTGTATCGCCCGGAAATGAACTCCCTGATCAATCAAGCTGACATCATAACCGGCTTCAAACAGCACAAGACCAAGATACCCGCCAATGGCGCCAGCACCATAAATACACACTTTCATAGATTCCGAGACTCGGACTTGATTCGCAAACGGCGCCATGATGCCAAGGTTCACTGGCACGCGCAACTATGCGCTGGCTGAGGCCGGGGCGCATAGAAATACATCGAGCCTGCCCTCTAAATCGCGGCATACCTATTCTGTACCAAATGCTACATCAAGCCGCTGTGCCAATTAAGCCGGCACCTTATCGAAGTCATTGTCAATCAGAGTAGCAAGCATGCTCTCTGCACTGTTTAACTCGCTACTCCCCGGTACTGTCTGTTGACTCCGCCGCGTCAACCCGCGGCACAGATGCTAACAGGGCCTGTGTATAGGGATGCTGCGGACGTGTCAGAATCTCCTCAGCCGTGCCTTGCTCCACCAACCTGCCCGACTGCATGACCCCCACACGGTGTGCTAGACCGGGAACAATAGAGAGGTCATGGGTAATAAAGAGATAGGAGACACCGAACTCACTCTGCAATTCCTGCAGTAACTCCAACACCTCTGCACGGATCGAAACATCTAACGCGCTGGTAGGCTCATCACAAATAATCAACTCAGGTTCTACCGCCAACGCGCGCGCTATGGCGACACGCTGCAGCTGTCCGCCGGAGAGTTCATGCGGGTAGCGTTGGCTAAATTCCGCACCCAATTGCACGCGGTCGAGTAGCACGGTTATACGCTGTTCTCTTTCAGTACCGGACAAGTTCATTAGGCTATCAACACCTTCGTAAATGATCTCTCTTAACGTAAGGCGCGGATTCATAGAAGAAAACGGATTTTGAAATATCACCTGAATTTTCTTACGGTATGGCAGTAACGCCCGTCGGTTCAGTGAGTGTATCGGCACACCTTGGAAGGTGATATTACCTGCCGAAATTCGATCAAGATTTAGGATGGCGCGACCGAGAGTCGACTTGCCGCTGCCGGACTCACCTACCAGTGCATAGGTCTCTCCCCGACCAATGCTAAGTGAAACGCCATCGACTGCTCTAACGTAATCTGAAATGCGCTGCAAAATACCTTTTCGGATTGGAAAATGCACTTTGACGTCATCCAATTCCAACAACGCTTCACCTTCAAACGCACTATGAAAATCTGCAAGATTTGGCAAAGCTTCAATCAGTCTTCGACTGTAGGCCTCTTTGGGATTACGAAAAAATGCATCCACTGCCGCTTGCTCAATAATTTCCCCACGATACATAACGGCTACCTCGTCAGCAGTATTTCTGACGACGCTCATATCGTGCGTGATGAGCAACACTGCCAACTGCCGCGAGCGGGTCAAGCCTTTGATCAGCGCTAGGACCTGTTGCTGGATGGTCACATCAAGCGCAGTAGTGGGCTCATCAGCGATCAGAATATCGGGCTCGCACGCTAGCGCCATAGCAATCATCACGCGCTGCTGTTGACCGCCGGACAATTGATGAGGGTAAAAACTATAACGCTCACTGGGACTTTTAATTCCCACTTCTGCAAATAATTGCAGAACTCGCTGTCGAAGAGCGCTGCCCCGCAGAGATGTGTGCAAACGCAAAGTCTCAGCGACCTGCTCCCCCACCGTCTGCACCGGATTCAGGGCAGACATAGCATTTTGGAAAATCATTGCCACGCGCTCACCGCGCACCGTCTGCATATCCGCCTCGGGCAACTCAAACAGGTCCAAATCGGCAACCCGAACCTCTCCGCCCGTAATCACTAGAGCCGCCGGCAGCAGACGCATCGCGGCAAGAGAAGTTACTGATTTACCACTACCCGACTCACCAACCAACGCGAATATCTCGCCAGCCTTTAACTCGAAGCTCACGCCGTTCAGTATGGTGGCGCCGGTCTCCAGCCCCTTCACTCTGAGATTGTGTACCTGCATTAAGACACTAGACCGCGCCGTCATGCGGTAGCCACCCGCGATCCAGTGCGCGGATCAAACGCATCGCGCACCAAATCCGCAAATAGGTTGGCCGCCAGCACGAGCACAAACATAAAGAAAAACGCACCACTAAGTGTCCACCAGACGACAGGCTCACGAGACAATTCAGAGCGGGCGCTATTAATCATGTTGCCCCAACTACCCATCGCTGGATCAATGCCCACACCAATGTAAGACAGTACCGCCTCTGCCAATACCAGCGAGCTGAAATCAAGTACAAAGGTAATCAAAATAATATGGACAACATTGGGCAATATATGACGTGTCACGATTCTGCTATGACTTACGCCGAAGGCATGGGCAGCCTGAACAAATTCCAACTGACTGATTTTGAGTGTTTCTCCACGGATCAAACGGCAAAGAGACGACCAACTGGTCACACCCAAAATAAAGCACAGTGCAATAAACCGCGCGTCGGCTTTTTCCATGCCCGTAGAGAAGAAGTCCGGATGCAGATCGATATAAACCTGAAAAAGCAACACGGAAGCGGCAATCAGAAGGATGCCTGGAATGGAACTCATGGTGGTGTAGAGGTATTGCACAACGTCATCTACCCTGCCCTTGAAATACCCTGCCATCACGCCGAGTGTAACGGCGATAGGCAACATAATAAGCGTTGCCAGTGTGCCCAGCAGAACCGCTGTGCGCACGCCCTTGATACTCTGATAGGCTACATCAGCACCCCCGCGATCAGTGCCCAATACATGGTAATAGGGGCTGATGAGGACCAGCCACACCGCTAGACAAATAACCGCCGTCTGTGTCAACCATGAAGCATACCAAGGTAGTGAACTGCGGCGCAAAAAAGCCCATTGCATGCCGACCACCACAGCCGAAATTAATAAGCCCCAAATCAGCGCCGTTATGGATTTTTTTAGAACATCGGTCCAGCGATCCGCGGGCGTTGCAAGATGGCGTCCTGCGTGTTCAAGCTGAGGGAAGTCTCTGTAGAGCGCACCATTTTCATCTTTCATGTTTTCTTTCGCAAAGGATATAAGTGCGAAGGGTGAGGAATAGGTGCGCTCAAAGCGCTCCCCCATCCCTGCGAGCATCACATCCAGCGCGCTGGTCACTTGATTGTCGTAAAAGCGCTCAGTGCTTTGGGTTCCCTCTACAGGCTCCAGCGCTCGGCGGAAGTGGAGTGAGTCAAGCAACGCTATACCCACATAGACCAAAATCAGCGTAAAGGTCACCATACCTAGCCGCGTGCTGAACACCCGCCGCCAGTGCTCTCGTGTCTGAGGATCACCGCGCAAACGCAAAAAAAACAGACACAGCATCAGAACCAGTAAATAGATTAACAAGTCAGACCAAAGCAGCAACGGCTTCATGCGCTAATCCAGCCGCAACCTAGGATCGGCCCAAGTATAGGAGATGTCCGTCAGGATAAGCCCGATGATGTAGAGAATAGAGCCGATAAACACCATACTGCGAACGATAGCAAAATCTTGCGACTTGATGGCATCAAGCATATAGCTGCCCAAGCCTGGAATACCGAAAAATGACTCGATTAACAGACCGCCCATAAAAAGCGATGGTATCAGTACTACAATGCCGGTAAGGATAGGGATCAGTGCATTCGGCAATATATGCCTAAATAAAATGCGGATCTCACTCGCGCCCTTCGCCCTCGCAGTGCGAACATAGTCTTGGTTGGCTTCCTCCAAAAATAGCGTGCGATACCAGCGTGCTCCGGCCCCAATCCCCGCCACCACACCCACGAGCACTGGCAAGATTAAAAACTTCCAGAACTGTCCGTGTGCATGAAAACCGGAAATAGGCACAAGCCGCCATGTTTTAGCCACGAGATATTGTCCGCCGATAATATAAAACAAATAAGAAATTGACATCATCGCCACGAAGACAAAAACGATCCAACGATCCAGCCGAGTGGCGTGGAACATTACCACTAGTAGCGCCACACAAATATTCACCCAGATACCCACTAGAAAGCTCGGCACCGCCACGGCCAAGCTGGGCCACATGCGGGTAGATATGTCGGTGGTGATATCGCGCCCGCTCTCAGAGCGGCCAAAATCAAAGGCAAATAATCGCAATGACTTGGAAAAGAAAATCGTTTCCGTCAGAGAATCACTGCCTGCAGCGTCTGGATTATAAAACAGCGGTCTGTCATAGCCATTTTTTTCCTTCCACAATTGGATGGCTTCGGGAGTCACATACTTTGCTCCAAGCTGGGAGACTGCCATATCATCAGGCGAGTTAACCACAAAGAACAACGTAAACGTCAGTAGGTTGACGCCAAGCAAAATAGGGATGGCGTAAAACAGTCGTCGAATAATATAGATTAGCATAACTAGTCCTGTGCGTGGCGTGCGGTCGCTTTCTGGCGACGCCGATAGGCAATGACTCCAGGTAACGCCAACGCAACTAAAATGAGAGCCACCGCATACAGTGGTCTCGTAATCGGCTGATTCCAACGGTTCTGCATTTTGAGTCGCTCTTCCGGCTCTACTCGAACGTATTTCAATGTGGCTCTAGAAATACCGTGGCGCTTATTGTTGTGCACCCAACTGTTATTTAAAAATATTTCGGTCGGGTAATAGGCAAACAACCACACTGCATCATACCGGAGCAATTCGACCATTCGAGCGACGAGTTCATCGCGCTCGGGTCCCTGCGGCAAAATACGCATCTGGCGGAATAAGCTATCGTATTCTTCGTTTGCATAATTGCCATTGTTGACGCCATCGCAGTCACATTGCAGCGGCCCTTCTGGCCCGTAAAGCAGAAACAAAAAGTTTTCTGGGTCCGGATAATCAGCCAACCAGCCGAATGAAAATATTTGTGTATTACCGGTCAGCATTTTCTCCCGAGTTCGATTGAAATCGGCGGGACGAAATTCCACCTGCACACCAATTTGTGAAAACGCACGGACCATCCAAGTCATCAGCGTGTTGCTGATTGCCTGGCTCTGAACATCGAGAAAAATCTTCAGCGGTTTACCTGTAACCTCATCACGGCCATTGGGGTACCCTGCCTCTGCCAGCAACTGCCGAGCATATTCGACAGGTTTACGCTGTGCCGCGCCGTCTACCCAATCGTATACATAGGCGTTCATGCCGGGCTCCCCATCTAAATGGCCAGGAATTCCGGGAGGAATTGGGTTTTCAGCCACGATCCCATTGCCCATGTAAAAAATATTGAGGTAATCCTCCGTTCGAAAAGCAATTTGTAAAGCGCGTCGCAGCTTGCGTTTCTTCTCGCTGTAACCGCCGACAACAGGATCACGCATATTAAAGCCATAGTAATAAACTGCCGGCTGCACATCCGGCGACATCGTGATGTCGTGCTCTTTTAATTCAGGCGCGAGCTCTACCCCATTTGCACCTATCTGAAAGGCGCGGTCGAACAGACCCGCGGGCTGGCTATGGACCTCTCCTGAGCGATCATAGTAACCCTGTAGAAACTTAGTCCACTGAGACAGCGACTCTTTTTCAAGCCGATAGACCGCGCGGTCTAAAAAAGGGATACGCTTACCAGCGTCCGCCAGAAAACCTGCCTCCAAATCCCCTGGCTCACCCTCTGATGGGAAGAAATCGTCCCGGTAGTTGGGATTACGTTCTAGTATAATCTCGCTGTTAGGGTCATTGCTGGCCATGAGAAATGGCCCGGAGCCAACCGGCCACCAATCCAGCGTGAGATTGCGATCAACAAAACCTGGATTGTGATAAAAACGATCCACTTCCGGCCCGACGGGTGAAAAGAATGGCATCGCCAACCAGAATAAAAACTGTGGGTAACGGCCGATAATCGTAATAGTCAAGGTACGCTCATCCACCACCTCGAGGCCTTCCATAGTGTATTTATCTAGATTGAGCCACGGATCACGCGGCAGAGCAGCCACTTCCTCCGAAAATTCTTTCATACCCACGATATACTGGGACATGAAACCCAGCATCGGCGACCCAATGACTGGGTCAGCTAACCGCTTGATCGCATAGACATAGTCGTTAGCATGTACAGGTCGATCACCAGTGTGCGGGAAATCCGGAATTTGGCGGTAGCGCTCGCCAGCTGCCGCAGTCTCAAACAGATATTTGGGGCGTCCTTCAGCGTCGAGAGCAAAAGCAGGATGAGGCTGATAGTGCAAATCATCGCGCAGACGCAGTGTATATCGGGTAAAGGCCACTGACTCATCATCCTCATCCACTACCTTCCCTGCAGCATCAAGATAGCTCACCTCGGGTAATGAGGCGAGCGCGCCTGGAATCAGTTCATAGGGCCGCTTTAAAAAGTGGTAGGTAAGCGGCGGTTCATAAATCTGCATCGTAAACAATGATTCGTCAGAGGCATAAGAGATTGCCGGGTCCAAATGCTTCGGTGGAGTAGACATAATCATCGACTGGTAAGTAACCAAGCCATCGGAGGATGGCAGTTGCGGATCGTTCCATGGTCGCTCACTGCACGACGTCAGAAACATCAGCACCGCTACGAGCAATAACCAGACCCGGTAGCGCTGAGCATTAGTATTAGGGGTCGTTTGATCGACTTTCATTGGCTATATGGACAACGGCGTTTTAACAGGCGAACAAGCATAACCTGTCGCTAGAGAATTCGCACCCGTAAAAAAGATGCGGCCGACGCCCAGTAGTGCCTATAATAGGGACATCTATAAAGTTGCAATCTCATCGGAAGCACGACAGTAATGACTAAAGCCAACGTAGCACCGTCCTTGCCCGCTGAGGACAACAGCTTTTTTGGTCACCCCCTAGGCCTATTTGTCTGCTTTGCGACTGAGATGTGGGAACGTTTTTCTTTTTACGGCATGAAGTTTCTTCTGCTGCTTTATTTAACAAAATATCATCTGTTCAGCGATCGCAATGGGCTCGAAGTGCTCGGTAGTTATGCCGCACTCGTCTACGCCATGCCGGTTATAGGTGGTCTACTCGCCGACCGCTATCTTGGCATGCGCAAGGCCGTAATATTTGGCGGAATTCTTCTGGTATTAGGCCATTTAGGCATGGCGATGGAAGGAGATAAGGCGCGAATCGTTGGGAGCCAGATTGTTCGTGATGAGGGCAGCCTGCAAATTTTTTATTTGTCGCTGGCGCTGATCGTCATCGGAGTGGGCTTCCTAAAGCCAAATATTTCTACAATTGTGGGCAAACTCTACGCCCAGGACGATCCACGACGTGATGCAGGCTTTACTATTTTTTATATGGGCATCAACATTGGCGCCTTTGCAGCAACTTTACTGTGTGGTTACCTCGGGGAAACGTTTGGATGGCGCTACGGTTTCGGTGTGGCGGGCATCGGAATGGCGATAGGCCTAGTGACTTTCCTGTTTGGACAAAAGTATCTGCACGGTATTGCCGAACCGCAAAACAGCGCTGTTCTCAAACAAAAATCTCCGATCGGACTGAATAAGGAGTGGGCAATCTATCTATGCGCTATGCTGGGAGTCGTCGCGGTTTGGAAAATGCTGCAATTCCATGGCGCGGTCGGGCAAACCTTGAATTTACTCTCAGTGACAGTGCTGCTGGGGCTTGGCTGGTTCATCATAGTAAAATGTAATCCGATTGAGCGGAGTCGCATGCTGGCACTAATCGTTCTGACCATGTCTAGCGTCGTATTCTGGGCATTATTTGAGCAAGCCTCTGCCTCGATGACTCTTTACGCTGACCGAGTGCTGGATCGCAATGTTTTTGGCTTAGAGTGGACAGCATCCCAGTTTGGCTCACTCAACGCTTTCTTTATTTTTTTATTTGCCCCTCTCTTTGCTTGGCTCTGGATCTTTTTAGGTCGCAAAGGACTGGAACCCACTACCCCGATTAAGTTCGCCCTTGGTATCGCTCAGGCAGGGCTAGGATTCGGGGCACTTGTGATCGGCGCTGCGGACCCCAACGAAGCCGGCTTGGTAGCTGGATATTGGCTTGTGCTAGCCTATCTGTTGCATACTACCGGTGAGCTATGCCTGTCCCCTGTCGGACTATCGGCAGTGACAAAACTCTCGGTGCCAAGCGTGGTAGGGGTCATGATGGGGGCTTGGTTTCTGGCGACCGCTTACTCTGAATTTGTTGCTGTACAACTGGCCAAGCTGGCTGCGATTGAAACAGTCAACGGCGCAGTGACCAATATTGGCGCGGCACTAGCAAGCTATACAGCGTTATTTACTAACCTGCTATACGTGGGTTTGGCAATGGCAGTATTGCTATTGTTACTCTCACCGCTATTGAAAAAAATGATGCACGGCATTCACTAGGAGACTCAAATGTCTGAACGCGAATTTGATATTATCGTCTGGGGAGCAAGCGGTTTTACAGGGCAATTAGTCGTGGAATACCTCGCTGAGACCTATGGCGTGGAGGGTGACCTGCGCTGGGCTATCGCTGGGCGTAACCGAAACAAACTTGAGTCAGTCCGACAGTCTTGTCTCGCTGATGGACAGCGTGCCAATCTGCCCATACTCATCGCCGACAGCAGCGATCCCCAAAGCCTTGCGACACTTGTTCAAAAGACGAGCGTCATATGCACGACCGTTGGGCCCTACGCGAAGTATGGTTCAACACTGGTCAAGGCTTGCGTCGAGGCTGGCACACATTACTGCGATCTAACGGGTGAAGTTCAATGGATGGCGAGGGTAATTCCTCAGTATCAGAAAGCCGCAGAGGCCAGTGGAGCCCGCGTTGTGCATACCTGCGGCTTCGATTCAGTGCCCTCCGATATGGGAAACTGGTATCTGCAACAGTTGATGTATAAACGCCATGGCGTTTATGCACAACAGGTCAAAGCACGAGTTGGCCGTAATAAGGGGGCCGCAAGTGGCGGTACTATCGCCAGTATCCTCAATATGATGGAAGAAGCCCAGAGCGATCCTGCCGTGCGACGCGAAGTGGCTAATCCCTATGCACTTTACCCTGCAGGCATCCCAGCAGGGCAGGATGGCCCCGATCAAACAGTTGCAAAGTTTGATGAGGATTTCAATCAGTGGACCTCACCTTTCGTCATGGCAGCCATTAACACCCGCGTAGTTCGTCGTAGTAACGCACTATTGGGTTTCCCTTGGGGCGAGAGTTTTCGCTATGACGAAGCGACTCTCAATACCTCCCGCTACCAAGCTACTCGCAACAGCGTAGCAGGCGGCATAGGTATCGTGGCATTAGCCTTTGGCCCTACACGAAAGCTGGCACAGCGTTTTTTACCCAAGCCCGGCGAGGGACCAACCCGTGATCAACGAGAGGCCGGTTATTATGAAGTATTCTTTCGCGGCATTAACGCTCAAGATCGTCAACAAGAAATCACTGTCAGCGTCAGTGGTGACTTGGATCCTGGATACGGCTCAACTGCCAGAATGCTAGGAGAAGCTGCAGTATGCCTAGCGAAAGATCATCTGACGGTGGGCGGAGGGTTCTGGACACCGGCATCAGCGTTAGCCGGAAAATACGTGGACCGCTTAACCTCAAGCGCAGGCTTGACCTTCAAAACAGTCGATTCGGTAACACCCTAGACTTAAGAGAATCAGCCGTACCGAGCACTGATAAACCGCTCCAAGCTGCCAAACCCTCTGCCATCAAGCGTCATAAGGATAATTATGGCTGCTGACGTGGCGACCTAAATACTCCACTTGGAAAAAATCTCATAGACTATCAAGCACATGATGCGATGCAGGGCGACATCCGTTCATGCAATTCGATATACTGCAGTATTAGGAGTTGCTAAAGCAGCTTTCCACTGTCAGTAACAATCAAGGAATGCGACCTGCATGAATGAGCAGTATCACGACCATTCGCATCCCGCCCAGCGCATGCGAGTTTCGCTCTTTGTAACATGCCTAGCAGATCTATTTCGACCATCGGTAGCTTTCGCTAGTATCAAATTGCTGGAGCAAGCGGACTGTGAAGTTACCGTACCACTGCAGCAAACCTGTTGCGGCCAACCTGCATACAGTAGTGGCGACTACGACGCCACAGTGCCACTTGCCCAGCAAGTCATCGGCCTGTTAGAAGCGGCTGACTACGTCGTAGTGCCATCCGGTTCTTGTGCCGGCATGATATGCCATCACTACCCTAAAATATTGCAAGGAGAGTGGCGCGACCGTGCACTTAAACTGGCGGCCAAGACTTTTGAGTTGACCGCTTTCCTGAACGACATCGCGCACATAGAGCCGCAGCATAAGAAGCCGTCCAGCACCCTATCCGTCACCTACCACGATAGCTGTGCCGGACTTCGCGAAATGCACATCAAAGAGCAACCGCGGCAACTTCTGCGGCAACTGTGTGGCATTGAGGTCAATGAGCTTGAAAAGAGCGAAGTCTGTTGTGGGTTTGGCGGTACATTTTGTGCAAAGATGCCCGAGATATCCGGGAAAATGGTCAATGACAAACTCGATAATGCACTCGCTACCGGAGCTAAAGTTCTTACCGGTGGCGATCTAGGCTGCCTGCTCAATATCGCGGGCCGAGCGCAACGTCAGGGTGAAGAGATTGAGGTTCGTCATATAGCAGAGTTACTGAGCGGAGATCTGGACACACCCCCTATCGGAGAGGGACCGTAGTCTATGGAGCAACGTAGAGACACCTTTATTGACAATGCCAGCGCGGCGTTAAAAAATCTCAAGCAAGCCGAGCGCCGCGATATTATCGCGTCATTTGCGCCGCAGATACGCGCAGCTGCAATCGACAGTTTCGAGGGCTTTGGCGACTTGCGGAGTCATGTAAAGAAAATTCGACAGCACAGCCTGGATAATCTGGACTATTACCTCAGTCAGTTTGAAAAGGAAGCCGTGCACAACGGTAATCAGGTTCACTTTGCGCGCGACGGTGAGGAGCTGAACAGCGTCGTCCTCGATATCTGCCAGCAACATGACGCACGGCGTGTCGCCAAAGGAAAATCCATCGTGACGGAGGAGACCGGACTGAACAGCTTTTTGCAAAGCGCTGGGCTCAGTGTGATGGAAACCGACGTGGGAGAATATATTGTTCAGCAGGCAGGGGAAAAGCCGAGCCATATCGTAACCCCAGTACTGCATAAATCTGCAGACGAAATTCGCGAACTATTTCAAGAAAAGCATGATCTGGGCCCCAGAGATTTACACAACACCTCTGACCTAGTTGTTGAAGCCTGTAATGTACTGCGAGAACATTTCCTGCAGGCTGAAGTAGGTATTATTGGTGCCAATGCACTAATTGCCGAGAATGGATATTGCATGCTCGTTACCAATGAGGGTAACGGTGACCTCTGCGCCAACCTACCCAAGGTATTAATTGTTTGCACGACCATCGACAGAGTACTGCCGCGAGCAGAGGACGCAACGGCAATGTCACGATTGCTGGCTCGCTCAGCGACAGGCCAGCCCCAAAGTTGCTATACAAGCTTCTACTCAGGACCCCGTCGAGAAGGTGAACTCGACGGGCCACTGGAAACCCATTTCGTGCTTCTGGATAACGAGCGCAGTAATACCCTCGCCAGCAATTACCGTGAGATACTCGAATGCATCCGCTGTGGTGCCTGCTTGAATCACTGCCCGATTTATACCAGTGTGGGAGGCCACGCCTACGATTCAGTTTATCCGGGTCCCATGGGTTCAGTGCTGACACCGCTATTGACCTCTTTAGAGCAAAGTCATTTACTTCCCAATGCATGCACCAGCTGCGGTCTGTGCGAAGAGGTATGTCCGGCGGACATTCCCTTGCCGGATTTGTTGCGTGATTTACGACACGACGAGAGCACAAAAAAACTATCTGCGCCGCGCTGGCGATACGGGCTGAAGCTGCATAGCTGGCTGGCGAGACACCCATCGACTTATCAGGCACTGACCGCTATAAGCATTGGCATATTGTACCGATTAGGTCGCAAAAGAGGGGGCTTTTCAAAGCTGCCTTTTGGCAGCGGATGGACCAGTCAGCGTGAATTTCCAGCCCCTCAAGAAGGCACTTTTATGAAGCTATATAAGGCGGAGATCAAGCAGAATAATGGGCGGTAGCGCACGATCAGAGATTTTTGCCAGCCTGCGTAAAACAGGCCGTGGCGAAACCCAGGAAAATGTTCAGCGAGAGCGACTGTCTTTGGGTAGCGCGCCTGCGCCTGAGCCTCCGGCTACAGAGGTTTGTGAGGCCTTCATCCTTAATGTCTTGAAAAATCAGGGTAGCGTGGATTGCGTGAGCAATCGCTCAGAGGCGGTGCAAGCGATAGCACACTACTTGTATGCTCATTTTCACAATTACCGCCTCGTGACCGGCAACGACTCTCGCCTAGGAGCCATGCCTTGGAGAGATGCCGGAGTATTACCTCGCTTTGGTAGTCTAGAGGCGGGTGAACCTGTCGCACTTAGCTATGCTCGGCTAGGCGTGGTTGAAACGGGTGCGGTGGTCACTTGGACCGGCAAGGCCACTCCAGCTGCAAACAACTTCCTGCCGAAGCACCACATTGTTCTGGTAGATAAAAACGATTTAGTGCTAACGATGGAGAAGGCTTGGGAACGAATTCATCATGCGTTTGAAAAAACAGGCCGCGCACGCGGCATAAACTTTATTGCCGGTCCTTCCAGCACAGCGGATATTGAGGCGGAATTAGTTTATGGTGCGCATGGACCCCATCGCTGGCATGTCGTGCTGCTTGGTGATGTGCCTGTAGATGCCAGGAATATTGCGAGCGCTGCTGGCAGCGATCAAACCTAGCAGCAATCGCTACAGTTGTGTGTAACTAAATTTCTGCCCGCCCAATGCTGCTTCAAACATTAAGCCGCCGGTCGCTATGGTAAATGTAGCCATGCCTTTGCGGTAACCACCGGATGCTGTGACAGCATCGTTACGCCCACCACTGATGCCGGCTGAAGTTCCACCCCCTGTATTGGCTTCGGCAGAAACGCCAGCCGTGATGACAACCGCCGAAGCCTGAGCACTAAATTCAAAATTACCCGACGTAAAATCATTGAAGGCCTGCTCGTGCTGGAAAAAAATAATCTGGCTAAACGCCTGTCCTCCGATCTGAGGGCCCAGCGATAACTGAGTCACAGTAGAGTTTCCCACATGCTTGGCATCAACAAATACCTTACCTGCGCCGTATCCTCCGCCGACATAAAACAGACCGCCCTTTCCTACGGTTGGAAATACCGCATACCCATAGGACATATTGAAGTATTTTCCACTTTCACCAGCAGCACTAAATGCCTTTATTGTGTCGCTGTAGCTATTCGCCCATGCAGCAGCAGAACAACCGATGCAAAGGCCAATGAAGAGAACGAGCTTTATAAGTCTGTGCATAAAAACGACCTTTAATTGAACGCCAGTAGTATGTTTCACGCAGGAATGTAAACTATGACCTGTTGTCTCCGCGCGTTCGTGTTACTAAACCGCTATTCTGTGTACCCAATTGCTCTAGGTCAAGCCACATCTGTTTGCATTATGACTGCAAAGAGCCCCACAGAGATATAGGGCGGGGCTCTATGACAAAAATAGCGCAGGTTGTGCCGAGGTATGACATATCGTGCGATGAAGCGCAGGTTCAAAACTAGACGGGGTAATCTTCGCATCACATCCTGTGCTATATTTGCACATTGTCTTTTCCTCCAGCACATTTAGATCACAGAGCGGAATCATTTTATGCGCAAATTGTTAATTGGCTTGGTGTTGCTAATGCTATCGATCGTTACCATACCGGTTTTTTTATTAGCTAGTGGCATCACAGACAGCTCCAGCCTGCGCATCCTTGCCAGTAGCATGTTGGGCATAGCAGGTCCTGCAGCTAATAGTGATGTCATGCGTCAAGAGTATAACGTCCCCGAGGGTTTTACGTTGGAGCTTTACGATGCAAACCTGCCTAGAGCACGTTTTTTACTTTTCACGCCAGCGGGAGACCTATTAGTCAGTAGGCCACATTCCGGTGACATAGTACTGCTCGGGCGCGACGCAAATGAAGACGGTAAGCCCGATACTCGAAAAACATTGATCGAGGGACTAGAGCGACCACTAGGAATGGATATCAGCGGCAAGTGGCTATATATTGCGGAATCAAACCGCGTAAGCCGCATTCGTTTCGACAGTGACACGGGAACAGTGGAGGGTGTCCTGCAGCCTGTCGTCGAGGGCTTGACTGATAATGGCAACCATTGGAGCAAAACCATTCGCATAGGCGAGGATCAAAAACTGTATTTAGCTCAGGGATCTACTTGCAATATTTGTGAGGAAGAAGATTCCAAACGTGCAACCCTCATGCGTTTTCAGCTTGATGGCAGCCAGCCAGAAATTGTTGCGACAGGGCTGCGCAATAGTGTTGGCTTTGACTGGGCACCTTGGAATGGCGCACTCTATGCCACTGAGAACGGACGCGACTTGTTGGGCGATGATCTACCCCCCTGTGAATTGAACCAGATAGAGGCGGGCAATTTTTATGGGTGGCCGTACTTCTATGGTGACAACATTCCCGATCCAGACATGGGCGCTGATCCACTCGCAAGCGATCGCGATCCGGTTGCTCCCGCACACAATTTTCGCGCTCATAACGCACCGTTAGGGATGACTTTCCTTGATGCAAATACTCTCCCTAAATCGTATGAGCGTGCCGCCCTGGCAGCATTGCACGGCTCTTGGAATCGCAGTTCCCCTGACGGCTATAAAGTCGTGTCGCTTCATTGGGGAGAAGATGGCATCGAAGAGCGCGATTTCCTGACCGGTTTCGACCGAAGCGGCGTAATCAGTGGCCGTCCGGTTGATGTCGCTCAGGGACCCGACGGTGCTATTTATGTCTCCGATGATTACGCCGGAGCCATCTATCGAGTTCGCTACGATGCAACCGACAACAATACCGATGTCGCCTTTGAACTGCCCACGGTGAACCGTCTCGACGCGCAAGTGCCAGAATGGCTGGCTACAGCCAATATGGAAACTATGGCAGGTCAGGGGCGTGCGCTTTATCAACGCTACCAGTGTGAAGGTTGTCATGAACTGGGCGAGAACCCCAAGCGATTAGATAATCTGCATGAGCGTCTCGGTTATGCAGCGGTCATCGAGGTACTGACAGCGCCGCCGTCGCCCATGCCTCTATTCCCTCTAACTCAATCTGAGCAACGAGAACTCGCTGTTTTTTTATTATGGCAACCACATTTAAGCCCCGATGACGAACACTTGTTTTCTGTACCTTTGTGACGGGTATACCTGTGTGTGACGATATCAATGTCTTGACCTACAACATTCATAAAGGTTACTGCACTGGTAATCGTCGGTTTGTGTTGAAGGCTATGCGCGATCGTATCGCCGAAACCGGTGCAGATATTGTCTTTCTGCAAGAAATTCATGGGACAGCCATGGAAAGTAGTGCCAAGCGTCGGCGTTTCTCTTACCCGGATCAGCCGCATTTTGAATACTTAGCTGAAGAGGCTTGGCCTCACTTCGCCTACGGACGCAACGCAATATACCGTAAAGGAGATCATGGTAACGCCATTTTGAGCAAGCATCCTTTCGTCAGCTGGGAAAATATCGATATTTCAGTTTTCCGAGGCTCCAATCGCAGCATCTTGCACGGTGTAATTGAACTACCCAGAAAGAATAGTCGTCTACATACCTTGTGTGTCCACTTTGGACTGCTGGAGCAGGAGCGCCGCGAGCAACTGCAAGCTCTCACTGACAGAATAAAACGCCATGTCCCCGACAATGAGCCATTAATCATCGCCGGGGATTTCAATGACTGGCGCCGCCGCGCAGGCTACCAGTTGTATACTGAACTGGACTTAGAGGAACTGTTCGTAAAGCTGCATGGTCGTCACGCCCTGACCTTCCCCGTTTGGGCGCCGCTGCTGCCAGTGGATCGCATCTACTATCGTGGATTGAAACCAACCGCTTGCAAACGTCTCAGTACTGAACATTGGCGCGAACTCTCTGACCATGCAGCACTTTTTGGCGTGTTCCGCCTTTGAGGTTTGATAGCGATCCGAAGTTGAGTCTTATCGATTGAATTACCTAGGCAGACCTGCTTCGACCGTGCAATGTGACAGGTGCATGAAGAGGAAAACGTCGAAAGAGTGCATCCATGGTGATGGCATTATAATGGGACAGCCCGCAGCATGCGACGCTCCCAAGTCACACATTCACCAGCGCGCTAAGGCCTTGCATCAACAAAACTTCGCCTTACAAAGTCTACATTGGTATTATCCAAGCTAGCGTATATCAGCCAAAGTCTGTATCCGTCTAATAACTATAGAGTGCTATATCATGGGTTTTAAAAATATCCTGGCAACATTGGCTGAAATGCCCACCCTGTTGGAGGTCCAAAAAGAAACAAAAGCTCGGCCGTTGACCACTAAGGATTGTTTCGCAGCAAGAGTAGAGCGCACTGCGGCGCGCTTTCCTAGGCATACTGCTGTCATATTTGAAGGTCAGAGCCTTACATGGATGGAGCTAAACGCTAGAGCTAACCAGTGCTCAAGCGCCCTGCGCGCACATGGCTTGGTCGCTGGAGATGCGGTAAGCCTCATCATGGAAAATCGTATCGAGTTCCTAACCTCACTTATTGCCCTGAATAAGCTCGGAGCAATTGTCGCGCTGATTAATACCAACCTAACAGGCCCACCGCTGATACATTCTATTAACGTGAGCGAGTCCAAAATGTGCATTTTCGGCGAAGAGCGCCTGCAAGAAATAACCGATGTGAAGTCCGATCCCGACCTCCACTGCATCAAACACTGGCTGTTCTCGAAAGACACAAACAAGCAGTCATGTCCTACCTGGGCAACGAATTTTGCCGGTGATGGCCAAGACGACACAAACCCGCCTCAAACGCACCAAAACACGCTAGGTGATGTGGCGCTGTATATGTACACCTCTGGCACTACGGGCCTGCCAAAGGCCTCTATAATAACCAATCGTCGCTTCCTGCTATCGTCTGCACTCTCATACAAGGGCGGCATCAAATGTAAGGAGCAAGACTGCATCTATCTCTGTCTACCGCTCTATCATGGCACAGGTCTCTTTCTCGGTGCGGGTGCTGCGTTTTCTACCGGGGCATGCATGTTTATCCGACGAAAATTTTCCGGTAGCAACTTCCTCCGCGAGGTCCGCGAACATCGCGCAACCTGCTTCATTTATATTGGCGAATTATGCCGTTACCTACTTAATATTCCTGCTCATGCAGACGATCACAAAAATCCCCTGACTCGTATGATGGGCAACGGGCTGCGGCCCGATGTTTGGCATGAATTTAAGAGTCGTTTTGGTATCGAACGGATAGCTGAGTTTTACGGTTCGAGTGAGGGCAATGTAGCGTTCGTCAACATGTTAAACAAGGATTGTACGGTTGGCACAACCAGCGTTCCAATGGCCTTAGTAAAATACGATGTAGATGCGGACGAAATTGTATCCGATAAAAATGGCCACTGTGTGCTGGTCGACAACGGCGAGCCCGGTCTGCTACTAGGAAAAATAACAGAGAAAACATCATTTGAGGGCTACACCAATAGAGAAGCCTCTGAAAAAAAGGTCTTGCACAATATTTTTGAAAATGGAGATGCATGGTTTAACACCGGTGATCTGATGAAAACGATGGACGTAGGATTTTCTTTTGGACTGCCACACTTTCAATTCGTCGATCGTGTGGGGGATACCTTCCGCTGGAAATCTGAAAACGTTTCAACCAATGAAGTCGGTGAAGTCATCAATGCCCTGGCACAGATAGATTTTTGCAACGTCTACGGAATAGAAATCCCGAAGGCTGACGGTAGAGCTGGCATGGCATCGCTGGTGCTGGCGAAAGGGATAGACACACTGGATGTCGAAAATTTTTCAAACTATGTCAACGAGCACCTGCCCAGTTATGCTCGACCTGTTTTTCTGCGCATACAAAGTGAATTGGACACAACGGGCACATTCAAGATGGTCAAAGGCGAATTACGCAAGCAGGGATATGACCTAGATAAAGTCAATGACCCTATCTTTGTGCTAAAACCGCGCAGCGATATTTATGAACCGCTGACAGTAGACTTTGCAGCTATACTGAAGGCCGGAGAAGCAGGCTACTAATGGCCGAGCTCTCGCTTCAACCACTGAGCGGACATCAAGCCTAGAAAAATTCATGCTGACAGCGACAATTATTTTATGTTGGTGCTAGTTCGCTTTTTTCGCCGTCGCTCGTTTTTCCCCGTAACACTCCGTCCGCGCGATGCGGCACTAAGCTTTTCATCGCGGCGGCCACGCCTAGCTGTGGATTTTCTATGTCCTAACGCGCGCGACTTGCGCAGCGGTGCACTGGCAGGCAGTTCATGAACGGGCTCAAATCCGTCCACGTACTCACGGAAAATATGTCGCTGAATGACTTGTTCGATGTCATTGAGCTGCTTAATCTCGTCCGCGCTAACTAAGGAAAATGCGTGTCCGGAAGCACCCGCCCGACCCGTCCGACCAATCCGATGAACATAATCTTCGGGTACGTTAGGCAAATCAAAATTAACCACCTGCGGCAGTTGCGCAATATCAAGTCCGCGAGCCGCAATATCCGTTGCTACCAAAACACGTATCTTGCCGCTCTTAAATGCTGACAAAGCCTTCGTGCGAGCACCCTGACTCTTGTTACTGTGAATCGCCGAGGCATTAACCCCGGCATTTTCTAAATACGCTGACAGCCGGTTGGCGCCGTGCTTTGTCCGACTGAACACCAATACCTGCTGCCAATCGTTCTGCACTATAAGCTCACGCAGCAATGCGGATTTACGGATTTTATCCACTGGATAGATCCACTGCTTCACCCTTTCCGCCGGTGTATTGAGGACCGACACAGACACCTCCAAAGGGTTATTCATTATTGTTTTAGCAAGTCTCCTAATCTCGTTAGCGAACGTCGCCGAAAACATCAGATTTTGACGCTGCCGTGGCAGCAACTTAAGAATATGGCGTATATCGTGAATAAAACCCATGTCGAGCATTCGATCAGCCTCGTCCAAGACGAAGACCTCTAAGTCAGAGAATTGAACCTCTCCCTGCTGACACAAGTCGAGCAATCGCCCGGGCGTGGCTACCAGAATATCGATCCCATTACGCAATGCGACAATCTGTGCGCTGGGTTTCACACCACCAAATACCACTGCCGACCTAAACGGAAGGTGCGCTCCATAGGACGCAATACTGTCGCCAATCTGGGCGGCCAGCTCCCGCGTGGGAGTGAGCACCAGGGCTCTGATGTACTTAGAATTACTGACTTCGTTGGCATACAGTAATTCTAATATCGGCAATGTAAAACCGGCCGTTTTCCCGGTACCTGTCTGAGCAGCCGCCATTAAATCGCGGCCAGACAAAACAGCTGGAATGGCAGCCACCTGAATTGGACTAGGTTCACGATAGCCTTGCTCTTCGATTGCACGCAATAGCGGCGCCGACAGACCCAACTCATCAAATGTCATCAAAACTCTCTTGGCTTATTCAGGTTAACCACTTATGCAGATGGCCATTTTAGAGCGGCAGTTGCGCTGCAGCGCTCGGTACCAAGCGTCAAATTCTGATCGCAAGGACTCACCGCCGGCAGGCGGGTTCAGCGCTCTTCTGGAATGGGTGGAAATTGCGCAAGAATCGCCGCTGCCGCCTGCCGACTGAATTCATCCGTGCCGTCGGTATCAGCCTGATCATCTAGACGTCCGCGAAAACTGGCTCGCCAGACTGTTTGCAGCATGACGGGGTCAATCATATCGACGAAAATTGTAACCTGCATAGTTTGCTGTGTCGCAGGATCAAACGTACTTATAGTGGCACTTTGCTGAGGCACAAATCTCCAAGAAAGGAACATATCTGCATAGGAATTTCCTGTCGCTATACGGAAACCTTGCTGCTGCAGTTCTGCCGCCAATGCCTCATTGAGGCTGATAATCTGTGCATCGGACATCATCATCGTCTCGACAGTGTCCCGCGCTATCGGCTGGATCGCAATGCTGTGAACACGACTGAAGTCGTAATTGCGATTGTAGTCCACGGTGCTCGCCGAAGTGCTAGACAGGTTGGTACAAGCACCGAGCAGAGCAAGCAGACACACACCAGGCAGCAGTAAAAAGCGGCTATCTCGCATATTCTATCTCCACATCTCAGCATTCTGTCTCGGAAAGCCCACGTTAACCGACTAGCTAATTAGCGAACTACATTACGTATTGTACCATCCAACGAAAACCGGGTCGCACCTATGGCAGCAAACACCAAAAATAAAGCTATCATCAAGGCGGGGTATTCCCAGCCACCGCCCTCTGACGCCCAGATGAACCCGTTACTAAAATGGCCCCCAAGGTAGCTCGCAATCAGAAAATAAAGTGCTGCGCAGGCCCCTGCGAGGCGCGTAAGGAAGCCCAAACCAATGCCAATAGCAATGCCTAACTCACAGAGGCCTGCAACCATCACGAACCAAAAAGCGCCCGACAGACCCATACTCTGAAAAGCTACAATATCTTCCAAGCGGGACGCAGAGCCGGCAAAAAGCTTCTCAGTAAAGTGAGGGACAAGATCAAACCCGATATACATTCGCAAAAAAGTCAGGCCCCAATCTGTGTCGCTCATTACTGACACAGTGCGCTTCAGATCTGCGTTCATCGCCATAATAAAAACTGCAATTGCAGACAAGAATGCGGGAAACAGTGCCCATGCGAGCAAGGCAATATCTAACGAACCTGCTATCCGCCAGCCCATCAGCAGAGTCAGCAGTCCAATCACAAATCCGGGAACGAACGCCCTCGGGACAACGACCATCCAAACAGTCGTCGAAATAGCCAGAAAAGCAACTGTAAATAAACCAGCACCCAGCGGCAGGGTATCTCGCGATGTTGTAACCAAAGCAAAGCATGCGATGATAAACCCCAGCCCGGTTAACCCACCGACGATAAGATAGTGAGTATTCGCTGGAGCAAGGTCGTTATTGCGTCTTTCCGGTAGATTGCTCATCACATCAGGCCTTCGTGAAAAGCTCTAATATATACTAAGATACCTAGGTTTCTAAAGTGAAAACTCTTGCGCGATTTGCATTAGCAGCGGCTGCTAAAACTCACCCGGTGCTGCGCCATTTTTATCCATCAGCTTTCCACGAAGGCTCGCTCAATAACGTAATGCCCTGCGTCGCCATGGCGCGCCTCCTGCAGGCCGCGAGCATCGAGAAAGGCGGATATCTCTTTAAGCATACTGGGGCTGCCACAAATCATAAATCGATCAGTATCAACATTTACTGGCGGCAAACCAAGGTCACTGGTGAGTTTGTCGATGCGCAGCAAGTCGGTAAGTCTGCCATTGTTGGCAAACTTTTCACGCGTGACTGTTGGGTAATAGAGTAACTTCTCACGCACCATTTCACCGAGATACTCATGACGAGGGAGATGGTCGGTAATCAATTCTCGATAGGCTAGCTCATCCGTATAGCGGCAGCCGTGCGTCAAAATAATCTTGTCATACTGCTCATAAATCTCAGGATCTCGAATGAGACTAAGAAAAGGTGCGAGCCCAGTTCCGGTAGCGATTAGGAACAAATGCTTGCCTGGCAGCAAATTATCCTGCACCAGCGTACCTGTGGCCTTGCTATTAACCAGTAGAGCATCGCCCACTTCAATCGCTTGTAATTTGGACGTTAGAGGGCCATCCGGGACTTTGATGCTGAAAAACTCTAGCTCGTCCTCATGGTTGGCACTGGCTAGGCTATACGCCCGCATAAGTGGTTTACCCTCGCTCTCCAACCCAATCATGGTGAAATGGCCATTCTTGAATCGAAAACCAGGATCGCGTGTAGTCTTGAAACTGAACAGACGGTCTGTCCAGTGATGAACGGCTGTCACTTGCTCTGTCAGTATTTGTGCCATGGGCCCTTGCTCTTGATCAAATGTCTAGAGACAGACTATAGAGACTATCTTTAAATCGGTAAAACAGTTATATTCTATAATGTATATCGTATTTATCAATATATAGGTCATTATGCGTTACAGCCTGCGCCAATTAGAGGTATTTCTTGCGACTGCACGCTATGAAAACGTCACCCGCGCGGCCGAGACACTATCAATGTCTCAATCGGCGGCAAGCGGTGCACTTAAGGAATTGGAGCGCCAGTTTGACATGAAGCTCTTTGATCGGCTGGGCAAAAGGCTGCAACTCAGTGAATTGGGACAACAGCTTAGGCCCCAGATCGAAAGTCTGCTGGAGCAGGCGCGCAACCTAGAGCAGGCCCTGAGCGGTCAGGACGTTGTCGGGCGTCTCAAGATAGGCGCTACTTTGACCATTGGCAACTATATTGCTGTCAACATGATCGCTGATTTTCGCCAACAAAATAGCAGGTCAGATGTTATTTTGCGCGTAGCAAATACCGAAACCATTGCTAAACAAGTAGCCGGGTTCGAACTCGATATGGGGCTGATTGAAGGTGAACTGCAACATCCAGATCTGGAAACTGTGCACTGGCGCCGTGATGAGCTAGTCGTTTTTGCCTCACCAGACCACCCACTACTAACTTCTCCTGCCTTGTCCGATCAAGACTTATTAAGTTTACCGTGGATAGTCAGAGAGCAGGGCTCCGGCACACGCCAGGCATTCGATCGCGCAATGCAGGGTATTCTCACCGATCTGCACATTGGCATGGAACTGCAGCACACTGAGGGTATCAAGCGTGCCGTGGAGGCAGGACTCGGAGTGGGCTGTCTGTCGCAGATCTGTTTAGCAGATGCGTTTGAGCGCGGATCCCTGGCGCCACTGCAGGTCCCAGGGCGTGATTTCCGCCGCGAGTGGTATCTCATCACGCACCGAGATAAATTCCAAAGCGCGGCGCTTAAGCGTTGGTTAACGCTATGTATGGAACACTGGTCTGTATAAATTCCTACTGCTGGGCACTGCGCTGTTTATCTCTCACAGGCATATCGTTAAACTATCTTCCAATGTCAGTTAATTTTTTAGAGGACTACAATGAAAACACGCGCAGCAGTCGCCTTCGAAGCGGGTAAACCCCTAGAAATCGTTGACGTTGATCTAGAGGGACCGCAAGCCGGAGAAGTCATGGTGGAAATGAAAGCGACGGGGGTCTGCCACACCGACGCCTTCACGTTATCGGGTGACGACCCAGAAGGAGCATTTCCCGCAATACTCGGGCACGAAGGTGCAGGCGTTGTAGTGGAAGTCGGTCCCGGCGTCACCTCTTTAAAGGCGGGCGACCATGTGATTCCCCTGTACACAGCGGAATGCCGAACATGCGAATACTGTCTTAATCCAAAGACCAACTTATGTCAGGCAGTGCGCGAAACACAGGGACGCGGCGTAATGCCGGACGGCACCAGCCGTTTTTCACTGGATGGCGAGCCTATTCTGCACTACATGGGCTGCAGCACGTTTGCCAACCACAGTGTATTGCCGGAAATTTCCTTGGCTAAGGTGCGCGAGGACGCGCCGTTTGACAAGATCTGCTACATCGGCTGCGGCGTGACTACCGGCATCGGCGCGGTCGCTTTCACTATGAAAGTCGAGCCTGGTTCTACTGTTGCGATTTTCGGCCTTGGGGGCATCGGACTCAATGTCATTCAGGGTGCCAGAATGGTAGGCGCCACACGCATTATTGGTGTCGACATAAACCCTTCAAAAGTTGAGTTGGCGAAAAAATTCGGCATGACGGACTTTGTAAATCCGAACAACGTTGAAAACGTGGTTGACCATCTGATTGATATGACAGGCGGTGGTGTAGACTACAGTTTTGAGTGCATTGGAAATGTCAATGTGATGCGTCAAGCGCTTGAATGTTGTCACAAGGGCTGGGGTCAAAGTTGTATCATCGGTGTCGCAGGAGCAGGGCAGGAAATATCTACGCGACCCTTTCAACTAGTGACGGGTCGTTCCTGGCGCGGCACTGCTTTCGGCGGAGCACGCGGCCGCACGGATGTCCCAAAAATCGTCGACTGGTATATGGAAGGCAGAATACAAATTGATGACCTTATCACCCATACCATGCCACTAGCGGACATTAACAAGGCATTCGATCTTATGCATAGCGGAGAAAGCATCCGTTCCGTCGTCGTTTACTGACGCGCTAAAACACCGAGCGCTTTAACAGGAGGCGACTCGCACCCTCACCATCATAAAAGGTTATATTTAGTGGGACCCTTAGTACAGATAATGGAAACATCGTCGTTTCATGGACGGCAGTTGCGCTTCTCTCACACCTCAAGAGCGCTCGACTGCGATATGAATTTTTCGGTTTATCTGCCACCGGCAGCGCAGCAAAATCAAGTGCCGGTGCTTTATTGGTTGTCAGGATTGACCTGCACCGATGAAAACTTCATGCAAAAGGCGGGTGCGCAACAATATGCTGCTCAACACAGTGTTGCTATTGTCGCTCCGGACACGAGTCCGCGCGGAGAAGGTGTGCCAGATGATCGAGACGCTTCTTATGATTTTGGTTTAGGTGCTGGTTTTTATGTGGATGCAGAGCAGGCACCTTGGTCGCGCCACTATCGAATGTACGATTATATTGCAAACGAACTGCCGGAAGTCATAGCCGCCAACCTTCCAGTAAACTGCGAACGCGCAGGAATTTTTGGACACTCCATGGGCGGCCATGGAGCGCTGACTATCGCGTTGACAAATACCGAACGCTATCGCTCAGCGTCGGCCTTTGCACCTATCTGCTCCCCGATTAACTGCCCTTGGGGCCAGAAAGCGCTCGAACATTATATTGGAAATGATCGTGAACATTGGAAGCGTTACGATACTACCGAGCTTGTGAAAACGGCCAAGCAGCATCTACCGCTGCTAGTGGACCAGGGAGATGCCGATAACTTCCTCGTCGAACAATTAAAACTCGAGTTGCTGGAGAAGGCCTGTGCCGACGCTAAATACCCCATAAAAATACGTCGGCAGCGAGGCTATGATCATAGTTATTTCTTTATCGCCTCATTCATCGGCGAACACATAGAATTTCACATGCGGCACCTATAATTCGAGCAGCCATGAGTTTGCAATATACGAGGGTAGTAGGCGCCACTATTACTTCATAAACGAGTTTTCACGCTGATAGCGTTATTCGTGCGCATCATTAAAACAACAGCTTTATCTGGGTATACTGACAGTGCGCATTCGTCAAAGTATAAGCTATTAAATGATGCTATTTATCGATTTTTAACGTGAGAAAAGTGTAAACTATGTACACTATGTTAGCGCGTCTTAAAAATTAGAAACGAGGCAAGCAAGATGAAGAGTGCAGCAAACAGTATCGTCATGAACATGGACGAGACAAACGGCATGACTCCGCAGCCAGAAAGCATCGACGAGATACGTCAGGATCGAAAAAATAAGTTAGCCGCCTCATTGCGCTTGTTTGGCAAATTCGGTTTTGACGAAGGTGTCGCGGGACATATAACCGTGCGGGATCCAGAGCGGACGGACCATTTTTGGGTAAACCCCATGGGCAAATCTTTCAAACAGGTCAAGATGTCAGAATTGTTACTCGTCAATCACACAGGGGAAGTGGTTGAAGGAAGTGGGCTACTCAATGGCGCAGCGTTTACCATTCACTCGCGAATTCATATGGCTAACCCAAAAGTCACGGCAGCGGCCCACTCTCACTCATTGTATGGTAAAGCCTTTGCGTCACTCGGAAAGCAACTGGATCCCCTCACACAGGACAGCTGTGCCTTTTACGAAGATCACGTGTTATATGACGATTTTAGCGGCGTGATACTGGATAATAGCGAAGGCGAACTCATCGCAGAGGCATTAGGTGATCGCAAAGCAGCCATTCTTCAAAATCATGGCCTACTGACTGTGGGTGAAACCATCGAGGCCGCGGCCTGGTGGTTTATTACCATGGAGCGCAGTTGTCAGGCACAGCTACTGGCTGAAGCAGCGGGCACACCAAAGCTGATACGCCACGACGTTGCCCTCCTCACGCGAGAGGTGGTGGGGAATGCTTTGGCAGGAAAGTTTAATTTTCAGCCTCTTTACGATGTCATCATCGATGAGCAGCCAGACTTGCTCGAATAAATGTGCGCCTGCTTGTTCAAGCATTCACTGACAGTGTCCTAATTGGAGCGTACCTCTCGCTGCTCTTGAGATCCTAGATACTCTTCGTAGGTGCCCTGGAAGTCTACTAATTCGTGATTTTGAATATCAATAATCCGCGTCGCTAACGATGACACAAATTCACGATCATGGCTGACAAAAATCAGCGTGCCATCATAATGTTCGAGTGCAAGATTCAGAGATTCAATACACTCCATATCCAAGTGGTTGGTCGGCTCGTCCAGCAAAAGAATGTTGGTATCCATCATCATCAATTTACCAAATAGCAAACGATTTTTTTCTCCACCAGAGCAGACTTTTACCTGCTTTTTAAAATCATCAGATGAAAACAGTAATCGACCAAGAGTGGCCCGAACAATCTGATCGTCATGATTGGGTTTGCGCCACTGGCTCATCCAGTCAAATAAATTGAGGTCACAGTTAAAGACCGAGGTACTGTCCTGCGGGCAGTATCCCAAGGTGGCATTTTCTGCCCACTTGACGCTTCCGCTATTTGCTGTGACTTCATCTGTCAGGCAGCGTAGAAATGTAGTCTTGCCCGTGCCATTTTCGCCGATAACTGCTACTCGAGCACCCGCCTCAAGAATCATACTGCCCTTAGTAAAAAGTGGCCCCTCTTCAAATCCATGAGACAATTTATCTAGCACCAAGGCTTGGCGATGCAATTTCTTGTCCTGCTTGAACCGAATGTAAGGACTGACTCGGCTGGACGGTTTGATATCATCTAACTTGATTTTTTCAATCCGCTTCGCCCGCGAAGTCGCCTGCTTAGCCTTAGAGGCGTTGGCTGAGAAGCGGCTGACGAACTGTTGTAGATCGGCTATTTCAGCGCTCTTCTTCGCATTTTGCGACTGCTGACGCTCACGCGCAGCAGTAGATGCCGTCATAAAGTCGTCGTAATTGCCAGGATAAATCCGCAATTCACCATAATCGATGTCAGCCATATGAGTACATACTGCGTTGAGGAAATGTCGATCATGCGAAATGATAATCATCGTACACTTACGTTCATTTAGCATCGCCTCGAGCCAACGGATCGTATCGATATCGAGGTTGTTAGTGGGCTCATCTAACAGCAATATGTCAGGGTCAGAAAACAGAGCCTGCGCTAGCAATACGCGGAGTTTCCAGCCCGGCGCCACCTGGCGCATTAGACCGTAGTGCAACTCTTGGGCAATGCCTGCACCCATCAGTATCTCTCCTGCACGGCTCTCGGCGCTGTAACCATCCATTTCTGCAAACTGGATCTCCAACTCGGCGACCTTCATGCCATCCTCTTCCGACATCTCAGGCATTGAATAGATCCTATCCCGCTCTTGCTTCACAGCCCACAGTTCCTCATGCCCCATCAGGACAGAATCGACAACAGAGTATTCCTCAAAGGCAAACTGATCCTGACTTAAGCTGCCAATGCGCTCGTTTGGCGTGATCGAGACGTTGCCCGCTGAGGGTGTGAGGCTGCCATCTAAAATCTTCATGAAGGTAGATTTTCCACACCCATTAGCACCGATCAACCCATAGCGATTGCCATCACCAAACTTGACCGAGATATTTTCAAACAGGGGTTTAGCGGCAAATTGCATTGTAACATTGGCGGTAGAAATCAACGGAATATTCCTGACATGAGAGTGTAGTTGGGGTACGACTACGACAAGGTTATAAAATCATCCGCACTTTAGGGTAATTATGCTGCAAGGTCGAGTCTAGTCTGCGGTAATAATTCAAATCTGCGACTTCACCCTAAAGCTTTCGCACCTTGAACTTACGCCCCTTGATCTTGCCATTAAGCAAACGCCCCAAGGCCGTATCTGCTGTAGGGCGATCGATGGCAACATACGCGGCGTAATCCATCACAGTGATCTTGCCCACCGCTTTAGCATCAATCCCTGCCTCGCCGGTCAGTGCTCCTAGGACGTCACCGGCACGGACCTTGTCTTTGCGTCCCCCTTGAATACACAGTGTGACAAATGCCGGCGGAGGCAACCGGCTATTCATATCGCGTACATGGTCAATAGCCTCGAACCGCAACTCACGATCCTGATAAAGGCCAATAGCCTGCAGCTTATAATGCTCCGACTCAGTAAACAGGCTGATTGCTAGGCCCTCTTTTCCCGCGCGCCCCGTCCGACCTATACGATGGACATAAACTTCGGAATTGCGCGGCAACTCAAAATTCACCACCACCGGCAAATCATCAATATCCAAACCCCGCGCAGCAACATCAGTCGCGACCAATATGGTGCAACTTTGCTGCTTAAATTGTATGAGCACTTGGTCGCGATCGCGCTGGTCCATATCG
>PKDD01000165.1 GCA_002862465.1 Haliea sp.
TACGCAGTGTTTGGTCAGGCGGATTACAACATTACAGACCAGTTTGTCTTGACCGCGGGTTTGCGTTGGACCAAGGAAAAGAAAGAAATGACCGAACTGTTCACTGGGACCTTGCCGACTCCTCCGGGTTTCGCTGGACTCACTGAACTCGCTCCAAGGCCTGATGTAGATGAGAATTTTGATGAGGATAAGGTCACTTGGACCGGCAAGCTCAGCTGGTTCATGAATGATGTCACGATGTTCTACGCATCCTACGGCACGGGTTATAAGTCAGGTGGCATCAACACTGACCGTATACCATTGACAGCTGATACCGTATTTGACCCCGAAACTGCGGAATCATACGAACTGGGCCTGAAGACTGAATTTCCAGATCAAGGTCTACGGATAAACGTTGCTCTGCACAAGACAGACACTGAAGACCTGCAAACTATTTCATTTCAGGGTGCCGGTTTTGTCTTAGATAATGCCGGCACGGCCGAAACCTATGGTGGAGAAATCGATGTACTGTGGCTACCCGCAGATAACACCACTCTCACTCTCGCATATGCATACAATCATGCGGAATATGCGGACTTTCCCAACGGCGCCTGCTGGACGGGCACGCCTTGGCAAGTTGGCCCTAGGAACGCAGCTGGAGTTCCGGTGCCGCCCAATGAAAGCGCCCCTGGTTCGGGCGTCTGCGATATTAGCGGCGGCGCAGTTTCTGGCAATCCCGAAAACGTTGTAGCTTTCACAGCCAACCAACGATTTCGTTTATCAGATAACCTAGAGGGCTTTGCCTATGGTGAGTATGTATGGACTGATGAGCGTATGACGGATGTCAACAATGACCCGGAAAAGCTGGATGGCTCCTACGAAGTAGTAAACCTCCGTGCTGGAGTAGTGTTTGAAAATTATCAAACAACCCTGACGCTGTGGGGTCGCAATGTGTTCGACTCGGAATCGACCTCTACCATTGCCGACGCACCAGTACAAACGGGGCGCTTTATTGCTTACTACAAAGAACCTGCAACATGGGGTGCTTCTGTACGCTGGGATTTCTAACCACCTAGAATTAGGAGAGCCTCATGTCATCAGCATGGGGCGATCTAGATTATCGATAAGGGCTGCTCTGCAAGGACTGCCCTCACCCATTTCATATCTCTGACTTTTTCTCTCATTTGCAGCAACGTTATTTAAGGCGGGGCGAGTATTTACAGTCTGCTCACCTCAAGCGAGGTATTGTTAGGCAGCTTGCAACTGCAGTTCCTTGTGATTTGCGGTATAAACTCTCCAATGCCATCAATGGTGCAAATCAAAGCCAACAAACCGAATTGAATGCTATTGTTATCCCATAGGGTTATGGCACTGGAACCGTGTAACAGATTAGCCAAAGTGCTACAATGCCGGCGGTTTTCTGTGAGACACGAGGCAAATGGCAACACCCCTATTTTCCCACCGCAAATTTTGGGCTGAATGCTTCGGCCCTGCTCCTGAGCTGCCTATGTCCCGCTCAGAAATGGACGCGCTCGGTTGGGACAGCTGCGATATCATCATTGTCACCGGTGACGCATATGTCGATCACCCGAGTTTTGGTATGGCTGTTATCGGACGGTTACTAGAGGCGCAGGGCTTTCGCGTCGGTATCATCGCACAACCCGACTGGACTACCACCACCGACTTTGAGGCTCTTGGAGAGCCCAACCTGTTTTTTGGGGTGGCCGCAGGCAATATGGATTCCATGATCAACCGCTATACAGCGGACAAGAAACGGCGCAATGATGATGCCTATACCCCAGGCAACACAGGTGACAAACGTCCTGACCGTGCAGTCATAGTTTACAGTCAACGGCTGCGTCAAGCGTATCGACAGGTGCCGCTGATAATTGGCAGCATTGAAGCCAGTTTGCGCCGCATTGCTCACTACGATTATTGGAGCGATAAAATACGCCGCTCTGTCCTGCTCGACAGCGGCGCTGATCTGCTACTTTATGGTAATGCGGAACGTGCAATCGTTGATCTCGCGCACCGGCTTGCGGCGGGCGAAGCCATCCACAAAATTCGAGATTTACGCGGCACGGCCTTTGTGCGCAAGCGCGTTCCAGATGGTTGGCAGGTTATCGACTCGACCAGTATTGATGTTGTAGGTCCAATCTCAAAGCCAATAGATCCCTATGTCGATACCTCAAGTGCAAGCTGCGTTACCCAAGTAGACGCGGCCAAGGTAGCAGAACCCGTCAGATTTATAGGCAATATCAAAGATCATGACGCAAATGCAGTTATACGTATTCCCTCGTTCGAAGACGTCAGAAGTGATCCCGCTTTATATGCACATGCGTCCCGAGTTTTGCATAAGGAAACGAATCCGCACAACGCGAGGCCATTAGTGCAATCCCATGGCGACCGCGAATTATGGCTCAACGCTCCTCCTATTCCGTTAGAGACGGATGAGTTGGATCAGGTCTTCGAGCTACCCTACACACGCGTCCCTCATACTGTCTATGGAGATGCGCGTATCGTAGCTTATGAAATGATCCGACACTCAGTCAATATTATGCGGGGCTGCTTTGGAGGCTGCACGTTCTGCTCGATCACAGAGCATGAGGGGCGTATCATCCAGAATCGCTCTGAAGATTCTATCATTCGTGAGATCGAACAGATTCGAGACAACTCTCCGAGTTTCACCGGTGTAATCTCTGATTTAGGCGGCCCGACGGCGAACATGTGGCGTCTGGCGTGTAATAGTAAAGAAGTCGAAGCAAAATGTCGTAAGCTCAGTTGCGTATTCCCTGGCATCTGTAAAAATCTGAACACTGACCAAATGCCACTGGTTAAGCTTTATCGGCGCGCTCGCGGCATAAAAGGCGTCAAGAAAGTCCTGATCGCTTCCGGGCTACGCTATGATCTTGCGGTGGAAAGCCCAGAGTATGTCAAAGAACTGGTCACTCATCATGTTGGCGGCTATCTTAAAATTGCGCCTGAACATACCGAAGGCGCGCCACTGTCGAAAATGATGAAACCCGGCATTGGTTCTTATGAAAAATTTAAAGCCATGTTTGAAAAATACTCCGTCGCCGCGGGCAAAAAACAGTACCTCATACCTTATTTTATCGCAGCCCACCCCGGCACTTCTGACAGGGACATGATGAATCTCGCATTGTGGCTTAAGGAGAATAAGTATCGGGCAGATCAAGTGCAAACTTTCTATCCCTCACCAATGGCGACCGCAACGGCTATGTACCACAGCGGCAAAAATCCTCTCAAGCGCGTAACGCATCGTAGCGATAGCATGCCCACAGTAAAAGGGCTAGCTCAGCGCCAACTGCATAAGGCATTTTTGCGTTACCATGACTCGGACAACTGGCCAACATTGCGTCGCGCATTAAAAAAGATGGGCAGAGCCGACCTTATTGGCAACGGTAAGCATCAACTCGTGCCTTCCCGCCAGCCGTCCAAGCATCACCCTGTAGTCAGGCCAGGGGGCAAACCTTTTGCCACGCAACATAATGGCGTGGTGCGCGTCCCGCGCCATCCAAAGCGGAACTCTCGCGTGTAATCTTTCACCGTATAGCACATTAAAATTACGCCAATATTCATAGGAGAATAGCGATGACCTTTTCACGATTGATACCCAGTTTTTTATTAATACTGGTTTGTACCAACGCACTAGCCGGAGCCCCCACTATTAACGCTTCTTTATCTTTATTGGATATAACCGAGCGTGGAGAGTTAACTCTGACCAATGATGAGTTCAGCTTTATTCCATGGAGTTCAGCGACAGCCGGCTTAGGGAAAGTGCATGTGATACAGTATTTCGGCGCAAATTTGAAAAATAAAGATACATTTAAGCCCTTCACTGACCTGCTTCAGAGCAGCTTTAAACCTGGAGTCATTAATGTCACGACCATTCTGAACCTAGATGCAGCCATGTGGGGCACTACAGGAATGGTGATGTCTGAATTGAAAAAGAATAAACGCATGCTTCCCGAAGCCAGTATGGTAGTGGACGATGACGGAATCGGTGTCACTGAATGGGACTTAGGTGACGCAGGTACCGGCCTGATTGTTCTTAACGAAAAAGGCACTGTGAAGTATTTTTCGCGAAAGGCATTGAATGAAGCAGAAATGACATCGACCATAGAATTAATGCGCGACAACATTAACAATTAATTACCGCCGATGTCGCGGACGCCATGCTCAAAAGACAAACACTAAGATGCGCTAAGGACTTGTTATGAATAAAAAAAGCCTCTACACCATTCTGGTGCTTATAGGTGGCTTTTCAATCGCATTACTGATCAGCATAAATAAGCAAGAGGTCACCGCGCAGCCTTACAAACAACTTATTCCTTCGGTGCGCGTCATGCGCGTTCAGCCGACAGAGGAGCATCTGATTATTATCTCTCAGGGTACCGTTCAACCACGCAACCAAAGTGAACTAATTCCCGAGGTAACCGGCCGTGTTACCTACATGTCGGCGGCGATGGTAAACGGTGGCGCCTTCGAAGAGAATGAGATTCTGGTTCGCATTGATGAAGCAGACTATCTAACGCTGTTACGGCGGAGTGAAGCTGCAGTAATGAGATCTGAAGCAGAATACGAGCTATCAAAAAATGAGCTTAAACGAGTCCTAAGTCTGCACAAACGTCAGCTGGCCAGTCAGCAGCAATTGGATGACGCGCGACGCGCACAGCAGGTAGACGAGGCCTTGCTGATCGAAGCCCGGGCGAGTTTGGAACAGGCAGATCGTGATCTTTCTCGCACCAAACTCCGTGCGCCCTTCGATGGACTGGTACGCAACGAACGCGTCAATGTCGGGCAATTTATCACCCGTGGAGAGAGCATTGGCACGATCTACGCAACGGACTATGTCGAGGTGCGCCTACCAATATCTGTTGACCAACTCGGTTTTCTTGGGTTACCGGTATCCACCCGCGGCCAAATAACCCCAGACCAGCGCCCATCTGTGACCCTGATTGCAGATTTTGGCGACACTCGCACGCTCTGGGAAGGCCATTTAGTAAGGCTAGAGGCCGAGTTCGACGAAAGCTCCCGCATGGTCTACGGTGTAGTCCGTTTGCAGCTAGACGATGACGGCGACAGCCCTCTCCTCCCTGTAGGTCTCTTTGTGCAGGCTGAGATTCGCGGGCGACGAGTGGATCAGGTGATACGACTGCCCCGCTCAGCCATGCGCGACAACAATCAGGTACTAGTGGTCGGTCCCGACGATCGGATACACTTTCGACAAGTGAGCCTGGTCCGCCAGGAACATGATGACGTTCTGATCAGCGATGGGCTGGAAGACGGTGAGCTAGTCAGCATTTCGGCAATGCAAACGGCGGTCGACGGTATGCTAGTTAAACCGGTTATTAAATAAGCAGATCCTTGCATGCATAAAATCATTCCCTGGTTTGTCCATAACGCGGTTGCGGCGAACCTGCTAATGATTATTTTAGTTGTTGGCGGTCTCTTGGCGTTGCCACAGATCCATCAGGAAGAATTTCCCACTCTAGAAGTCGATGCTGTGCAAATCCTAACGCCTTACCTCGGGGCTGCACCAGAAGAGGTAGAATCTGCTGTGTGTGTCCGAATAGAAGAGGCTATAAAAGGCAACGAGGGCATCGACAAGATAACGTCAAAAGCATCGGAGGGACTGTGTTCCGTCACGGTCGAACTGGTTGCCGGCATCGACAAAACGAAGATTGCTAACGACATCAAAAACAAAGTCGATGCTATCGATGCTTTTCCAGCAGAGACCGAGCAGCCGACCACGTCTGAGGTGAGCATCCTTGCCACCGTATTTGAAATCGTAATCTCAGGACCAGCCGATGAACGCACCCTCAAACTGATCGGCCAACAAATGCGTGACGACATCGCCGCGCTATCCGGTGTCTCGCAAGTGGCATTACAATTTTCTAGACCTTATGAAATTTCAGTGGAGGTATCGGAGCAGACACTTCGGCGTCATGGACTTACTCTAGCAGCGATTGGTGAGGTCATTAAGAGTTCTTCGATCGATATTCCCGGAGGGTCAATCAAGACCGGCGGCGGTGAAGTTTTACTGAGAACCAAAGGTCAGGCTTATCAGGGAAAGGACTTTGAGGATATCGTGGTATTGAGTCGCGCGGACGGTACCCTCGTCACACTAGGAGAAATAGCGACCGTGGTCGATGGGTTCAAGGAGAGTGATCTCCAAGCACGGTTTGATGGCTTCCCCGCGGTGTCGCTAAAGGTTTCGCGGGTTGGTGAAGAGGATATTATAGAAATCGCAGATCGAGTTAAGGCATATTTAAAACAAGCACGCCAGACCGTCCCTGAAGGCATCGCCATTACGATCTGGCAGGACGAATCCCAAGACCTTGTGGATCGCCTCGATGCGCTGTCCCGGAACGCTCGCAGTGGCCTGCTTTTGGTGCTGCTGGTGTTGACGCTGTTTTTGCGCCTTCGCCTAGCATTGTGGGTTGCCGCCGGCGTACCGATCGCACTATTGGGCACCGTTGCGATATTCCCTGCAATCGGCCTGTCAATCAGCACGGTCTCGGTGATGGGCTTTATACTCGTCCTTGGCATCTTGGTAGACGATGCTATTGTTGTAGGGGAACGGGTTTATGCGCTTGAGCAAGACGGAAGTCCCCGATTAGAGGCCGCAACGAACGGCACACTGGACATCTCGTTACCTGTCATCTTCGGTGTTCTAACGACTATGGCCACCTTTATTCCTATCCTCAATATTCCGGGTCCGATAGGAGGGTTCTATAAGCCTTTAGCCTATACAGTTATCGTCGCTCTAGCTTTCAGTGTCATCGAATCACAATTAATACTTCCGTCGCATCTAGCACACCGAGCCAAAGAAAAGGAGGCAGGTTCCAACCGCGTGATGAATCAATGGCTTGCTCTTCAAGAGCGCATCTCAGGTTCACTGCAAATTATAGCCACGCGGTATTACCAGCCGACAGTGAATTTAGCCCTGCGATGGCGCTACCTAACGATTGCGTCTGGCATTGTGATGCTAGCCCTCACACTATCGCTATTCATTAGCGAACGGATGCAATTTCAGTTTTTTCCTGCTGTGGAAGGCACTCATTTGTACGCAACTTTGACCATGCCCGAAGGAACGCCTATTGAGAGCACCGCTTTGGCCGCTAGTCACATCGAGGCTGCAGGGGAACAGTTACGCAGAGAACTGGACAGAGATTTGGATAAGGGTGAAGCGAGTAGCATTTCCCATATAATAACCAGCATCGGCTCTCTGATACCGAAGGGCAGTATTGGCGGCGCGGGTCTCGCAGCAAGCAACCTTGCTGAAATTGGTATCGAACTCAACCTCCCAGGCAATTATTCAGGTGTATCGACTAGTACCTATGCCAATCGTTGGCGCGAACTGACTGGAAGTATTCCCGATGCTGTCGAACTTGGCTTTACCTCAGAGTCGTTCGGTTTCGGAAAAGCGATTTCGATCGAGTTATATGGCAAAGACTTCGACCAATTGCGCGATGCAGCAGCCCAATTGCGACTCACACTGCAAAATTATAACGGCGTCATGGACGTCAGCGATTCCTTTCGTGGCGGCAAGCAAGAGGTGCAGCTTACGCTGCTACCCGATGCGCGTCATCTAGGGCTCACGCTAAGCGACCTAGGACTTCAGGTGCGGCAGGCTTTTTACGGCTATGAGGCACAACGTATCCAACGGGGTAAAGACGATGTTCGTGTGATGGTAAGATACCCACAGTCTGAACGTCGCGCTCTCGGAAACTTAGAAAGCATGCGTATTAGAACCGCAGCCGGCGTCGAAGTCCCATTCAACAGCGTCGCAAAAGCAACGCTTGGAAAAGGCTATACCACCATTCATAGAGTCGACGGGCAACGTGTTGTTACTGTCACTGCAGATGTCAATCGGACAATAACCACACCCGAGGCGGTTATCAGCAGCGTCCAAAATGACGTATTGCCAGAGATACTAGGTCGCTATTCCGGAGTCACCTACGGATTAGCCGGAGAGGCGGAGGAGCGCTTAGCATCTATGGACGCCCTGCTCAGCAGCGCTCTATTAGCTTTATTGGTGATCTATGCCCTGCTTGCAATACCGCTTCAATCCTATCTACAGCCTCTAATCATAATGAGCGTCATTCCCTTTGGCGCAGTCGGCGCAATCATTGGCCACTATTTTCTAGGCATGGACTTGGTCTTTTTCTCTCTTCTAGGCATTGTCGCCTTAGCAGGCGTCGTCGTGAATTCCAGTCTAGTGCTGGTGGATCACAT
Source organism: Haliea sp. (assembly GCA_002862465.1). Classification (GTDB taxonomy): domain Bacteria; phylum Pseudomonadota; class Gammaproteobacteria; order Pseudomonadales; family Halieaceae; genus Marimicrobium. The sequence goes on from PKDD01000165.1 coordinate 8,242, forward strand.
CAACAAACAACGTCAAAGTGGATCCGAGCTTTTAGAGGTCGTGAGTCGTGCCGGTAGCGTCCGTTTCCGCCCCATTATACTGACTAGTATCACAACATTTGTCGGCCTTATACCAATGATGGCTGACAAGACAATTTCCACGCTATTGTTCAAACCCATGGCGGTCTCTATCGGTTTTGGCATACTGTTTTGCACCGTCATCACTCTATTTCTTGTCCCCTGCCTACTCCTTGTGCTGGAAGACTTTTTGAGCTTCATGAAGCGAGCGCGCAAAGCAGCCGAGAGTTACACCAGTAGTAACTGAACCTTTTTGCATTAGTAGCCAGAACAGACTGAGGAACTTCTTCGATTGTTCATTTCGATTGAGCGCATCTTGGCATCATATGGAGCGTGAGCACTGAAACTATTTTTATTCGCTGGGACCTATACGCTTTTTGGTATAACGAGTCGCCATTGCCATCAGCGGATCGTCCGGCCAAGGGTGCTTGGGATAGCGGCCTTTCATTTCGCGCTTTACATCATAATAGCTACTGCGCCAAAAACCGGCGAGATCTTGCGTTATTTGCAAAGGTTGCTGCCCAGGAGAGAGGAGATGTATCTGCAACGCAACAAGCCCACCTGCTACTGTAGGCGTATCCTCACAACCGAACATTTCCTGCAATTTCACGGCTAGGACCGGCGGAGTTTGAGTATAATCTATTTCTATGCTGGAACCAGAAGGCGCTGCCCACCGCTCCGGCGCGAGTCGTTCTAACTCCAACGGCAGTGGCCAAGGTAAAACCGCACGCAGGATCCCTTTTATATCCAGACTCAGAAAGTCTTCTAGGCGTCGGACTGGGTCCAGATAGGGCAATAGCCAAGATTCCAGTGTATCTAGCAATGCTTCATCTGACAGGTCAGGCCATGGATTAGCCTGATCATCCGGCGCTGTCATATGCAACAGCATCACTCTGGCCCGCCACTGCTCAACCTTCTTATTAAAGGAAAAAATTCCCATGCCTTTCTTGCGGACCACTGCCAACAAGGCCTGTAAGCGCGCCTCGTCTGACACATGCTCTAGAAGGTCTGATGACAACAAAATGCTGCCAATATGAGTCCGTCGCTCCGCCACAAACCGCTCTTTTTGATAATCCCACTCGACATTCTCTTGTTCTCGAACAACTGTCGATAGCCCCTCATCAAAGTTAAAGGGGTCCAACGCGCTCGCACTGAAGATACGATCAATAGGCTCACCGACCTTCCCTCCCAGTTCCGCTACCGCTAACCATTCAGTGCCAACTAAGCTGTCCTCGACAGGCAGCTTAGCGCTGCGCCCATTACTCAACTGATAGGTATAGCCATCACCCCCCGCACGCAGGCGGGCAATACGATCTGGATAGGCCCTCGCGAGTAAAACGCTGATAATGTCAGCTTGATCGACGCTAGAAATAAACGTCTCTGGCGTATATATTTCAGCGACCATATTTGCGAAGCGGCGCGCCTGTTTCCAGATCCGCTTGAACCAACCCTGTAGCATGTCTGGACAGCGACTCTCACCCATTAGCACTGCAACAGTGTTCGAGATATCAACACCCTGTTCGCCAAACGGATTACGTTCAGAAAGTATTGCTGCGAGTAAACATCCGGTTTCTCTCGCGTGCATATCGCAACCACCCAAAAGCATGTGAGCCAGACGCGGATGCATAGGCATTTGTGCCAGACACGCACCATGCGGCGAGAGTTGCAAGCGGCCCGCTGCATTGATGAATGTTGCCTCGCACTGTTCCAGAATCGAGAGAGCTTGAGCAAAAGCAGCCGCCGGCGGAGGATCCAGCCAGCGTAATTCACTGCCGTCATCCACGCCCCAGGATAATAATTGCAACACCAGAGGGGCTAAGTCTGCCTGAAGTATTTCAGGCAGAGCATGAGCCACCAATCTCTGGTGCTGTTCCTCACTCCACAGTCGATAACAGCGCCCGGGACCCTGCCGTCCAGCACGCCCCTTGCGCTGTTCTGCAGACGCCTGCGAGATTCGTACAGTGGTTAGCCGCGTCATACCCGTAACCGGATCAAATGCAGCTTCACGCACTAGGCCCGAATCGACCACCACTGTAATACCTTCGATAGTGAGGCTAGTCTCTGCTACATTTGTAGACAAAACGATTCGGCGCACCCCATTGGACGCTGGCAACAGTGCCTGCCTCTGTCGCTCTGGGGACAACCCCCCATAGAGAGGGCATATTTGTAATGCCTCGGCTGAATGTTCTAGTGCAGCAGCCAGCCCTTTTGCCACACTGCTAATCTCGCGCTGACCTGGAAGAAAGACTAGGACACTGCCAGTCCGCTCCTTCAAGACACGCAGCACCATACTAATGGTGGGCTGTATAACAGAATGACCTAATTGATGCGCGCCGCAATAGCGAGTTTCAACCGGAAACTGGCGACCGTCCGAGGTAACTATCGGAGCATTGTCCATCAGCTTTGATATCTCCTCACCTGCGAGGGTGGCAGACATGACCAGTAGCTTTAATGCGGGGCCCTCACGAAATACTTCGCGGCCATACAGCGCAAGCGCGAGACACAGGTCTGCATCAAGGTTACGCTCATGAAATTCATCGAAGATGACCAAACCGACATCTTCTAGCCCAGGATCACGTTGCAGCCTGTGGGTAAGAATACCCTCTGTGATTACCTCAATACGGGTATTTTCGCTCACGCACGTATCCGCGCGGATACGGTATCCAACGGTTTGGCCAACCGCATCTCCTAGCAATTGCGCCATACGCGAAGCAGCAGCTCTAGCGGCCATACGACGTGGCTCCAACATTAGGATTTTGCGTCCGCGCAACCAAGGTTGATCCAATAATTCCAGCGGCACGATCGTAGTCTTACCAGCGCCTGGCGGCGCCTGAAGCACCACCTCGTTGCCCTCACTCAGGCAGCGTTTGAGTTGCTCAAGAACCTCCGCAATGGGAAGCTGGTTGCCAGGGTCATAATACATACGGTCAGTCTAACGAAGCTAGAGCCTGTAGGCTATGGTATATCATGACCCGACAGGGGTAAGAACCTTAATTCAATGGGACAACGCCTATCATAACCACGTTGCCACAGTCTGGCCGCGCGATTTTATTATTCTCTGCTAAAGTCCATTACAAACCACAGCAAAAAGTCGACGGGTTAGTCAGCGAGAGTGACGGATAGCATAAATTGCCTGCTAACATGCGTTGACATAAGGCGCATTAGCCGGACGCTGGAAAAGGATACTTGAAATCCACACAATCCTCGGTATAAGCCCACAGTCGCTTGGCCTCAGCTGGATCTCGGGCCCATGACTTTGGGTTTTTGCGCTTACAATTGGAAAAGTATCCGCCAGTGATCTCCGCCACCTCATCGCTGCAGCACAGAAAGACTGAGGTCTGCGCTCCTTGATCTGGGCTGCGGAAAAAGGGTTTCAATAATCGCGGCAAATTACGACTAAAAAACCCACTATTCTGAGTACCCAAAGAGGTTGCCACAGCACCAGGGTGCAGACAATTTACAGTGACGTCATGACCCTTCAACTGCTCAGAAAGATATTTCGTAAACAATATATTCGCAAGCTTGGAACGTCCATATTCTCGAAAAGTTCGGAAGCTGCGAGTGGCCTGCATATCATCGTAGCCCATGTTCTTGACGAAAGTATGAGCATGTGACGATACACTAACAATGCGAGCCTTTGGCGTTTTCAACAGCAGCGGCAATAGCAGGCCCGTGAGCAGAAATGGGGCAAAGTGATTTACCGCCAACGTCTCTTCATATCCGTCTATAGTCTCTTTACGAGTTGTATTCACGACACCCGCATTATTCAGTAGAACGTCCAACGATTCTGCTCGTGACAGGAATTCTTCCGCTGCCCGCCGCACACTGCCTAGGTCCGCCATGTTCATAATAATAATATCTGGCCTTGTGCCCCCCTGATCGATGATTTCCCGTTGCAGAGCTTCAGCTTTATCGCGATCGCGGCAAAACAATGTGAGCTGGGCACCCAGCCTGGCAAACTCTAGGCTGGCGGCACGACCGATGCCCGCGGTAGGTCCAGTTATAGCAATATGTGTACCTTCCAAGAAAAACTCCTCTCTGCCACTAATAGTCAAGCTACACTGTAGTCGAAAATAGACTTTTCTGAAAGTTCAGAGACAGTCCGCCACTATGATAGTTATACCTGCATAGCTATACTCTCTCAACTTCGTAAGGTGCGCTCAACATGTCCCTATTTGAAAAAAATAATACCCCCCTCAGCGATCCACGCAGGCTGGAGCATCATATAAAGCAAGCACTTGCTGTAAAATCTCCAAACGGGCTGACTGTCGAAATCGCTTATCAAATAGTAAAGCGCATATTCAACCCGATGGTAATCGGCGCTCAAAACATCCCCAAAGGTCCATGTCTTTTTGTAGGAAATCACTCATTATTTGCTCTAGATGGGGCGATCATAAGGCCTGTTTTCTTAAAAGAACTGCAACGCTTTCCGCGCGCCATGGGAGACAAATTTTTATTTACCATTCAACCTGTGGCAAATATTCTCGTGGAGCATGGTATTGTCATGGGCCACCCTGAAGTATGCAGCGCCTTGATGCGTGATCAGCAGGATCTGTTACTGTTTCCAGGCGGCGCTTATGAATCAGTAAAACCGAAATCTAAACTGTATGAACTACAGTGGAAAGAACGCTACGGCTTCGTAAGATTGGCAGCTATGCATGGCTATACAATAATGCCATTTGGGCTTGTAGGGCCCGATGATTTCTATGGACATCTCATGGAAGGACGCGACCTGCCTGATTCCGCATTGGGAAATCTATTAGCCCGAATAGGGCTGCTCACTGACGACACCCGCTCCGATATCATTCCACCCATCCCTATTGGATCACTTGGCACGCCGCTCCCTAAGCCTCAGCGTTGTTATCTCGGTTTTGGTAAACCTATCAACCTATCGCAACATGAAGGTAAAACGCTGGCAAAAAAAAGGCTGCTAGCTATTCGTGAGGAAGTCGCAAATCAGATAGAACACCAACTCACAGAATTATTGTTGAAACGAGAGCAGGACAAGGGAAAAGATAGCTTGCTGCAACGCCTTCTCACCTTTTGAGCCGTCTGCCTATTCGCGCATGACCCGCGCAAGCCGCTCCGGATGACGCCATGTGCCACCGATTAGCCGACCTAAATAAAGAAAACCAAGAATGATCAGCATCGCAACAAACACCCACCAAGAAACTAATGGCCCATAGCCATACACAACAATCACGCCATATTGGGCCATCAGCATCAGCCAATGCACAGAGATCGACGTTACCATGATCCAACGCGTGTCCCCTGCGCCACGAAGCGCGCCACCGGCGACTAAGATTGTGGCATCCGCGAGCATATACGTGATCAGGCCCACCATCATGTCACTGGCGAGTTCACGTATCGCCGCGAAATTTTCGCTCGGTGTCTCAAACACATCAATCAGGTTCTCTCGAAAGATAAGAAAACAAATCGCCAATACGCCGGAGTAGCCCAATCCGACTATAAACCCTGAAGAAATTACCTGATTAGCTCTTACCATGCTGCCGCTACCTACTAAGCGACCGATAAAGCTCATCACACCAATATTTAATCCAATCATTGGAATAAACGAGAGCATATCCCAGTTAAATACGATGGCCATCGCAGCACCCTGCGCTACACCATAGGATTGAAACAGCAATAAAAAGAGGTTAAAACTAGAAGTATTCATAAAAGACTCCAACCCCGATGGCATACCTAAACGGAGGTAACGACGCATGATGCCTCGATCCAGACGCCACGATTGAGCTACAGAAAACTGACGCTGATGATCCGCTGACAGATAAAAATACAGAAAGACACTGATGGCAAATACGGTAGCAACAATAGTTCCCAAGGCAGCACCCGCGATACCCATCTCAGGCATACCGAGATGACCAAATATAAGTGCCCATGACAGTGGTACGTTGAGTGCGGCGCCTGATAAGTCTGCGACCATCACAACACGGGTCCGCCCAATACCAGCAAAATATGAAGCTAAGCACGCCTTAAGTAGGGTGAAAATACTCCCACTCATCAGAATATAAAAATACGTCTGCTCTAGCGGAACCTGAGATGGTGAGTGCCCAAGTATGGCAAATGCTTGCCCACCGAAGTATGTCATCACCAGCAAGAATGGTGCGCTGCCCAAAGCAATCAGAATGCCCTGAGTGGTCACTAGCGAGCACTTTTCGAATTGTCCTGCCCCAAAGTGCTGTGCGACTAAGGCATTTCCATACGTTATCAAACCCATAAACAGCGAAAAACAAAAAAAGGCTGCCACGCCACCGCCCAAGGATGCAGCAATATGTGCGGCGTCGATATGAGACATAAACAAACGATCGGTAAAAACCATTACTGCAAATGCGCCTTGCGACACCATCATAGGCAATGACAATTTGAGTAATTCTTGCAGAGCAGTTAAAGAGGTAATTTTCAATGAAAAGCAAAGGCCTGTTTTTCTGGGCTGTATCTAAGCGCCGAAGAGCATAGTAAGTCTCTATTTATATCGCGAGCTAAAATGGCACTACAGCGCGAGGTAGCTACACTGCTGTTTGGCTAAGACTAATCTACTGATCAAGCAATTATCTTAAGAAGATTTTGAACGGGCAATGTTTAAACTGGCTCTCTCAAGGAACACCCAAGAAAATGCAGATGCACTATATATATAGTATATCTGGTGAAAAAAAACGCCACACAAAGCAAACAAGAAACCCCCTCTTCTATTAAAAAAGATGAATAGATCACGGTTCACGGCGAGAACTAAACCCGCCAAAGCGAAGACCAAAATCGGACTAATGTAACCCGCCAAAGAGAACATTATCCCAAGAAGTAATATTCCAGCTAAACCAGCACGCGCCTGCTCCCCCACACCGACATTCAGATCGTTGGGAATACCATCTCCAGAACTCAGAATCAGGCGTGACCAAGGTATAGCACGCCTAAAGATCTCAGTGTGAATTAGATTCCAAAATCGCCAAACTTTGAGATGCGTACATTGCATATCTCGCAGCAGACGTATTCGACCGCCTGCTTTTATCATACGGTGCCCTAGTTCAATATCCTCAATCGATGGGTATTGATAACGCTCCACGTCAAAACCCCCGCTATCCAAAAAAGCGGTGCGCCTAACGGCCCCGCATCCAGACCAAAATGTGGATGCCTCGTCCTTCGCTCGACTGTGGTAATAATGATGCACTAGATTTTTGTACTGGGAAAAAAAGTTTTTAGCGGGAGGGTTGCTATCGTAGGATCCGAACACCGCAACAACTTGATCTACGTCAAACCCGACGGCAAGACATTTTGCGGCATCGCTATGCACCACAACGTCTGCATCGACAAACCAGAGTATATCGCCGAGTGCCGTATTGGCTGCCTGATTCCTGGCCCCTCCAGGGCCGAGGCGACCACCAGAGGATACTACCTTGGCTCCTATGTTTGCTGCTATCTCCTTACTTCCATCTGTTGAGCCGTCGTCCACCACAATAACTTCGAAAATTTCTCCTCGATGCATCATGTCGACTAGCGGAGGCAAACTCCGTGGTATGAATTCACATCCATTGTAGACAGGCATAATAACGCTGATGCGCTTATCCAAATCATTGACTTGGACTTCGGGAAAATCAGCTGTTTCGTTGCTACTCAAGACGCGATACGCCAATAATGTTTAGCTTGTTTAGTTCTAATCGATACACTTCTGCGTCCCATTTCGTAATCACAGCCCCCGTTCCCGAGGCGGAAGGCAGAAAGCGCGGCCACGTGAAGGCCATCAACGCTCAAATGCCACAGAAGCACTTTAAACAGCCTCAACCGCCTCGTAGCAGCTTTACTACACTTGTGACAAATCCAGTCGCTGACTGAAGGGCAGAAAGTTCATTACTTAGTGACCTTCACCCTATAACTTATATGAATCACGTTTAGAATCGTCTAAACGCTTGATCTCCTGATATTCAGGCTCAGTATTGACATCCATATGGTCGACATTATAACCAAGAATTTTTCGTCCTAACAGCAGTCCCATCTCAATTGAGTGATCAGCGTTATTGTAACGGTGCGTTCCACCTCTCCCAACGATATGTAAACCTTCAAACTGTGCAAGAAAATCGTTAATCTGAGCGATTTTTCCGGCATACTCAAGATCGTATACGGGATAGGCCTGCAGAGTCCGGATACAGGAAAAATCGATAACCTCTGAACTATCAATAAACTTCAGCTTTTTCTCTAGATCACTAATACACTGCTGACCAACCTCTTCATCTGTCATATTCCAGATATGATCATCCTTCGTGCAGAAGCATTCCAATACTAACGAAGTAGTCGATTGATCGGGAATCATTGCAGGACTCCAGTTTTTAGGTTCATGCAGACGTCCAAACAGGATGTCCTCGTCTTGCACATAAAGCCAAGTGTCGATAGATACTCTTTCCTTTCTGAGGATAACGTTAACCGTAATCAATGCTCGGAAACTAAGTCCTTTAGCAGCATCGATCACGCTCTGATCACATGCAGGCTCCATAATTCGCGGCAACACACCCAAAGGAATAGTTGAAACGACAGTGGTGGCCCGTATTGAATACTCCTCTCCGTCAAGTTTCCGATAAATTATTTCGAAATCATTTGGCCCAATATACTTAATTCTGGTGACAGTTGACCCGAGCACAACGGCATCAGGACCGGTCTTGGCCACAATGTCTTCAGCCATTCTCTGAGGAATACGGACGTAACCGTCGCGCGGATACATGAATTCCTCTATCAGACTTTCATTATCCGACTTGGTCTTCATTAAAGATTCCTGAATCACAGTCCAAATCGACAAACCGGCGCTACGTTGAGAAACCCAGTCTGAAGACAACTTCTCACAAGGAAGTCCCCAAACTTTTTCACTGTAACGGCGAAAGAACATGTCGTATAGCTTGCCGCCAAATTGCGCTACGTAGGCGTCTCTCATGTTATTAATCGATTTATCAAAAATAGAATACTGTAACGCGGACCACAGATAGGTAACACCAGCATGCACGATAGTAGGAATACCAGCATTTTTAATAACGTTGAGAATGCTAATGGGGTACAGATAATACCCGCCATCATAGTATATACGGCTGATGCGGTGAACCCAGACGACCTCGTCGCCCATCAACCTTCGAAACCAATTATTCAGGTCCTCATTCTTGCTAAACCATCGATGACCTCCGAGATCAAATTTATAGCCCTTGTACTCGTTCGTATTGCACAGCCCTCCGACGAAATCATTTCGATCTAAAACCGACACCTTAACGCCGTTAACGCTCAACTCATGCCCCGTGGCAAGCCCAGCAGGACCAGCGCCAAGAATCACAACGTGTTCATTCGTATTCATATCTACCATGCCGTTAAGAAGTCTTATGTCGAATTTCAACTAGCTTGTTGTATATGGAAGCAAGCAACAAGCATGAGAGGAAAACCAGACCAAATAATTCAACGGCGCCCCACAATCCACCGATAATACTGACACTGTAGCCTGGTATATAATTTGAAAATAGCGCTGCGTGAACACTCTCGTCCGCTGTGCCTCGCACCACTAACCAGGCTGTCGAAGCAAACAAACCTAGGCTAGCAATAGAACCAATAGCGACACCTAGGCTGACGCCATGAAGCCGCAACGTGGAAGGCTTGAGGACCGGATTGGCGTCAGACACCGGACTCAGTAATAGCGCCGATATTCGTGTACCTAATACTTTTCCATAGACTCTGTAACTCAACCAACTGCCAGTGCCGCAGTATACAAAGGCCCAGAATGCTCCGACCCACGCTCCAATAGGAGACACGGAGTAGCCGGGAAAGAAGATCGCTAATAAATCCAGATAACCACCGGAGTCACCACCCCACTTCACAATAGAGGCTTGTGTTGCTAGATAAATAACTACTGCCGCTAAAGTCCCTGCGGTCAAACCAAGTATACGTGCATTGAACCGGATCGCTGCTTTCAGTAACTTCAAATTCACTTGATCGGCATCGTCATTTATGGCGTTCATGTTTTGGTCTTCCTCACCTCAGTCACCCCTCTCAATCTGCCAACTGTGCGGAACTAATCAACATCACACCGAGGGCAAAGTAGTGAGTCAAATTCCAGTATACAGCAGCAAAAAAGCCCGCTAAGCCACCAAGCAAAAAACCATAACATGCGCCGACAAATGCACCCGTCCAATCGACGCTATAACCCGGAAGATAATCAGTCAAATCACTCAAATGTTGACCTACAGGATAATTTTCTGGAGAAGCCTGCATTAACAAAACAGCCGTTGCCAAAAACAATAACAAAGAACATAGCGAGCCCATAGCAACGGCCATCGCTGTGGCGTCCATCTTGGCGAAAACCGCCGACAAAATTTCATGGTTCCTAATCGGACGACTCATGGCTTATACGCCTCCTATTATTCAAGGCTTTATTTTATTATAAAATCATGACTAACACGATGAAAAAAAACGGTTGAACTCTCATATGCGCAGCGCCGCAAAAAATATTCTGCCAAATGATGAGGTATCGCTACATTCTTGAGCAATAACGATCGCATAATAGCTTCTAAAAAAAAAGACCTTGAAGCAAGGTCTGGGGCGAAACAGGCATAAAAAAAAGGTATTTTTACATCAGAATGAGGATAAACACAGAATAACCAATCTTATACTAACGAATCGCCGCAATACCAACGGCCTCACGCACCTTGCCAATCATTTTCCCACTGTGCTCTCTTGCACGCTCCGCGCCCTGCAACAAAACAGACTCTATGTAACCAGGGTCAGCCATCAGCCGAATATAGTTTTCTCTGGCGCCCGCAAGCTCACTATTAATTAGTTCGAAAAGCTGTTTCTTGGCTTCGCCCCAAGCAATACCAGCATGAAACTCATTTCGCATTCTTGTCGTTTCTTGAGGGGATGCGAACGCCGCCCAAAGCTGGAACACAGGAGAATCATCGGGGTTCTTCGGAACTCCGGGCTCCAAAAGATTCGTCTTAATTTTATTGATCGCTTTACGCAACGGCTTCTCTGCCAAAAATAGAGGTATAGTATTATCATAACTTTTACTCATCTTACGACCGTCAGTCCCCTGCAACACCGCACCATCCCCATTGACCACTGCCTCCGGTAGACAAAAGACATCGGCAAAATTGTGGTTAAATCGTTGTGCGATATCTCGTGCCATTTCAACATGCTGAATCTGATCTCGGCCCACCGGAATTTTCTCGGCATTGAACAACAGAATATCAGCGGCCATCAAAACAGGATAACTAAATAATCCCATCGTAACGCCAAAGTCCGCATCCTCGTCCGCATCTTCATTAGCTTGAGTAGCTGACTTGTAAGCATGCGCGCGATTCATCAAGCCCTTAGCAGCGCTGCAACACAATATCCAGTTCAGCTCGCTTATTTCAGGGATATCGGACTGACGATAAAATATCGCTTTTTCAGTATCTAATCCGAGTGCAAGCCAAGTAGCGGCAATTTCCTTACTTGACTGCCGTATCAATGCCGGGTCGCTACATTTAATCAGTGCGTGATAATCGGCGAGGAAAAAAAATGACTCGGACAACTCGTCACGCGATGCTAGGATCGCCGGACGGATAGCCCCAATATAATTGCCTAAGTGGACCGTGCCCGTTGTGGTAATGCCTGTTAGTACGCGTTGCATAACCATAAATCTTAATACCCTCTAAAAGCGCCTAAATGATACTGATTTTAACTCCTATTGGCTATCCTGAGGGAACGCGACTTGCCGAAAGATATGCTCATACCTCGGCGCCATTGCATCCAACTCAAAGTCAGAAACACAAGGGGGCCGCGTGCCAAGCTCTATCTGCTCAGTTGCTATTCTCTGCAGCAGGGCCACAGCTGAATCAGCCTCGCGCTCTGGATCGTCGAGGCACGAATCATACCGATACAGCGCTGGATATATCTCCGGATACGCAAGACGATCCGGGACAACCGGGAAACACCGGTGTGCAACCGCTTCTATTACGGCCAGTCCCTGAAATTCGTGGATGGCCGTCGACAGCACTACATCGGCAGCCTGCAATAGTGCCCGATATTCTTTAACGCAATCTACATATCCGAACTGCACCAAGCGATGACCAAATCTCGATTTTATGTTGGTGAATACGGACGGGGATTGACGAAATTGTTGCCCGGTCATCGCCAACTCATAATCAAGCGGTGAGGTTTCTAGCTTGTGCAAGATCCGCAGTAAACCGTCACCACCTTTATCATGCTCAAACCGTCCAACCCATAGCAGACGCAAAGGTCGTTTGGTGAACCGTGACGATGAACCTGGCCACAACGGCACTACCGCTTCGTGGTCCCGAAAATCGATCGGCACAGGGAGGACCGTTGCGCGCGCCCGAAGCATCAACTCGACACCAGGCGGCACCCGGTCAGGCAATTTCTTCATCAGGGCAGAGCAACCTGACAGAAATGTATCTCGGTTGTAGTCCGAGTTAAATATGATGCGATTAGCTGCCAAGGCCGAATAAATACTCGTCATTTGGGCGTCTTGCAGGCTGTGCTTTTGATGGTTCTGAGGATACTCAAATTGATTCTCATGGAAGTAAACAACAGCTGGCACCCGGGCGAGTCTCGGCACTAGACCGCGTAGCGTCGCCAAATCAACCATGGACGTCGCTATAATGAGATCGTAGGGCTGCTCCAGCGCTTTCCGCTCGGAAATAGACCAAAACAGAGCATTGCCGCGCACCCGCCAGCTAAAATATCGTGGAGGCAGACTCAGGATGTGCCACTGCCAATGCGTAAACATTGCCTGCAGGCTTTGCTGCCAGTGCACATGACTTTGCGCAGCATATGCCGACAAAATGAGCACGTTCATGAAATCTGCTCAAATCGCAGACAGCGGCCCTGTGTGGCTATAGAAACGCCGCAGAACACGCCCTAGGTTCCAGCCATCCTCTGAGCCGGCCAATTCACGAATGGAGTGCATGCCCAAGGTGGGCACACCAACATCGAGTGTCCGAATCCCGGTGGCACCGGCACTAATGGGGCCAATGGTGCTGCCGCATGCCATATCATTACGGACGACAAACGACTGCACAGGGACGCCTTCAATCGATGCAAGCATTCTAAAAAAACCGCTGGTTTCGCTATTGGTGGCATAACGCTGACTGGCATTAACCTTGATAACCGGCCCTCCATTAAGAAGTGGTCCGTGATTTTTATCATGGCGGTCTGCAAAATTGGGATGTATCGCATGCGCGTTATCTACTGAAATCATCATCGATCTATCGGCAAGCGCAGAATAATTCGCGTCGTTTCCCGCAAGACGATTAAGCATAGATGTCAACAAAGGCCCTCCTGCACCGGCGGCTGAAAGACTACCAACTTCCTCATGGTCATTACAAATTAACAACGCGCTCTCTGCACCATCAATTTCAAGCAGCGCCTGCAAGCCAGTAAAGCAACTGAGCAAATTGTCTAGTCTTGCTGAAGCGATAAAATCTTGCCGCAAACCAATTAGTGACGGGGCTTGAGTATCGTAAAATGATAATTCATAGTCCAACACCTGACACCCTTCCCACTGGGGATGCTCTGAGACCAACCGCGTATAGAGGAGTTCTCGAAAATCCAGCACCTCGCCCTCACTCAAGCGACATAACACAGGCACTATAGCCGTCTGTGGGTTCACTTCTCGCTTGGTATTAGCAGTACGATCAAGATGGATGGCAAGACTTGGAATCATCGCAATAGCGTCGCGATAATCAATCAACGCAACCCTCAGTTGACCGCCTAAACACTGAAAACTGACTCTGCCTGCAAGTGACAGATCGCGGTCAAACCATGGGTTAAGTAGTGCGCCACCATAGACCTGCGCGCCAAGCTGAAACAAACCGTGAGACCGTATTTCTGGTGTTGGTTTGACCATCAAACAAGGGCTGTCAGTATGAGCGCCAACCATACGCATCCCTGTGCTGGAAAGATTGTCCTGCCCGTGAACAAAAGCCACAATCGAGCTACCGTTTCGCGTCAGGAAATATTTTCCACCTGGCCTGACGTCCCATTCGGCGCCTTCCGCCAAACGAACAAACCCTGCCCCCGTTAGACGCTGAGCCATCTCCGCGACAGCGTGAAATGGTGTAGTCGCTGCCGCTAAAAAACGGCATAGCTGCTGGTTGAACTCATGCTGATTCATTGTTAGTGCCTACTCTGTCTAGCGAACGAAAATTACAAGCAGCTATACTAACCACAATGCATACAATATCGCAGCCAATACTATCCTGTAATACACAAAAGGCATGAAGCCTACCTTGTTTAATAGCCGCAAAAAAATAGCTATGCAAAAATAAGCCGCAAGTCCGGACACTATCACGCCCAACCCAAGCGACACCCAGTCAACTACAGCACTGCCGCCAGCAAGTTCCCAAGTCTTTAACAGCCCCGCACTCGCGATAATAGGTATGGAAAGCAGGAAAGAAAAACGAGCCGAAGACTGTCGATTCATTCCAAGCAGCAACGCAGCCGTCATTGTTACGCCCGAACGTGAGACCCCCGGCACCAGTGCTAGAACCTGCGCACAACCGATGAGAATAGCAATAGTCAATCCTAGAGGGCGCCCAACACCTGTTGCCGTGCTCCGACGATCAGCTAGCCCTAAAAGCACACCAAAAAGAAGTGTGGTCGTTGCTATGACGGGCAGCGTCCGCAAATTTGCTTCTATAAAATTACCCGCAAGAAGCCCAACCACTCCTGCTGGCACCGTTGCCAGCCCCAGATACCAAACCAATCGGCTATCGTCGCAGGCGCCCCCCCCCCTGAGTGAGCGTAACCAACCATCAGCCATGCGCATTAGATCCTCGCGATAATAAAATAATACCGCGATTAAAGTGCCCACATGCACTGCAACATCAAATGCCAACCCCTGATCAGTCCAACCCATTACTAGAGAAGGAATCACCAGATGAGCCGAACTAGACACCGGCAAAAACTCTGTCAGGCCTTGCACAAGAGCAAGAAATAACGCCTGATAGATATCAATCATGGTCTTTTTCCTTGCTGCGCAAGTTTTTTCCAAGAAATTTTGTCGCGCACATACACGGGCTGCACTTGCTTAGGAGACTGAATTTCGCCATTTTGGAATTTAGCCAGTGCAAGCGGAATCATGTCCCGTGCCATCGGCACAATATCGATAAGCGTTGCAACGACGGTTGCACGCAGAGACTTTGGAAATTGCTCCAGAAAGGCACAGCCGTCCCCCACCAAGGTTAACGGTCCAGACATGTTGAGTACGAGGTCTGCTGGGGAACAAGCCCACGGTCCTTCTCGCAGCAAAGCCAACTCATCCTTATACTGGTAAACCGCACTGTATACCTCACTCACCCGGGCATCGAGACTGCACAGCACGGTATCGTTAGCCTCAACCTCGCCCCGCCTCTTTGCACTTTGAGCTAATACTCCTAATGTAGGGATGGCGACCGCCGGCAAACCACAGCTGTACGCTAACCCTTGAACCGCACTCGCCGCTATGCGCAAACCGGTAAAGGAGCCTGGGCCACATCCATACGCGATAAGCTCTATGCCTTGCTCCTTCAAAGTACCACTGGGCAATAGCTCCTGCAGCATAGAAAAAAGCAACTGGTTATGCTGTCGTGGGGCAACCTCATGGCGCTCCCTGATATACCCATCGATAGAAACAGCGACGGAGCAAGTATCGGTCGCTGTTTCTATCGCCAAAATACCAGTCATACAACTCCCTCTACAATATTGCTGATCTCTACACATTGCAAAGCACAGCTGTTACGGTATTGTAACGTTATTATCACATACTCATTCGCGGGTAAGAACTCCCCCCCTCAACGCCAAGCATTGCAGTCACTGCTTCCTATGATTAAAAAAAACAAAGTCACCGGACTAATTCTTGCTGGAGGTGCCGGACGCCGTGTCGGAGACAGAGACAAAGGCCTCATTACTTGGCACGGAGAGCCTCTTGTTGCCCATGTCAGCAACTGCCTGAGGCCCCAAGTTTCGAAACTACTTATTAGCTGCAACCGCAACGTCGCACGTTATGAGCAATTTGGTGCACAAACCGTCACTGACGATAGGGAAAACTTTCAAGGTCCGCTCGCCGGACTTGAAGCCGCATCCCCTCTAATCCTCACCGACTTTATCGTAGTCGTCGGCTGTGACACACCGCATCTACCAGACGATCTCGCGAGCCGTCTCATCGCTCCACTGACAGCTAGCGCTTCTGACTCTCCGGAAATCAGCTATGCGCATGATGGAGTCCGAGAACAATATTTGTGTGCCGCAATACGCCGTGAGTGCCTAACCTCCGTTACTCACTATTTGAATAAGGGTTACCGTGCTGTCGGAGACTGGTACAAAACTCGCTATACCGTTGCTGTGGATTTTTCAGACTGCGAATCCAGCTTTAGGAATTATAATCGTCTCGCCTAGAACGCTTCGGCCATTCGCTTTCTAAGGTCTGCGCGCAATTTCTAGACTTTCTAAAGAAAAAACCCGCAAAGATTTCTCTTAGCGGGTTGTTTTAAAGGCTCTAGGCCTCTATCTCTTCTTAGATCTTGCCTTTGGCTTAGCTTTTGCCTTTGGCTTAGCTTTTGCCTTGGGCTTAGCTTTTGCCTTGGGCTTAGCTTTTGCCTTGGGCTTAGCTTTTGCCTTGGGCTTAGCTTTTGCCTTGGGCTTAGCTTTTGCCTTGGGCTTAGCTTTTGCCTTTGGCTTAGCTTTCGCTTTGGGCTTAGCTTTTGCTTTGGGCTTAGCTTTTGCTTTGGGCTTAGCTTTTGCCTTTGGCTTAGCTTTTGCTTTGGGCTTAGCTTTTGCTTTGGGCTTAGCTTTTGCTTTGGGCTTAGCTTTTGCTTTGGGCTTAGCTTTTGCTTTGGGCTTAGCTTTTGCTTTGGGCTTAGCTTTCGCTTTGGGCTTAGCTTTCGCTTTGGGCTTAGCTTTTGCCTTTGGCTTAGCTTTTGCCTTTGGCTTGGCTTTCGCTTTGGGCTTAGCTTTTGCCTTAGGCTTGGCTTTCGCTTTTGTTGGTTTTTTCTTAGCAGTTGCCATTACGCTTCTCTCCAGACTGTTAATGAGGGTACTGCGATATTAAAAGTAACAACAATGCAATAGAGATACAACAGTCAAAACTGTAGAAAATTCGCATCTATGAAACGCAAATTTCTACCCTTTTTTTTAGAAACGAACCTGCGGAACGTCAACTTTTTCATTTTTAAATTTGTCGCCGCAACTGCGACTAAGAACTCAGTGATGAACACAGCGCTTTTCGAATGCTTTCAACACTGCCTTGACCGTCAATTTTGTGATAACGCGGCGCTAATTCACCTGCCATCGTTTGATAGAAATTAATCAGTGGGCTTGTTTGCTCATGGTAGATCTTTAATCGCTTGCGAACGGTGTCTTCGCTATCATCATCCCTCTGAACAAGAGGTTCACCTGTATCGTCGTCAAGCGACTCCGTCTTCGGTGGATTGTATGTCACGTGATAAACGCGGCCCGACCCTGGATGGACTCGCCGACCACTCAAACGCGCTACAATCTCAGCGTCATCGACGGCTATCTCTACTACATGGTCAATCGTTACATTCGCATTGACCATAGCCTGCGCTTGAGGAATCGTGCGAGGGAAACCGTCAAATAAAAAACCGGTGGCACAGTCCGGCTCAGCAATTCGGTCTTTGACTAGCCCGATAATGACTTCATCAGAGATAAGACCACCAGTGTCCATAACAGCCTTTGCTCGCAGCCCTAGTTCAGTTTTCGCCTTTACAGCCGAGCGCAACATATCCCCGGTAGAAATCTGAGGGATACTAAATTTTTCACAAATAAACTGAGCTTGGGTACCTTTTCCCGCACCAGGAGCGCCTAATAAGATCAATCGCATTCAAAAACCTCCTCACCTATGTTCCGCATACAAAATGTCTATCGCTATCGCAAAACCGGGAACTTGACCGCCGATAACCATACACAGCAGACCAATGGGTTACAAGCATCGCCATCAGTTGTCCAAATCGTCTTTAGCTAAACGCCATAGCCGATCGAGTTGTTTTTTGTTCATTGTTGACAAGACCGCGCCGTCATCCGCAACGCGTGCCTCCATGCTTTGAAATCGCTGCTCAAATTTCGCGGTAGAACGCCGCAGAGTCCGCTCTGCATCCAAACCAAGATGTCGAGCAAGGTTAACGCAACTAAACAGTACATCGCCCATTTCACCTTCTATATCCTCTGCATCCTGACGATTCATTGCCTCACGCAATTCATCCACTTCCTCCTGAATCTTGTCAAGTACAGCATTTCTATCAGACCAATCGAAGTTTACCTGCGCTGCCCTTTTTTGCACTTTCTGCGCACGCGGCAATGCAGGCAACGCCCGTGGCACGTCTGCAAGAACACTCAGTTGATTCTTTGCGTTCCGCTCAGTCTGCTTAATCTCTTCCCAGTTACGTCTAACGGATTCTACCGAAATACGGTTGGACACGATCCCTTCGATATCTCCGTGTGCAAAGACATGCGGATGGCGTCGAACCAGTTTCTGTACCAACGTGTGGACAACATCATCAAAAGAGAACATTTCGTTTTCTGCACCCAATTGAGCATAAAATACTACCTGAAACAAAACATCGCCGAGTTCTTCGGCAATATGATCAACATCTTTATCCTCTATGGCCTGCGCCAACTCATAGCACTCCTCCAATGTGGACGAGACAATGCTCTGGAAATCTTGTCGGAGATCCCAAGGACAACCGGTATCAGGGTCTCGCAGCCGCTGCATAACTCGTAATAAATCGGAAAGCGAGTAGTGTAAAACATCCATTTTTGCTCCTTACTTTGTCACACTTAGCTCAGAAGGCGTGTTTGTAGCCAAAATATATACTTCAATGCTTAAACTAATGACTCAGGATCAAGGATTTTGAGGCAAAATGGCAGTAGAGTAACTGAGGTTTCACTATTTTTTTAAAATATTAATGACATCGCGGCCATTGATATGTGTATTTGGATGCGCCTCCATCATCCCAACTTTTTCCTTACCCGCTACCGAAGATTCCAGTCGAGAGATAGCGATCTCCACGATCGCAAATGATCGCAACGATTACCGCATTTTCAACTTCACGTGATAGTCGCAGCGCACCGGCGACAGCACCACCCGCAGATGCACCGCAAAAAATTCCTTCCTGCGCAGCAAGTCTGCGCATAGCCAACTCTGACTCCTCTTGTGAAATATCCATCACCCTATCGACCCTGGATGCATCAAATATTTTTGGCAGATAGGCTTCAGGCCAACGACGAATCCCAGGAATGCTCGATCCCTCCTCGGGCTGTAATCCTATAATCTGCACATCAGGATTTTGTTTTTTCAGGTACGCAGAACACCCCATAATAGTGCCGGTGGTACCCATAGAACTGACTAAGTGCGTAATAGTTCCGTCTGTCTGACGCCAAATTTCAGGCCCGGTACCTTGCAGGTGCGCGAGTGGATTATCTGAATTGCCGAACTGATCAAGAACTATACCCTGTCCTTCGTCTTGCATTTTTATAGCCAGATCGCGAGCGCCCTCCATACCCTCTTCTTTCGACACCTCTAGCAGGTGCGCTCCGTAAGCAGACATCGCCTGTTTCCGCTCAAGACTCATGTGGGCAGGCATAATCAAAATAAGACGATAACCGCGTATGGCAGCGACCATTGCCAATGCTATACCGGTATTACCACTAGTCGCCTCTATTAACGTGTCACCTGGCTTTATATGGCCGCGAGCTTCGGCCTCGGCAATCATGCTGAGGGCAGGGCGGTCCTTGACCGATCCAGCCGGATTATTGCCCTCCAACTTGGCAAGCATAGTATTGCTGGTAATCCCAGGCAAACGCTGAAGTCGGACCAGTGGTGTACTGCCAATACAGGCTTCGATGGTGGGATATTCAGGCATAGCGGTCGAGCCTCACAACGGACTTGTGATTATATAGAACTTTGGCCGTATGAGGCCATATCGAATTCCCTAGAAACCGGCGCACCCCGCCTATCCTATTGACATTATAATCACGAAGAATCCTGACCCACATGAGGACTGACAGTGACATCATAGTGTTTTGAAACCGCCGCCGCTTTGACGCGAAATAATTCACGACTGTGCAATGGCATACCGCCTAGGTGCACCGCCAAAACTTCTCTCAGCAGTAGTTTAGCCGGAAGTCGAACGGCCCCTTCAAAGTGTCCAGATTCCATCGCTAATAAATCTGCTCCGGAATAGGTGGCTTCAGAACGATCTGAAGCACCGTTGCTAGCCACCAGACCTAGCTCCGAGTCATAGCGATAACGCAATCCTTCATCAACGCGTTCGCCACTGGCGCCATCAAGACTTAAGTTCAAGCCATAACCTAATTCATCAAGAAGGGCTATTTCAAATCTTCTTAGCACTGTATCTACAACAGCACAACCTGCGAGCGCCTTTAACGCATCATCATAGGATGCAAATAATGCTGGATGCGCATCGTTTCGATGCAGCAAACGCACCAGTAACTCATTCATATAGAGCCCGCTAAACAAGCGCTCACCCCGCACCGCTGACATACCTTTCACAGCCTCTATTGCACTAAGCGTCTTCAATTCTGTGCGGCCGGAGAACGACACCAAAAGAGGAGCAAACGGCTGCAACAACGCTGCTTTGCTGCCCTTTCGTGTCGAGCGCCGCCCACCGCGTGCAACTACACTAATACGGCCATACTCAGCGGTGAATACTTCTAAAATGGCACTCGTGTCCCTATAGGGTCGACTGTGTATTACATAGGCGGGCTGTAAATTGACGCGCATTTTATATGAGGAAGACCTAGCGGTCGTCGTATCCCAAACTACGCAGCGCTCGTTCGTCATCCGACCAACCAGATTTAAGCTTCACCCAGAGCCGCAGCATCACTTTATGATCAAAAAGTCCCTCCATGTCATGACGTGCATCAGACCCAATCGAACGCAATCGAGAGCCCTTATCACCGATAAGTATCTTTTTCTGGCCTGCACGCTCAACGAAAATCACCGCAGAAATATGCAAGACCTGATCCTCTTGAGCAAAATCCTCGATTTCAACAGCAATAGAATAAGGCAATTCGTCACCTAATTGACGCATAATTTTTTCTCGCACAATTTCCGCAGCGAGGAAACGCTGACTACGGTCGGTGATCTGATCCTCAGGAAAAAAGTGTCCAGCCTCAGGCAATAAAGCGAGAATTTGCTCTTCCAGAGCGTGGACATTGTGCTGACGTAACGCGGATACTGGCAAGATCGCAGTAAACGTAGCCTTGGACGCCAAAATCTTCAAATGAGGCAGCAGTTCTGTCTTATCGGCGAGCAGGTCAATTTTATTGACCACCAGCATAGTCGGCAATCCTGATTGCTCAATTTGTTGAAGTACGACACCGTCCTCCTCCGTCCATGCCGTTCGATCCACAACGAAAACTACTAGATCGACATCGCGAATGGCCGCGCTGGCCGCACGATTCATATAGCGGTTAATGGCTTTACTGGCCTCCTTATGCAAACCCGGTGTGTCGACAAATATAATTTGATGATTATCTTCGGTCTTAATCCCTAGCACTTGATGACGCGTGGTCTGCGGCTTGCGCGACGTTATACTGATTTTCTGCCCCAATAGGTGGTTAAGGAGCGTGGACTTGCCCACATTGGGCCGCCCTACAATGGCGACATAACCGCAGCGAGATATCGTATCGGACATCATGATGACAGCCTTCCCAAGGCAACGGCGGCAGCGTCTTGCTCGGCCTTACGGCGACTGGAACCAAAGCCCTTGACAATCAATTTAGGTTTGCGCAGCCGACATTGCACTTCAAACTGCTGCGCATGATCGTCACCCTGAACACTGACCAAGTCGTAGACAGGTAAAGGGTTACTGCGCGCCTGCAAATACTCCTGTAATGTCGTTTTTGCATCTTTGTCTGCGCTGCCGGTGCCAAGCTGCTGCAGGCGAGCACCAAACCAACGCAGCACGCATTGGCGGCATTGTTCTACGTCGCTGTCCAACAAAATAGCGCCAACTACAGCTTCGAACGCGTCTGCTAATATGGATATTCGGCGATGCCCTCCACTTTTGCGCTCTCCACTGCCTAATCGTAAATAGTCGCCGAGTTGTAATTCCAATGCTACTTCAGCAAGTGTATCGCCTTTAACTAGAGAAGCACGCATCCGGCTCATCTCTCCCTCCTTTGATGCAGGAAAGCGCAGAAAAAGTGCCTCAGCAATAATGTGATTTACGATGGAGTCGCCCAGAAATTCAAGACGCTCATTGTTTTGACCACCTGCACTGCAATGGGTAAGCGCTAGATCAAGTAAGCCCGCGTCACGAAAC
Source organism: Haliea sp. (assembly GCA_002862465.1). GTDB lineage: Bacteria > Pseudomonadota > Gammaproteobacteria > Pseudomonadales > Halieaceae > Marimicrobium. The sequence continues at coordinate 30,621 of PKDD01000165.1, forward strand.
TGATACCCCAGTGCTTGTTGCAAGCGCGCAGTAGATTCCACGCGTTACCGGGTAACTGTCGCTGATTTAGAAAGAGGCTCAGGATCACCCACGCGATACAACAGATCGTCAAACTTCAAGACGGCGTCAATCCGCCACACAATCGGTAATCGAACCTCATAATTAGCGTCAATGTAGGTGTTCCCTTGCGAGCGATATACCTCTACGTCCCCAGGAGGCAGCTCAGATATCTGATTGGAATTGAAAACACTCGCTATCTTACGTCTGATTGTGGCATTTGTTTCGTCAGCGGAGTCAGCATCCATGGCAATCTTAGAAATAATGCTCTTTACGGTCAGATACTCAAAATAGGGAGGGGCCATACGGATAAAACACACAGCAATGAATCCGAGCAAAAATAACACACACAATGCACTCAGCAGCGACATGCCTGATTCATGTTTGCGGGTCTTCATACGACATCACTCATGTGGCTGCTATCGGTTATTCTATCGCGCCAACGCGACTAAAACTTGGTATGCTTAGAAGCGTATCCCAATGCATCCAGATCGCAAAGGCTTTTCCCACGATGTCTTTTTCAGGCACCTGACCCCATACCCGGCTATCGCTACTATTGTCACGATTATCGCCCATCATGAAGTAGTGCTCAGGCCTCACTACGACCGAAAAGTCGCCTGCAGAGCGCTGGTTGTCCACCTGCATCAGATACTCAGACTCTCCAAGCGACTCACGCCCTACGATATTTCGAGCGCTTTGTGTAATTTGGCCTAAAACAGGCTCACGCTCCACTCGCGTACCGTTTACAAAAATTTGTTTGTTACGGTATTCAACCGAATCACCTGGCAAGCCTACAACACGTTTAATAAAATACGTCTCATTCATGTGTGGCGGAAAAAAAACGACAACATCTCCCCTCTGAGGATTATTAAGGGCCAACACTTTGGTCCGCACCACAGGAAGTCGAATACCGTAAGTGTACTTATTAACGAGTATATAGTCCCCGACTTCCAATGTGGGCACCATAGACGACGAGGGGATCTGGAAGGGTTCAACCAAAAAGGAGCGAACTACAAATACAACCAGCAGGACCGGAAAAAATGACTTGGCATACTCAACCAACACCGGCTCCCTAGCCTCCTCTGCTACCCGAGACTGGTAATTCAACGCATCCGGACTCTCTTCAATATCCCAATGTGGATACTGGCTCTTTAACCCGCCGGTTGTTCGTTTCCTAGCCGGCGCCAAAAAAAGGCTGTCTAAGAGCCACACAAGACCACTCCCCGCCACAAGGCACAGCAAAATCAGAGGAAAATCTACGGTAAATTCATTCACTTTTTAGCCATCCACTTTTAATACTGCCAAAAATGCAGTTTGGGGGATCTCCACCCGCCCAACCTGCTTCATGCGTTTTTTACCGGCCTTCTGCTTATCCAGCAACTTACGCTTGCGGCTCACATCTCCACCATAACATTTAGCAGTCACATTTTTACGCAACGCCTTAACAGTCTGACGGGCAACGATTTTACCGCCTACAGCAGACTGAATCGCAACATCAAACATTTGTCTCGGGATCAACTCTTTCATCTTTTCCGTGAGCAATCGACCTCGATGAAGTATGTGGTCACGGTGTATAATTGACGCTAGCGCATCTACCCGCTCGGCGTTTATCAAAACATCCAGTCGCGAGAGGTTGGCCGCTTGAAAACGATCAAAACCATAATCAAGCGATGCATAACCGCGACTCACAGACTTCAATCGGTCAAAAAAATCTAGTACTACCTCAGCCATCGGTATATCGTAAACAACTGAAACTTGTGCACCCAAAAACTGCATATCCTTCTGCACCCCGCGCTTCTCTATGCAGAGCGTAATCACATTCCCCAAATACTCTTGCGGTACAAGAATATTGCAGCGAGCTATAGGCTCACGCATTTCTTCAATATCGCCCGCGTCGGGCAGCGCCGAGGGATTATCAACTGCAACAATATCACCATTCTTTTTTACGATTTCATAAATAACTGTTGGCGCAGTAGTAATAAGATCAAGATTGTATTCTCGCTCCAAACGCTCCTGAATAATCTCCATATGGAGCATACCCAAAAATCCGCAACGAAATCCGAAACCGAGTGCGTCAGAGGTTTCGGGTTCATATTGCAGCGAGGCATCATTCAACGTTAATTTTGCCAGCGCCTCTCGAAAATCTTCATAGTCATCCGACGATATCGTGAAAATGCCCGCGTAAACCTGCGGCTTCACTCGCTTGAAGCCCGGAAGGGCAGGAATATTCGCATCCTTAGCATGCACCAACGTATCGCCAACTGGGGCACCATGAATATCCTTGATACCGGCAACTACATACCCTACTTCGCCAGCTTGTAACATCTCCTGCTCGACACGCTTGGGGGTAAACACGCCCAGCACATCGACCTGATGGGCCTTGCCGACTGATTTAGCCATTATTTTTTCGCGTTTACGAAGGACGCCCTGCTTTACTCGCACTAGGGAAACAACACCCAAATAATTATCGAACCAAGAATCGATAATCAAAGCCTGCAATGGCGCTTGGCGATCGCCCTCTGGAGGCGGAATATGCTCTACCAGATAGTCTAACGCCCCCTCTATGCCAAGCCCAGATTTTGCGCTGACCAGACATGCGTCGACAGCGTTAATGCCAATAATTTCTTCAATTTCGAGTTTCACCCGATCAGGATCTGCTTGTGGAAGATCCATCTTGTTTAAAAGAGGAAGAACCTCTAACCCCTGTTCAATAGCGGTATAACAGTTGGCCACCGACTGAGCCTCTACACCCTGCCCGGCATCTACCACCAACAATGCTCCTTCGCATGCTGCGAGGGAACGCGACACCTCGTAAGAAAAGTCAACATGTCCAGGAGTATCGATGAAGTTAAGTTGATAGACTTGCCCATCTTGAGACGTGTAGTCTAGGGTCACGCTCTGCGCCTTAATCGTGATCCCACGCTCACGCTCAATGTCCATCGAATCTAGCACCTGAGCATCCATCTCCCGCGCGCTCAAGCCACCGCAGTGCTGGATAAAACGATCCGCCAAAGTAGACTTACCGTGATCGATATGAGCGATGATGGAAAAATTGCGGATGTGTCTAAGATCGCTCACAGTATTCGACTCAATTACGGCAGAGCTGAACCAGACGATATGCCTAGCGTTGCAATGCAAAAAACGCGAAATTGTACCTCAACGGACACACAACCGCCAAGTAAACGCCCGCAGTAACCAACAGTTGAGAACCCAAATATTGCGCAATGATCATTCCGGCAACGTAAGCCCAATAAACAAAGATGAACCCTGCCGGATTAAACGCAACGGCACAGAGCTTCCGTCCTTTAACTCATCGACGGCACGCTCAAAGCCAGCCACTGACTGTATAGGCTGGGTGTCGATAAGGGTAATGATATCTCCCACCTGAATACCGGACTCTGCCGCAGTTGAACCAGACTCAACACTTCGCACTACAACCCCGCCGCTGACGCCAAAGTGTTCCGAACTTTCCGAAGACAAGGACTCAACCTCAACCCCAAGTCGACCACCGCGTTCGTTGCTAGTGTCTCCAGCGGACAGTGTATAGCTATCATCCGACTCAAGCCCTCCTACTTCAACCTTAATCGTCTGAAGCTGTCGATCGCGCATCAGTTCCACTTCCACCATCGACCCCGGCGCGATCAACCCAACCACATGAGGAAGATCGGCCGATGATGGAATAGTTTTACCATCAAATTTAACAATGATATCGCCACTGCGTAATCCTGCCTTAGAAGCAGGGCCATCGGTCGAAATATCCGCGATCAATGCACCACCCGCACGCGTCAAACCAAAAGATTCTGCAAGTTTTTTATCCACATCCTGAATTGTCACTCCCAACCAACCTCGTGTGACCCGCCCTCGCTGCTTCAATTGTTCTACAACGTTACTTGCCACCGAGCTCGGTATTGCGAATGAAAGCCCAATAGAACCTCCGCTACGAGTGAATATCTGAGAGTTTACACCAACAACTTCACCGTCAAGATTGAATAATGGACCACCGGAATTCCCAGGGTTAATAGCGACATCGGTCTGGATAAATGGCACGTAATTTTCATTCTTTTCTGTCGGAAGACTACGACCCTTCGCGCTGACTATGCCAGCCGAAACCGAATAATCCAGACCAAACGGTGAACCGATTGCCAACACCCACTCCCCCACCTCAAGATCATCTTTTTCTGCCAATTTGAGCATCGGCAGGTCCGCAGCATCTATACGAAGCAGTGCGAGATCAGAACGAGGATCTGTGCCGACGACTTCTGCATCAAACTCTCGCAGGTCGCTCATCCTCACCAGTACACTATCAACCCCGTCAACGACGTGGTTATTAGTAAGGATGTAGCCATCCTCGGATATAATGAAGCCCGATCCCATGCCCATGCGCTGACGCTCAGAGGGGGGGGCACCGCGGAACTCAAAAAAACGCCGCAGCTCTTCAGGAATTTGATCCTGCTGTGGTCGCTGTCTGCCGTTTTGACTTGGATTTTGTGCCACAATAATTTTGACAACAGCAGACGAATGCTCGCGCACAATTTTACGAAAATCTGGCAGTGACGTCGCGCCCATGACTTGGGTGGCGAAGAACAACATCATCAGAAAAAAGACACCAGACATGCGAAGCTTAGCAGTCATATAATTAACCCGGTATAGTGAGTGAGATTTCGGAGCATACAAAATTTATTTTCGGATCGTAATGGGTTCCACAGGGGAAGAATCGATGCTAAGCAGGATTGGCTGAAAGGCTGGGTCTTGACGGTGCTGAATACCATGCCAGCGAACCACTGTTAAACCGAGCGCTAAGCCCACACCCGCGCCAACGACCGCCAGCAGGTCCTGCTGGCCAATCAAAAATTGCGAAGCAAACATCGCACCCGCCAGCATGCTGAGTACAGGAAGCATATAGGCAATAAAAGAGCCTCGCAGAATAACTTCTTCAGGAATACTGATAACGACCTGATCATTGACTTTATAATCACCAACAGATTGGTTTCCAAGCAACGCTCTTACATAACCGCGTTTGCCTTCAGAAATTCGGTTCAGCAGCCCGTGCCCGCAGCCTTTTTGTGCCGAACATGTACCACAAGTACTGCGCCGGACCGTCTCGACCCAGATTCCGTCCGCTTCTATTCCTACTACACGCCCCGTCTCTGTCAGCATATCACTGCAGCCAGTCTAGTGAATCGGCCACCATTCTAGCAGTATTTGCCGGCACTTCCCCTATTACGGTTACCAGCACTGGCTGCTCATCAATGTGCATGCCACGCGTATATGACGTGGTACCTCCTCGTTTCACCAAGCCCTCTCCCGCTCGCACAGCAACGTTGAGCTCTTCTAAAAACACAGAAAAAACCGAAAAACCGTCAGTATACGTTCTGCGATCACTTGTACCGGTAGATGGTTCGGTTGCAGTGAATCCGCGCGGCAGCCATCCTATATTCCAAGCACGCGTGATCGGGTATTGTGCTGGAGCGCTCTGAGAGTCACAAACAACGTGCTGCGCCTTGTGAACAACGTCTGCCCGACTGAACTCAGGCAGATCATCGGAATAGACGATATGGGCGAATTGCATGGTTTCTAATACTTTACGTCCGTGACCAATCGTTTGCGCTTTGAGCATCATGCCTGTTTCTTCATCGAGGTCAACGACGTATCCAAAGCGATACATATCCCGCGGGTCAACCATAATACGGATAACTTCTCGTCCGGCCACACGCTCTCCTGGCGTAACAGCAAGGCGGTAATGCATAGCAATTCCACAACTTTCCCCTGGTAACAGTTCCTCGCTGCGGAGTAACCGATGTCCCGGATGTATACAAGCAAGTGGATGTGCTGAGCGCTGCACCTGTGCCCCGCGGCCGGTCAATTCGGCGAGGCGCTCCGAACTCTTCCCATCGGACACCATATGCGAGACCTGCATCACCTGCATATCACCGTCGCGCTGCAACATTACCACGCCGTGGTAGTTGGTCTGACGCAGACTTCTAGACATTTTATCCAGCAATGAAAGCGCCACGGCATCACCATCAGGACATGCGGCCGCATTTGCGCCGGCGGCCGTAGATGCCAAGAATACACCCAATGATAACCACCTTAAAAATTTCATTGGCACACTAGACAACATCGTTGTCTATTCCTGTAACTGAGGAACACGAGCAAAAGCAACCAGACCCTGCGGGGCGTTAAGCGCCGCCTGCTCTGCATGATCTTGCATATATTTACGTTGCCGCTGCAGTGCAAGCTCTTGATAAGCTGCGCTGTTAGCCGGCTCCAAAGTGGGCACAGCCTGCATACCATAATTCGCCTGCACCGTTGTTGCGCCAAGACTGTTGAGCATACCCACCGGTGAAGCATTCGTTGCAATCGAGCGGCCGGAACCGTAAGAGTCATCACTGCCAATCAGGGCCAGTTGCTGCCCTCCGAGTATAACAGTTGCTGCCACTGAGGCCGCCACCGCGAGGCTCACAAACGGGCGTAACATACGCTGCTTAAAACCGACTCCTGCAGCCTCCGTATCAGTTTCACTCTCGGCCGCGAGTGAGGCTTTCACCCGTCCTGATATGTCCCAATCCAGACCGGCAGCTTGACTGCCGTGCATTGCGTGCTGTGCAATATTATAACGCATCCATGAGCGACGTAACTCTGGATCTTGCGAAACCTGCGCAAGGACCCTCGACAGTTCGAGTTCATTGGCCTCATCATCCATTAGCGCAGAGAGCGATTCACCCATTTTTTCATTCATCGTCAAAATACTCCGGGCAATGTCTTAACAAAGGAAAACTCGACTTAGAGCCACTGCTAGCTGAAAATAATTCTGAATAAGCCATCAACACTCACCATCCATTTGTTTTCGCACCAACACATCTATCGCCTCACGCGCCCGAGATATACGCGAGCGCACGGTACCAACTGGGCACTCCATGATATCAGCGATATCCTCATAGCTTAAGCCATCAAATTCACGTAACGTTATGGCAGTTCGCAGATCCTCAGATAAGTCGCTAATCGCATCCTCCACCACCACCTTCAACTCCTCCCCGAACAACGCGTTTTCGGGGGTCTCAATCGTGCGTAATCCACCTCCACTCTCGAAGTATTGTGCGTCCTCAAGCTCTATATCTGACTTCGGAGGCCGCCTCGAGCGTGACACTAAATGATTCTTCGCCGTGTTGATCGCAATACGATACAACCAAGTGTAAAAGGCACTGTCGCCTCGAAACCCCGGGAGCGATCGATAGGCCTTAATGAAAGCCTCCTGCGCGACGTCCTGAACTTCATCAGCATCCCGCACATAGCGCCCTACCAGACTAAATATCTTATGCTGGTATTTCAGAACCAGCAAATCAAACGCTCTCGAATCACCCTTTTGTACTCTGGCGACAAGTTGTTGATCCGTCGCTATAACAGTCATGTGCGGCTCCATTGCCCAGCACATAGTACCACTGTCCGACTGCCTACAAGCCTATTCGGAAATAGACCACAAAAATAAAACTTAGTTCGCATGACACATTGGGTAATATAACCCAAGGTGATCTGCAGCCAAGAAAATTGCTTGTGGATAGCTTCCGTATTTCCCACGAGGTCGTATATACTCCGTTTGTGTCGCCTGTCGAGGCTAAGTTCCTGAGACACATCATATATTTCACCTTCCAAAGCAGCAAGTAGTGAGCGCCATGGCGAGTCGGCATCAACACAATGTATTAATTATTGGAAGCGGTGCTGCCGGTCTCAGCTTAGCTCTGCGCCTGCCACCCACCTGCCGGATAGCTTTGCTGACCAAGGCGGACTTAAACCAAGGATCAACTTTTTGGGCGCAAGGGGGCATGGCTGCCGTGCTTCACAGCAAAGATACCGTTGATTCCCATGTGACAGACACCCTTGAAGCCGGCGCAGGGCTGTGCCGTCGTGAGGCAGTGGAATTCACCGTCAGCAACAGCCGACGCTGTGTCGAATGGTTGGTAGATCAGGGCGTCGACTTCGATCTACGCGAAGCTCCCCGCAGCCGGCTAAGAAAGGAGTTCCACCTGACGATGGAAGGCGGCCATAGTCACAGACGCATCATACACGCCGCCGACCGCACCGGGCGAGCGATATCTGAAGTCCTCACGGATCGGGTAATTGCGGCCGAAAATATTGAAATCTTCACACATCGGGTCGCGGTGGATTTGGTGGTGAACGATGGCCGCTGTGAAGGCGCCTATGTGCTCAATGAGCAGAGCGGCCATGTTGATCTTTTTCAGGCCTCGTCAGTGGTGCTGGCCACTGGCGGTGCCAGCAAGGCCTATCTTTACACCAGCAACCCTGATGGCGCCAGCGGAGATGGAATTGCTATGGCCTGGCGTGCCGGATGCCGAGTAGCCAATTTGGAGTTTAATCAGTTCCATCCCACCTGTCTGTATCACCCCAAGGCTAAATCCTTCTTGATCACCGAGGCCATTCGGGGGGAAGGTGGCCGGCTGCTGTTACCGGACGGGACGTCCTTCATGCAGAATTTCGACGAGCGCGGTGAGTTGGCACCGCGCGATGTCGTGGCGCGGGCGATAGATCATGAGATGAAGCGGCTCGGTGCAGACTGCCTTTTCCTAGATATTTCACACAGGTCACCGGAATTTATAAAGAGTCACTTTCCCACTGTTATGGCACGCTGTGCAGAACTCGGCATCGACATTAGCGCTGAGGCCATACCTGTCGTACCTGCTGCCCATTATACCTGCGGCGGCATCTTGGTGGATAACCATGGCCTCACTGACGTCGCTGGATTATATGCGGTTGGTGAATCCTCTTGCACCGGTTTGCATGGGGCCAACCGTATGGCCAGTAATTCGTTGCTCGAATGCATTGTTTACGCAGAATCTGCGGCACAGCATATTGCCGAAAATCTTAATCAATTACTGCGCTCCACTGATGCTGCTCTGTGGGATGAGAGTCAAGTAACAGATTCCGACGAGGATGTGGTGATCTCTCACAACTGGGATGAATTACGTCGTTTCATGTGGGATTATGTCGGCATTGTGCGGACCAACAAGCGGTTACGGCGCGCCTTACATCGCGTACAGCTGTTGCAGACGGAAATTGCAGAATACTACGGCAACTACAAAGTCAGTAATGACCTTCTCGAGCTACGCAATCTCGCAATGGTGGCAGAACTTATGATCCAGTGCGCAATTTCACGTAAAGAAAGTCGCGGACTGCACTACACGCTGGACTATCCAGACCTCTTGCCGACGGCCAACGATACTATTCTGACGCCGGAAAACTCTCCACTGTAGCGTCCTAGAAACTCTGATCCCGAGCGTCAAGGCTCAGTGCAGCAGTGTCAGCCGGACCCGCAGTCGACGCAGCTGATCCTCAGGCACACTGTCGGCGTAAAGCCAAATATATCCTTCAGAATTTTCTGCTACGTCAGTAAAGGCGATATAAATAAGCCAGGGCAGCATAGTGCTAGTCGCACTGAGAGAAATGCCTCTGGTAACGCCGTCTCGCTTTAGTGTCCAACGGCCATAACGCCAGCACAACTCGGCACCGTGCATTGGATTGCGTCGTAATAACCATAATAGAAGAAAGGCGATGATCGACAAAGGCATGACCAGAGATTCATCGCCTTGGACACTGACTGAACATAAAACATAAAGCACTGCTAAACACAGAAAACCGTGCAGCGAGCCTCGCAATCCCGACTCACCGATCTTTAGATGCAGAGCGGGCGAAGTGGCATATTTGGCTAACAATCCCAGTCAACTCCTCATCGTCCGGCACACCACGCAGCATCAGCCAGGCGAACAAGTCCTGATCCTCGCAGAGCATCAACTGCTGGAAACTATGGCGATCGCGCTGATCGAGGTGCGCATATTGCGAATCAACAAATGGCTCCAGCACCAGATCGAGCTCCAACATGCCACGTCTGGCGGCCCAGCGCATACGATTTATCTCTTCTTTTTCTATCATGCCAGCAACATCATCTCAGGGGGCCATCAATATCAGACAGTATAGCGTTTAATTGATGTGATGATGCGCTTCATTACTGACATTAACACTTACAGCGCCTATTATTGACTATTGATTATTTGAGGTAACAACACTTGACCAGCCTTTATACCCGCCTAGAGCAAGAGTCCTTACTGCACATCACCGGACCCGATACACTTACGTTTTTGCAGGGCCAGACCACCTGCGACACGCGTACCATAGACGAAGACCATAGCCTCCTCGGTATTTTTTGCACACCGCAAGGCCGGGTTGTCTGTGATTTTCTTCTGTGTCAGCTAGGTGCCGATCATTTTGCTCTGCGCATGCATCGAAGTATCCGAGCATGCAGCAGCGCGGCGTTTGGCAAGTACATTATTTTTTCGAAAGCAACGCTTGACGACGTAAGAGAAGACTGGAAACCCTACGCAGTGTGGGGGACGCATGCTGTAACAGCGCTGACCAAGCTGTTCGGAAACGCGCCCTCAGAGCGCTTTGGCACAGTCCAAGGAGACAGTTTTGTGGCAGTGCAGACAGATCAAAGCGGAGAGCAGTTCGAATGTTATTTACATGACTCATTTCCACAAGAGCTCATGAATGAGTCGATGCAGTTAGCGACCGAATCCGAGTGGCAAGCCCTGCAAATGACGCAAGGTATCGTCCGCATTGAGGCAGCCACAACGGAAGAATTCGTCCCCCAAACACTCAATTATGACCTCACCGGTCATATTAACTTCAAAAAAGGCTGCTACACCGGCCAGGAAGTCGTAGCGCGCTTACACTACCTCGGCAAACCCAAGCGCCGCACCGGTCTAGCGCAATTCGCCGTTGAGGGTATTTCAACCGTAGGCACTGCCGTGTATGAGGCGCAATCGAATAAAGCTGTTGGCAGTATCGTCAACTGTTGCGCCACACATGGCGAAAAGATTGTTCTGGTAGCTGCCACAAAAGATGGCCTGAAAAACGGTCTCCATGTCGGCACCGCTGATGGCCCGTTGCTGGTTGGGCGTGACCTACCGTACTTAACAGACTCAGAGTAGTCACAAGCTGACGCGCTCCCAGCATTGCAGATAAGATTCAGCCTTCAGCTATCTAGTGTATATTGCTCATTGAACACGACAGGCGCTTTCAATCCAGTTCGACCCGCGATGGCAGAGATAAATAACCAAGCGGGCAGAAAAAAAGAACGATTGCGCTGGGGCGTTAACTAGCTCAGCATCGACAATGTGCTATGCGGAAACCTTTGCGCGCGACAGGCGCTTCGCTCCGGCCAAGCCCGCTATCGCTGATATAAATAACCAAGCGGCGGCAGGAAGAGGCACTACCGATGCGTTAGAAGTGTTAATCACACCAGCATCGACAACCTGGCCC
>PKDD01000053.1 GCA_002862465.1 Haliea sp.
TGAAGTATGTAACCGAAGGACCGGCATAGGTTGTCGACAGCGGAGCATAGAACGTCCAGCCTGCTGCAGGCGCACCCCCTTCCATAAATAATGTAGAGGCCAGCAACAAGAAAGCCGGTGGCAGAATCCAGAAGCTCCAGTTATTCATGCGCGGGAGAGCCATATCTGGCGCGCCAATCATCATAGGAATCAACCAGTTTGCCAAGCCGACAAACGAGGGCATAATCGCCCCGAACACCATAATTAAGCCGTGCAGGGTCGTCATCTGGTTAAAAAAAGCAGGCTCGATCAATTGCATGCCGGGCTGGAACAGCTCGGCGCGAATGATCATGGCAAAAAAGCCGCCCAGCAGAAACATAGAAAAGGAAAACCATAAGTACATGGTTCCGATATCTTTGTGGTTAGTGGTGAAAAGCCACCGAGTGAATCCCTTGGCAGGTCCGTGGTGATGCTCGCCCATCGTTAACTCCTCCGTTTAACCTTTCTTGTAGTTGTAAACATCAACAGGCTGCAAGGTGTCGCCCATATTGTTACCGAAAGCATTTCGCTGGTACGTAATCACGGCAGCCATATCAACATCGCTCAACTGCCCACCAAAAGCCTGCATCGCTGTACCAGGAACCCCATTGACGCCTATCTCGAGGTGTGCATTGATATCGCCAGTCGAGACTGCGCTGCCTGCGATAGCATTACCCACGCCACCTTCACCTTTTGCGCCATGGCATGCTAAACAACTAATGTCATAAACTGACTCGCCCCGCACCATCAACTCATCCAACGTAAAATCTTGGGACGTCAGCTGCTTTACTTCGGCGGCTTCGGTCTGCTTTGCTGCAAGCCATTCGCCGTATTCATCCTCGCTGACTACATTAACCACAATGGGCATAAAGCCATGCGACTTGCCGCACAGCTCCGAGCACTGACCGCGATAAATGCCTTGCTCAGTTGGTCGTGCCCAAGTTTCGTTAATGAACCCTGGAATTGCGTCCTTCTTAACCGCCAATGCAGGCACCCACCAGGAATGAATAACGTCGTTCGCCGTCACCAAAAAACGCACCTTAGTATTAACCGGCAACACGAGCGGCTCGTCCACTTCTAACAAGTAGTATTCTCCCTTGGCCTCGTCATTGTAGACCTCCGCCTGAGGTGTACTTAAATTACTGAAGAAGCTAACGTTTTCTCCCTCTTCGTTTAGGTATTCGTATTTCCATTTCCACTGATAACCAGTTATCAAAATATCCAGCTCTGCGTCATCCGTATCGTACAACGTAAGCAAAGTCGTGGTGGCCGGCACAGCCATAGCAATCAAAATAAAAAACGGCACCACAGTCCAGGCAATTTCCACCGTAGTGCTTTCATGGAAGGTCGCTGGTGTCACACCACGCGATTTCCGGTGGAAAATAATGGAGTAAAACATTACGCCGAAGACCAAAACCCCAATGATCACGCAAATCCAAAGAATGATCATATGCAGATCAAAAATTTCCCGGCCTAACTCCGTAACTCCAGGCGTCATGTTGACACTGCTAGCCTCGCCGCCGGCCGCCACGGCAATGGCACTGACGACCAACAACACGGGGCCGAGTACGAGCCTACACAGTCGCTTCGCCTTAAAACCCATTTCCTGTGTCTCCATTTAATAAAACGTGTGGTGGTCTAACCCGCTATTCTGCAGGCCGCAGCCCCTAGAATAAAACTCGTAGCATCTAGTTGGAGCCGACGCCTAAATTGTGAGGGGGACTCGAACATACGATTTGCTGACAGCAACCAATCACTGTATGCGTTTGACGATACGGGCCACGCTGCACCGACAAAAACGCGCGAATTATAGCTGAACCGAGCTATAAATCCTACTTTGTTAATCGCTTTCTAAAGCTTTGGTATTTTTTACTGTGACAAGCAACAACTGGGTCAATGCAGCATCAATATCTGTGAGGGTCGCTGGGGACCACGGACAAAAAAAACCCCCAAATGTCCCTGCACATAGAAGGCCTATACATTATCGCATCTGATGCCGCCTTCCATCGGTGCAGATTACTCAGCGTCTGGTGTGTCACCTGCTGCCTGAAGGCCAATAAGCGTTACCTGCTCTGCCGGTGTTTCTACCCTGCGAGCAGCGGCACGGCTGACTCGAGTAGGAAGTTCTGCTGCCGGCGGGCTCTTCATGACAACAGCAGTCTCCGCTGGCATGCCCGGCCGCTCTTCACTGAAACCGCAGCTAATGCAGAGCCTCTGATCTGTATCCAGATCGACCAAAATCTTGTCCATCAGCGCGCAGCGGGGACAAACAGCGCCCGCAATAAAGCGCCTGCGAGATTGGTCTGATTGCATGATTTTCACTCCGAGTAGCGGCCAAAATAGGTCCGCATCGTTACGCTGTAATCATTATAACATTTTCGCACCCCGACCTGGACAATGCCGTCACAGCAGCTCATGCAGGTTTAGGGAAACCATCACTATTAAGTCAGCAGCAAAGCACGGCGTCTTGTGCCATAACGCTTCAAACCGCCTCCATCGACTCACGTAAGTGATCGATCACCGAACGTGTGTCAGGGCGCAGTTGTCGCCAAAGATAAAAAGACTCCGCGGCCTGCTCCACCAACATTCCAAGACCATCGGACACAGCCAGAGCGTCATGGTCGGCAGCCCAGCGCATGAAGGGTGCAGCCGCCGCTCCATAAACCATATCATAGCAGCGGCTGCGCCGCGTCAGCATCGAGCTTGGCAACTCGGGCACCGCACCCGACAACCCAGCACTCGTGGCGTTAATAATCAAATCAAATTGGCGCGAGCCGATCACATCGAATGCGCCGCCCTCTAATGAACCAATATCTGCAAACTCCGCCACCAACTCCGCCGCCCGAGCCGCGGTTCGGTTCACAACTAACAGCTCACGCGGGCGCTCCTGCAGCAAGGGCTCCAATACACCCCGCGCGGCGCCGCCGGCGCCTATTAGCAAGACACGCAAACCCTGCACTGCCCAACCAAGGTTGCAAATTAAATCACGTATCAAGCCGATACCGTCCGTGTTATCGCCATCGATAAGGCCATCATCAGCGCGAGTCAACACATTTGCCGCGCCAGCAAGAAGTGAGCGCTCACTGTTTCTATGGGCAATATTAAACGCCTCATGCTTGAACGGGACGGTGATATTGAGCCCCGCTCCACCACCGTCAAAAAACCGCTTCGTCATTAAAACAAAGTCATCAAGTTCCACGCGCGTTGCACGATACTCAATTTGCTGAGCATATTGCTGCGCGAACAAAGTATGGATAACGGGAGACTTGCTGTGCTTGATCGGGTTACCAAATACCGCATATTGAGCCTTTTCCATCATGCCTCGCCCCCGTCATGCGCGGCCTCCACCAGCCAGTCCCTGTTCTGCAGATAATAATCTGTCAACTGTGCCTCCGGCGAGCCCGGCAATGCCGTATAATCATAATCCCACCGCACCAGTGGGGGAAGCGACATCAGAATGGCCTCCGTCCGGCCGCCTGATTGCAGGCCAAACAACGTACCCCTGTCAAATACCAAATTAAACTCAACGTAGCGACCGCGTCGATACAGCTGGAACCTCCGCTCACGGTCACCGTATGGTAGGTTTTTGTTGCGCTGCACCAGCGGGCGATACGCCCGAAGATAGGAGTCGCCGATAGCACGCATGAAAGCGAAGCTAGTCTCGAAGCCCCATTCATTTAGGTCGTCAAAAAACAACCCACCCACGCCACGTGGTTCGTTGCGATGCTTGAGGTAAAAATAGTCATCACACCACGCTTTAAAACGCGGGTAGACATCACCACCAAAAGGCTCACAAGCCTCGGCTGCCGCCTGATGCCAGCTTACACAATCCGTCTTATTGGCGTAATAAGGGGTCAGATCATAGCCTCCGCCAAACCACCAAATAGGCACTTCACCTGGCTTGCTCGCAACGAAGAAGCGCACATTCGCATGTGACGTAGGAACGTAAGGGTTATGTGGATGAATGACCAGCGACACGCCTAGGGCTTCATAGCTGCGCCCGACTAACTCCGGCCGAGATACGCTCGCAGACGCGGGTAATGCTGCGCCCTGCACATGAGAGAAGTTAACCCCCGCTTTCTCAAAAATCGCACCTTCCGCCATGACACGACTGCGGCCGCCACCACCCTCGGAGCGATGCCACTGATCTTCTGTGAAGTCAGCCTCACCATCTTCCGCCGCCAATGCATCACAAATGCGGTCCTGCAACCGCAACAGGTACGTTTTCACCTGTTCAACATCCATAGATAGCATTCCTACACACTGCATCACACGACATTATCGATATTCTCCCCGACAGGCTCTACTAAGCGCGAACAATTTGTCCACTAGCAATATCCTGAATAGATGTCGGTCGCCCAGCACTGCCAACTGTGCCGGGCAGTAAATAGTCCAAGCCGTCACCAAAGTAGCGCCTGACCTGAAAAACTTCGCGCGCTGGACGCGCGCCCGCCCGGTTCGCCGACGTGGACACCAAGGGGCCGCCCCATGCCGAGCAGAGGGCACTGACTATAGGATGTCCACTGACGCGCACCGCTACTGTATCGTGTTCACCACAGATCCAGCGCGGGACTTGGTCCATATGCGGTAACAACCAGGTCGCGGGGCCCGGCCAGCTGCGTGTCAATGTTGCTCGCTGTTGTACTGTAAGACCTGCCAACAAAAACGCTATCTGATCCTCGGTAGCCGCCACCAAAATTAGTCCCTTGGCCACAGGCCGGCGCTTAAGCCCCAGCAAATGTGCCACCGCATCTACATTGTTAGGGTCACAACTAAGGCCCCATACTGCCTCGGTCGGGCAAGCGATCACGCCGCCGGCGCTTAAGGCGCGGACGGCTGCATCAACACGCAGACAACCGAATGGCGGGCGCACTATAAATCAGCCTTTGAGTTTTTCCTGCAATGCCGCATCCTTAGCGTAGATCACATCGGCATTCGCAGCTCGCTCATCACGCAGTTTCTGTGACAGGCCCGGATCTGTGAGCGACATCATTTGAACTGCCAAGTAGGCCGCATTCTTGGCCCCGGCCTTCCCGATCGCAACCGTCGCAACAGGAATACCCGCTGGCATTTGCACCGTTGACAACAAGGCATCCATCCCGTCCAACGAAGCGTTCATTGGAACCCCTATCACCGGCTTAACCGTCGCCGCAGCAACAGCGCCGGCAAGGTGGGCAGCCATGCCGGCAGCGGCAATAAAGACGGCACAACCGCGCTTTTCAGCTTCCTCTACATACGTTTTAGTGACTACAGGAGTGCGATGGGCAGATGTTATGCGGGCCTCAAATGGAATTTCAAATGTGCGCAGTACATCAAAGCTAGCTTCTAAAACGGGCAAATCTGAATCTGATCCCATCACAATCGCAACAAAGGGTTTACTCATTGATTGTCTCCAATTGATTATTACGGCGACGCCGATAGTGAAAAATGCCAGATATTACCAACTGATGCTGACTTAGCAAGTCCCGACAAGACTAACATCGAATAAATCCTCCGGCCGTTCGTGCCACTTGTCCCGAAAGTTCCAGAGCAGATAGCTCTGCCAGCACTTGACCCACAGGCCGGCCGCTGCATTGTACCAGCTCAGCCAGCGCAACAGTCTCAAACCCGATCAACGCGAGCAGCCAAGATTTACTGCGCAGCGCACGCCGATCGCTCGAGGGCACTGGCGCAGAACTGGACTGCTGCAGCGCATACAAAGGACCTAGTTCTTCTAGAATATCATCAACACCTTGCACCATCTTCGCGCCATCTCGAATGAGCTTAAGGCAACCAAGACCGCCTTTGTGAAGCATAGACCAAGGTAGGGCAAATACTTCACGCCCCTGCTCCAAGGCGGTGCCCGCGGTTATCAAAGAGCCACTAGGCAACGCCGCCTCAACGACCAGCACCCCCAAAGATAGCCCACTGATAATACGATTGCGTTTGGGAAAGTTCTGCCGCAGCGGTGGCGTACCGGGCGGAAACTCTGTTACGACACAACCATCACGCTCCAACTGCAGCGCTAGCGCCTTATGCCGTCGGGGATACACTACGTCTATACCTGTGGCCATGACCGCGACAGTTTTGCCACCACCTTCAAGCGCTCCCAAATGGGCCGCGCCATCAACACCAAGCGCCAAACCAGAGCAGATGTGCAGCCCTGTCTTAACCAGTTCACTGCTCAACGTCTGAGCCAGCCTCATGCCAGCAGGGCTGGCGCGGCGACTCCCGACCACCGCGAATTGCGCTTCTAACAACACCGCAGGGTCACCCCGAACAAACAGCAGGGCAGGGGGATCGTAAATGGCTCGCAACAAGGCAGGATAGCGCTCATCATCAATAGCGAGTGCTATTGCACCGGCAGCCTCAGCTAAAGCCTTTGCTTTGATAACGCTCATACATCATCCTTGATGTCGCACTGGTAAGCTTATTCGGACCATACCGCCTTTAATTAAACTGCTGTCGTCCACTGCTGCAAAATCATGGTTGTTTAACTAGGTCAAAAACAGACAGCGGTCGGGTAGCCCTGAGCACTATGGCGAAACTGATCTTCTCATAAGACTCAAATATCATTGCTAGGCCTGCGCGCGTGTCTGGCAGTACCACCTGTGTTTGCGATACCTTGTCGAATACTTGCTCCCCCGTTTGATAGATTGCTACTACATTGCCAATTTGCAGGCCATCTCGCTTACCCTTGTTAATTGCAACAATACTCATATCGCCAATCTGGGTTAAGCCCCCCTCGACGGCAATCATAACCCCGCCGGCAATATCCTGCGCTGGCGCCTGTGGGTGATAGCTTGCGTCTAATATACGCTCCTCTATAGGAAACAATCGGTCACCAATGCGGACCTCTTCTTCAATGCGAGTGACTTCAAGCTCAGTGACGGCATTCCGGTTACTACCGAGCAGTTTGGCGGTGCCAATATCAATAACCTCATAACCCAGAAACTCTTTAGTGACAGGGTCAATATAACTCTGTCCGGCGCGGTATATCGTGTAGAGACGCTCCCCATCAGGAAAAGGGCCACGACCAAAAATCGTGTCCCCGGGTCCCGCAAGCAATGCCCGATCGCCCGCGGCGACGATATAAGCTGAATTTTTGATTTCCTGTGCATCCATCACCCGATTGCGCCTGAGCCAAGGACCGATTTGGTCAAGCGGGATTGCCGGAATCGCCATATTCAGAGGGCTCACGCGCATAGTGGGGCTGAGCTTAACCTCTCTACCTCGACGCAGGCGCAGGCGAGGCTGGCCACCAACCCACACTAAAAAAAGTTCGTCGCCGGGATAAATTAGATTTGGGTTGTCAACCTGTGGATTGGCGTCCCACAACTCGGGCCAAAGCCAAGGCTCCTGCAGATACAGGCCGGAAATGCCCCAGAGAGTGTCACCCTGTTTAACAGTGTATATTTGTGGCACATCGTCATTGAGTTGCACCAAGGCCTGCGTCCAGCTGGTAAATGCTAGTGATAACAGAAGCAAGCAACCCGATAGTGGCTTTATTTTCATTATTTTGCGTCCCTGTATGGCTCGATTGCTAGTTGTCAATTTACGGTAACCGACACTCGCATCACGCCGACTTTGCCTTAATAGTAGCTGCGTTTCACCACTGCAGCACTGCGGAAAACAACGTCGGCAACCTTCTCCTGTGGTCCTTGTCCGCAGGTGTGACATGTTGCGGCACTGCAGCGCTAGCCGGTCTTTCACCACACCCTGTATACTAGCGCCAGTTTGCTGTTGCGTTTTATGGCTGGCAAGCCCAAATGTGACTAATTCACGCAGCCAATTTCAGCCACTTCTGACGAACAGACGGATATTCAAACTCATGGCATTACTGGAAATACTCGAATTCCCCGATCCTCGTCTGCGCAAGAAGGCCAGTCCCGTTGAGCGCGTGACTAACGCTACGCTTCAACTTATAGACGACATGCTTGAAACTATGTATGCCGCTCCAGGTATCGGTTTAGCAGCAACCCAAGTGAATATACACCAGCGCTTGTTGGTAATGGATATCTCCGAAGATAAAACAGCACCTATGGTATTTCTCAACCCCGAGTTCTCCGTATTAAATCCAGAATTAGATGAATATGACGAAGGCTGCCTATCTGTTCCTGGATTTTATGAGACGGTCAGTCGCCCCCAGAAAGTGGCCGTCACCGCACTAGGTCGCGACGGAGAGCCTTTCTCCTGCGAACTGGAAGGACTTGCGGCTGTGTGCTTACAACACGAAATTGACCACCTAAACGGAAAACTGTTTGTCGACTACCTATCACCTCTGAAGCGGCAGCGGATTCGCAAAAAGCTGGAAAAAGACCATCGTCAGGGCGCATGAAGACCATGGCAGACTCTCCATTACGCATCCTATTTGCCGGCACCCCGAGTTTTGCCGCCTCTCACCTAAAACATCTTATCGCGACTAACCACCAGATTCTTGCGGTTTACACGCAGCCGGATCGGCGCGCAGGAAGAGGGCGCACGCTGCACGCTAGCCCAGTAAAAAAAATGGCCGAAGCCGCCGGCTTAACCGTGTGCCAGCCTGCATCACTGAAAAGTGAAGAGGCACAGCAGCAGCTAGCGGCATTCAATCCAGATGTGATGATCGTCGTCGCTTACGGGCTAATTTTGCCTCAGGCCGTGCTAGACACCCCGCGCCTCGGATGCCTAAACGTGCACGCTTCACTGCTACCGCGCTGGCGCGGTGCAGCCCCAATACAGCGTGCCATTGAAGCCGGCGACGACGAGACAGGCATTACTATTATGCAAATGGATGCCGGTCTCGATACTGGTGAAATGCTGGCCTGCGTAAGCTGCCCCATCAACTCCGATACCAACGCTGGAAGCCTGCATGACCAACTAGCAGAGTTGGGGCCCCCGTTACTCAACAATGTTTTGTACGCTATCGGGCGACAGCAGCAGCGAAGCAAACCACAACGCGATGAGTTCGCCAATTATGCGCATAAAATCCTCAAATCAGAAGCCCAAATTGACTGGAGGCAAAGCGCCTCGGTCCTGGACTATAAAATCAGGGCGTTCAACCCTTTCCCGATGTGCTACTGCGATCTCAATGGGCATCGCATCAGAATCTGGCAAGCGAGGCCGTTGGTGTCCACAACCAATAAGCCTGAACCTGGGATCATCCTGCGCGCCGATAAAGAAGGTATCTCTATAGGCTGTGGCGAAGGCGAACTCGTCATTGAGGTGCTGCAACTTGAGGGCGGAAAACCACTGGAAGCAAACCAACTCCTCAGCGCATATCAAACATTATTCGCGGCAGGCCAGCGCTTTACCTTGCCCTTGACGGGCGTGGATAAATGAGCGCGGACGTGCGGGCAGCCGCCGCCCGCGTTGTCGCGGCCGTCATTGGAGGGCTCTCACTAAATCAGGTTTTGCAGCAAAAGCTCAACGGCGTCAGCGAGCGAGACCGCGCACTACTGCAACAATTGAGCTATGGCACATTACGCCAAAGTCCGCGTCTAGAGGCTATTCTTAACCAGCTATTGGACAAGCCCCTGCGCAACAAAGACCGTGATCTGCAGGGGCTTCTGATGTGCGGGTTATATCAACTGGACAGCACACGGGTTCCAGATCATGCGGCTGTCGCAGCCACTGTAGGCGCCACCCGCGCGTTGAAAAAACACTGGGCAAAGGGCATGATCAATGCGGTATTGAGGCGTTATCTGCGCGAACGCGAACAATTAACACAAGCGCTTGATGAGGCCGCAGCCGCCAGCCATCCAGCTTGGCTATTTCAAGCAATATGCACCCAATGGCCAGCCGCCGCGGCCGACATCATCGATGCCAACAATCACCAACCGCCAATGACTGTGCGGATAAACTGCGGCCAAACCTCTAGAGAGAACTACCTTCGCCGTCTTAAAAACCATGGAATAGCAGCAAAGGCGGGCAGCCTTGGCGAGCATGCGTTACAGTTGCAAGCACCGATAGATGTCTGCGATCTGCCCGATTTCAGCACCGGCAGCGTAAGCGTGCAGGATGAAGCGGCCCAAATGGCGGCCTCACTATTAAACGCCGCAGCAGGAGAACGGATACTTGATGCCTGCGCTGCGCCGGGCGGGAAAGCATGTCATATCTTGGAACTGCAGCCAGAACTCGCCGAACTTATCGCCATGGACATCGACAAACTGCGCCTACAGAAAGTGTCAGAAAACCTGCAGCGGCTGGGCTTACGCTCAACCCTGATAGTTGGCGATGCAGCAAACCCGCCTGCTGCGCTACAAGGGGCGAGTTTTGATCGCATTCTGGTAGACGCACCGTGCTCTGCCAGTGGTGTCATTCGTCGACATCCGGATGTAAAGTTGCTACGCCGAAAAAGCGATATTGCGCCGTTGGCGCATCAGCAGCTGCGTATTCTCCATGGTCTGTGGCCACTGCTTAAACCGGGTGGTACCTTGTTATACGCGACCTGCTCTATTCTGAACGAGGAAAACAGTGAGGTAGTACAGCGTTTTCTCTGCGAGCAAGACGACGCCCAGCTATCTGACATTGAAATGGCAAACAGCGAAGCTGTTTCCAGCGGGCGCCAACTGCTGCCATCACACGGGGGCGGCGATGGACTGTTCTATGCTCGGCTGATAAAAGCTAGATAATAGTTGTGCATAATTGCGCCTCCCCAGCGCTTACAATCGGCGAGCGATTTCTTTATCGTAAACCCATAATTTAGTCTTCTTCATTTACCAGAACACGTCGAGCCATGAAAATTATCATCCTCGGGGCTGGCCAAGTTGGCGGCACCCTCGCAGAACATCTGGCCAACGAACAAAATGACATCATTGTCGTGGATACTGACGCCGACAAGTTACGCGCCCTCACGGGGCTCCTCGATATCGGCACGGTGGTAGGGGGGGCATCTCACCCCAATACACTTTTCCAAGCAGGCGCAGAAGATGCTGACATGCTCGTTGCTGTCACCAATAGCGACGAGATCAATATGATGGCATGCCAAGTCGCACATACGCTGTTCAAAACGCCGACCAAGATTTGTCGCGTTCGCTCGCCTAATTATCTAACGCACCAAGATCAGCTGTTTTCACGCGACCATATACCTGTCGACGTAATCATTGGCCCAGAGCAGTTGGTCACCCAAAACATCCAGCGATTGATAGAAAATCCAGGGGCCCTACAAGTACTCGATTTTGCTAAAGGCAGAGTCCAGCTGGTCGCCGTTAAGGCTTACCATGGAGGGCCGATTGTCGGCCACGAGCTGAAGGAAATTCGCCGACATATGCCTAAGGTCGACACGCGCGTCGCTGCCATTTTTCGGCAGGACCGCGCCATCATTCCTGAAGGCGATACCGTCGTAGAAATTGATGACGATGTTTTTTTCATAGCGGCCAAAGAAAATATCAAAGCGGTGATGTCTGAGCTGCGCAAGATCGACAAGCCCTACAAGCGTGTCATGATCGCCGGGGGCGGTAACATAGGTGCAACTCTGGCACAGAACCTCGAAAACAAGTATCAAGTGAAACTAATCGAAAAATCTTATGCCCTTTGCCGAACACTGTCCGAGCGACTTAAGCACTGTATCGTTCTACACGGCAGTGCCTCAGAGCCCCAACTGCTTGCATCCGAAAACATCGAAGCTACCGACGTTTTTTGCGCCCTCACTAACAGCGACGAAGCCAATATTATGATGTCGATGCTGGCCAAACGCATGGGCGCTAAAAAGGTCATCACACTGATTGCCAATGCCGCTTATGCCGAATTAGTCGGCGACGAAATTGATATCGCCATATCACCGCAGCAAATCACCATTGGGAGCCTGCTGACCCACGTACGAAAAGGCGACATCAGCAACGTTCACTCCCTGCGCCGCGGGGCGGCAGAAGCAATTGAAGTAACAGCGCACGGTGATACCCGCTCTTCAAAGGTTGTCGGGAAGCGCTTAGAAGATATCGCCCTGCCAAAGGGCGTAACTATAGGAGCCATTGTCCGCAATGAAAAGGTTCTCATCGCACACCGCCATGTCGTTGTAGAAACCGATGATCATGTCATCATTTTCTTGCTCGATCGCAAACAAATTGGGGCTGTGGAAAAACTCTTCGCCGTTGGCTTCGGGTTTTTTTCCTAAGCGATGCACTTTTCTGTCTCATTTCGGATTCTCGGCATCTTACTAATGTTATTCAGCTCTATACAGCTGGTGCCTTTGACTCTTGCGCTGATGGAAAAAGATGGCAGTGCCGCTGGCTTCATATCAGCGATATGCATTACTTTTTTTTCCGGTTTGTTGATGTGGTTCCCCTTGCGCAAAGCCAGCCATGAATTGCGAATCCGAGATGGATTTTTAATCACTTCGATGTTCTGGGCGGTGCTAGGTTTATTCGGTGCACTGCCGTTTGCCCTCGCCGACTCGCTAAATTTGACGCCTGTAAGCGCAATCTTTGAGTCTCTTTCTGGTCTTACCGCCACCGGCGCAACCGTTATAGTGGGGCTCGATACCCTGCCTCACTCCATTCTCATCTACCGCCAACTACTTCAATGGCTTGGCGGTATCGGCATTATTGTGGTCGCTGTGGCAATACTCCCAATGTTGGGCGTAGGGGGAATGCAGCTATACCGAGCCGAAACACCCGGACCGTCAAAGGACAGTAAGCTGACGCCAAGAATCACTGAGACGGCCAAGGCACTTTTTAGCGTCTATTTGCTTCTGACCATCGCCTGCGCCATCGCATATTATGCCGTCGGGATGTCAGGCTTTGATGCTATCGCCCATTCTTTTTCTACAGTATCTCTCGCGGGATTTTCAACCCACGATGAGAGTCTTGGCTTCTTTAATAGCGACGCGGTTTTAATTGTTGCATCGGTATTTATGTTTATTTCAAGTATTAATTTTGGCTTACACTTTTTAGCTTGGCGGCGTGGCGCTGTTGCATCATACCGTAAAGATTCAGAGACCCGTTTTTATACGTCCGCGGTTCTGGTTTGCATAGGGATTACAATTGGTTGTCTGATCCTGTGGGACATACATGGGCATAAGGACAGTATTCTTCACGGCGTATTTCAGGTCCTCTCTATTATCACAACAACCGGGTACTCCACCGGCAACCTTTCTGTTTGGCCTATAGCGCTGCCGATTATGGCGATCTTCTTTTCTTGCATGGGAGGCTGCGTGGGCTCAACAACGGGTGGCATTAAAGCCATGCGTGTAATGCTGATTTATAAGCAGGGTCTGCGAGAACTTAAACAGCTGGTGCATCCCCAAGCAGTAATTCCACTAAAAGTCGGAGGGCGCAGGGTAGAAGCTACAGTCGTCAGTGCCGTGTGGAGTTTTTTTGCCGTCTACACGTCCTCATACATCATTTTATTACTCATGCTGATGCTAACGGGAATGGATTTTATAACAGCCTTCTCATCGGTCGCAGCAGCGCTTAACAATTTAGGGATAGGCATCGCCGGCGTCGCAAACGGGTTCAGCGAGATCAGCGAAACAGCGAAAGGTATCATGTGCTTTGCGATGCTGCTCGGTCGGCTAGAGATCTTCACGCTACTGGTGCTGTTTACGCCAGCATTTTGGCGTATCTAGCTTGTGCGGTCACCGGAGCCCACCACAACTCATCGCATATTCGGTCGTGTTTTCTTAATCATTTCGTATGCGGCCTGAATATCCTGTGAACGCGCCGTTGCCACTTTTATCATGTTTTCAGGAACACCTTTCGCGATTAGTTTGTCTGGATGGTTTTGGCTCATCAGTTTGCGGTAAGCGCGCTTCAAATCCTTGTCGCCGATATTTTTGCTGACGCCCAAGGCAGAATAGGCGTCTTCCAAACTATGCTCTGAAGCCGGTACAGAACCGTCTTGCTGAAAATGCTCCTGGGCGCGGGCCATGCGGAGCATCAGCTCCAACTGTGCAGCGCTCAGGCCCATCAGGCTAGCGATGCGAATCAAGGCGGCGTGCTCGGACGGCTCAATGCCCTTGTCGACCGTAGCCAGAGCGATCAGGAACACCAACAAGGTCTGCTGCAATTTCCGTCTAGGGCCGCAGATCTTTAAAAAATCGGTGACCACTGGCTCAATGTCGAAGCCAACGACAGCCCCCTGCCGGAATAGCTCAATCGCCCGCTCGCGCTGATCGCCGCTCAAACCCATCTGAGCAATAAAGTTCTCGGTAAGATCTATTTCTGAGCGAGAAACCTGGCCATCTATCTTCGCTAAATATCCTGCCAGTAAAAATGTCGTCTCAAAAAAACTGTTTTTAACCCGCTCAACATTCTCTGGCGAGCCAGCATGAAGCGCGTTGTTCAGACCTCTATCAAACATATGCCCTATAAAGACACCAAAGATCAGACCTAAAATTCCACCGGTCGAGAGCCCTATTAAACCGCCAATCACTTTTCCGAAAAACATACGCTTCCTCAGCTTAGAACCACATCCCTACCCAGCGTCGATACCAACCCCCGCAAAATCACAACCCTAAACTGCAGCACTATTCGCATCGATGTAAAATGTTGTAATGTGCAGAAGAATTTTACTTTTGGGGAAAGCGCGTATTATGACGCTAAAAGAGACTGTATAATAGCCAGCTTTTTGTACTGACATGATGAGTGAACCGGTGGCACAAACCAGCAGCGAAACGCCTACATTTCAACAGCTAATATTCAAGCTTCAACAGTTCTGGGCGGAGCAGGGCTGCGTTGTCTTGCAGCCGTTAGATATGGAGGTAGGAGCAGGGACATTCCATCCGGCGACTTTCCTGCGCGCTATAGGGCCTGAGAGCTGGAGTGCCGCCTATGTCCAGCCCTGCCGCCGGCCCACGGACGGGCGCTATGGAGAGAATCCCAACCGCCTGCAGCAGTATTACCAGTTTCAGGTCATTATGAAGCCCTCCCCAAAAGACTTTCAAGATCTGTATATGCGGTCTTTGGCAACATTGGGCATTGATACGTCCATTCATGACGTAAGATTTGTTGAAGACAACTGGGAGTCTCCGACGCTGGGCGCATGGGGTTTAGGCTGGGAGGTCTGGTTAAACGGTATGGAGGTGACTCAGTTTACTTACTTTCAGCAAGCCGGGGGGCTAGAGTGCTATCCGGTCACAGGCGAAATTACTTACGGCATTGAGCGTATCGCGATGTACCTGCAGAGCGTTGACAGTATCTACGATTTAGTCTGGTCGGATGGGCCTGCGGGCAAGGTGACCTATGGCGATGTTTTTCACCAAAATGAGGTGGAAATGTCGCGCTATAATTTCGAGGAGGCCGACATCAAATACCTGTTCGCCAGCTTCGATTACTATGAACAAGAAGCGACACGACTGGTTGAAAAAGACTTGCCTTTACCGGCCTATGAAATGGTAATGAAAGCGTCTCACACTTTTAATCTGCTCGATGCTCGCCACGCTATTTCTGTTACGGAGCGTCAGCGCTTCATCCTCCGGGTGAGAACTTTGGCACGGGCAGTTGCTAAGGCTTACTTTGACGCACGCGCCGAACTCGGTTTCCCGCTAGCCATCGAAGCCCTGCGAGCAGAAGCTTTGAGCCGGATTCAGGCAGAGGCAAAGTAACCAATGAGCACTGACACTCTGCTAGTGGAACTAGGCACCGAGGAATTGCCGCCAAAGAACTTAAAGCAGCTTGGCTTGGCATTTCGAGACGGTATTGCTGGGGGCTTGAAGCAGCGCGAGTTGAGCTATGGCGAAGTGAAGTGGTTTGCAACGCCGCGCCGTTTGGCCGTCCTGATTTCTGATGTGCAATTGAAAGCGCCCGAAAAAACCGTCGAGGTTTTGGGGCCTCCTGCAGATCGCGCTCAAGACGAAGCGGGAGGCTGGTCGAGCGCTACCCTCGGTTTCGCTAAAAAACAGGGTGTAGCACCGGAACAACTGCAAACTCTCGACACGGCGAAGGGACCGCGGTTAGGGGTTCAAAAAAGCTTGTCCGGTGTAGCAACGCGAGATGTGCTTCACGGCATAATACAAGACTGCATTGCAGGGCTACCTATTGCACGGCGGATGCGCTGGGGCGCTAGTCGAGAAGAATTTGTCAGACCGATCCATTGGATCGTTGCCATGCTGGGGCAGGATTATAATCATGGTGAAATTTTTAACCTGAGCACCGGCAACACAACACGTGGTCACCGCTGTCACAGCAGCGGTTTGATTACGTTAAATCACGCTAAAGATTATGAGTCTGCACTGACCAAAGCGAAAGTGGTCGCTTCCTTTGAGCAGCGTCAGCATATTGTGCGTGCACAAATAGAGGCGCAGGCCGCCGCTCTGGGGGGCAATGCCGTCATAGCAGCAGATTTACTGGACGAAGTCACGGGCCTGGTGGAATGGCCGGTCGCACTTACTGGCTCATTCGAGGAGCGCTATTTACAGGTTCCATCGGAGGCGCTGATCTCTTCCATGAAAGAGCATCAGAAATATTTTCACCTTGTCAACGACAAAGGCGACCTCCTGCCCCACTTCATTACTGTAGCAAACATTGAGAGCTCCGATCCCCAGCAAGTCATTGCCGGCAATGAGCGTGTCATCCGCCCTAGGCTGTCAGATGCTGCCTTTTTCTTTGAAACAGACAAAAAAGTGCCGCTAATTGACCGGGTACCAAGCCTGAGTAATATCGTGTTTCAACAAAAACTGGGTTCATTGCTCGATAAGACCGTGCGTATAAGCCAATTAGCCGCTCTCCTTGCTCCGGCCGTCGGCGCGTCAGTTACTGTCGCACAGCGGGCTGCCGAACTTAGCAAAGCCGATCTAGTCACCGATATGGTGCTAGAATTTTCGGATATGCAGGGCATTGCTGGAGCATATTATGCCAAACATGACGGCGAGCAGGCGGAAGTGGCTGCTGCTCTGACGCAGCAATATTGGCCTAAGTTCGCCGGCGATGGGCTGCCTGAAACGGCAACCGCTTGTACTTTAGCTCTTGCAGATAGGCTGGACACATTGGTCGGAATTTTTGGTATTGGACAGCCGCCCACGGGCTCGAAAGATCCTTTTGCCTTGCGCAGAGCGTCATTAGCGGTATTGCGAATTTTGGTAGAAAAGCGTCTCGATCTGGACTTAAAAGAGTGCCTAAAACTTGCTGCGGCACAGTATCCAGTGAACACCCTGGCCGATGATACCGTGGTGCAGGTCTTCGACTATATGATTGAGCGCTTCCGCGCTTGGTACGAAGAAGAGAATATACCTGCCGAAGTTTTCAAGTCGGTCAGCGCACGAAACCTATCTCGCCCGCTTGATATTCAGCGCCGCGTGCAGGCGGTACACGCCTTTTCACTACTACCCGAGGCGCAAGCCCTAGCGGCCGCCAATAAACGTGTTTCCAATATTCTTGACAAGCTGGATAGCGGGCATGACTTTTCGGAAGTAAGCGCTGACTTACTTGTAAAGCCCCAAGAAAAAGTGCTTTTGCGTTGCGTTGAAGGCCTTAGCAGTACTTGCCATCAACACTTAAAACACGATGAATACACAGAAGCGCTGTCATGTTTGGCAGACCTACGTGAACCAATAGATGCTTTTTTCGAAGGGGTTATGGTCAACGTAGAGAATGTAGAGCTGCGTGATAACCGTCTTAACCTACTGAAGCGTTTACGCGATCTTTTCTTAGAAGTCGCTGATATCTCTCTACTAGCTGTCAGCAAGTAATGTTGGGGCCCGCCAAAAATATGCACCTGTTACTCGCAAAATATAGTTGATGCGCAACAGATGTTTTCGAGCCGCGGAATAATCGCCTTATCGGGCGTTTCTTGATTTACACTGAGAATAAGTTGCGGAGAATATTCGATGATATTAACTGAGAACCATTTAATCATTATCGCCGCCATATCGGCCGCAACAACATTCGTCGTTCTGTTCATCAGTGTCTGGCAGAGCGCGTCTAGCAAGCGAACGCTTGCCGAAAGCCGCGAGCAATTGCGGATTCGCGAAGCAGAGCTAGCAGAAGCTAGCGCCCATGAGCGCGTTCAGGCGGTTAAGCTGGAGCAAGCACAACAGCAATTGCAGGCTAAATTCTCCGAGCTCTCGACGTCAATGGAAAACTTAATGCAGGTTCGATCCCAACTCAATGCCTCTTCACAGGAAATTATCCAACTGCAAACACAGCAAGACGAGCGCGAAGACAGGCACCTAGAGCAAATTAAACTGCTAAATGAAACGCGAGAAAATCTTAAAAAGGAATTCGAAAACCTGGCCAATAAAATTTTCGACGATAAAGGCAAGCATTTTACAACTGCTAGTCAAGCGTCGCTGGAGATGCTGCTAAAGCCTTTTCGCGAGCAAATAACTGGGTTCCAGACGCGTATAAACGAGGTACATTCGGAATCTATCAAGGGGCACACGGCTCTCGAGAAGGAGCTGCAAAAAGTCTTAGAAGTTGGCTTAGAAATGAACAACCAGGCCAGCAACCTAACGGTAGCACTAAAAGGCGATAAAAAAACCGTTGGCAACTGGGGCGAGGCCCAACTTGAGCGAACGCTGGAGCTAGCAGGGTTGCAGGCAGGAGAGCACTACGAGGCACAGACCGTATATCGAGACGAGGAGGGGAGGCGAAAGCTTCCTGACTTTATTATCAAACTGCCAGATAGTAAAAACCTCATCATCGATAGCAAGGTATCCCTAATCGACTATGACCGGGCCATCGAGGCAAGCACCGATGAGGAGCGGACAAAAGCCCTAAACGCCCATGCACAAGCGGTCCGCAATCACATCGATGACCTAGCCTCGAAAGAGTATGTGAACCTCCCCGGTATTGGTAGCCCAGACTTTGTGCTTATGTTCATGCCTATTGAGCCGGCCTATATTGAGGCGATGAAGCACAATAAAGGCCTATTTAATTATGGCTACCAGAAGGGTGTGGTGATGGTCTCTCATACGACTCTAATGCCTATTTTACGCACAGTGGCAAACCTATGGATGGTTGAAAAAAGCAATCAGGAAGCGAAAGAGATTAGCACCAGAGCGGGCGACATATACAACCAGGTTTGCCTTGTGGCAGATCGGCTGCATAAGTTAGGCAATACGCTAAAAGCGGCCAACAACCACTACAACGACACGGTCACGGGACTCGCAGGCAAGCAGGGGCTGCACGGTAAAGTTGAACGCTTCCAGCTATTATCTACCCGCGCAAATAAAGAAATGGCTGCGCTGGAGCCTATCCACGATGACATCGAGAGTAGCCGCCTAGAGCCCATGATAACGGCGATCGGCAACCACAGTGAGCCGCCGTCCAAGCTGGAAGATTAAGCCGTCAGATATCGAGGTTGGCCACGGACAGCGCATTGTCTTCAATGAACTCCCGCCGCGGTTCAACTTGATCACCCATTAGCGTTGTGAACACTTGATCGGCAGCAATCGCGTCTTCTATCGTGACTTTAAGCATACGCCTAACGTCCGGATCCATAGTGGTTTCCCATAGCTGCTCAGGGTTCATCTCCCCAAGTCCCTTGTAGCGTTGGATGGTGTAGCCCCTGCGAGCTTCCTTCATCAACCAGTCGAGGCCTTCAGCGAATATGCGTGTCTGAAACACCTTGTCGCCACGCTGGAAGTAGCCGTCCTTCTCTATCAGCGTATTCAGGGTTTCACCCAATGTAACTAGGGTACGATATTCACCCGACGAGAAGAACTCCTGATGGTACTCTGTTTCTGATTCTACTCCGTGCGCTAATAATTTCACGACGGGAAAATACAATTGCCGCTCATGGTCTTTTCGCACTACGACACTATACAGGCTTCCTTTTGTTGCCACCGCTAGCAGCCGCTCACCTAGCTGGTCACAGAAGGTTTTGACCTTAGACTCGTCTTTCATTTGCTCCAAGTTGAGCGGTAGCCCGTAGACCATCTCCCAAAGAACCGTCTCGGCATAAAGTCGACTTAGACGGCTGATGGTTGCAACCACGCCTCGGTACTCATTCACTAGATGTTCCAACCCACTGCCAGAGATAGCAGGCGCCTCAGGGGTAACCACAATTGAACCACTCTCAAGTGCAGACTGCGTTAAAAACTGATCCAAGGCCTCATCATCTTTTAAATATTGATGCTGCTTTCCTTTGGCAACCTTATACAAGGGTGGCTGTGCGATGAAAATATGGCCACGATCGACGAGTTCACGCATCTGCCGAAAGAAAAATGTGAGCAAGAGAGTTCTAATATGGGACCCATCAACATCAGCATCGGTCATGATAATAATGCTGTGGTATCGCAGCTTATCGGCATTAAACTCTTCTTTTCCGATGCCGCAACCCAAGGCAGTAACGAGCGTGCCAATCTCTATCGATTCCAGCATTTTGTCAAACCGTGCTTTTTCGACATTTAGGATCTTGCCTTTCAATGGAAGGATCGCCTGATACTTCCGGTTGCGCCCCTGCTTTGCGGACCCTCCCGCAGAATCACCTTCCACCAAATATATCTCAGATAAGGCAGGGTCTTTTTCTTGGCAGTCTGCCAGTTTTCCTGGCAACCCAGCAATGTCCAAAGCCCCCTTGCGCCGGGTCATTTCTCGCGCTTTGCGTGCCGCTTCGCGCGCTCTTGCAGCATCAAGCATTTTTCCGACAACCGCTTTTGCTTCCCCAGGGTTTTCCATTAAGTAATCATTCAATCGCGAACTCATGGCTTGATCGACAGCCGGCTGAACTTCAGAAGACACCATCTTGTCTTTAGTCTGAGACGAAAACTTAGGGTCCGGCACTTTCACAGACACTACTGCAGTTAGGCCTTCCCGCGCATCCTCACCCGTTGTATCGACCTTCGCTTTTTTCGACAGCCCTTCACGTTCAATATAGGCATTAAGACAGCGGGTTAATGCTGTCCTGAATCCCGTCAAGTGAGTTCCGCCATCACGCTGGGGTATGTTATTCGTGTAACAAAGGACATTTTCTTGGAACCCGTCATTCCACTGCAAAGCGACCTCAACACCAATACCGTCGTCATACTGATGCTGGAAATAAAACGGCTTATTTACGGGCTTTTTATTTAAGTTTAGATAATCGACAAATGCTAACAAACCGCCTTCATACTCGTACGCCTCTTCCTTCCCGCTGCGCGCGTCCTTTAAGACGATGCAAACGCCAGAATTCAAAAACGCGAGCTCCCGCAAGCGCTTGGCTAGCTGCTCAAAATGGAACTTTATATTCGTAAATGTGCTCGGTGAGGGCTTGAAACGCACCGCGGTTCCGCTGGTCTCTGTCGTGCCTATCTCGGCCAGCGGTGCTTGAGGTATCCCGTGCACATAAACCTGCTCGTACAGTTTGCCACCTCGTCTAATCGTCAACACCAGCTCTTCGGATAACGCGTTGACGACCGAAATTCCTACGCCGTGAAGCCCTCCCGAGACCTTATACGCATTTTCATCAAACTTACCTCCGGCGTGCAAAACGGTCATGATCACTTCTGCTGCAGACACCCCCTCGTCATGCATTTCTGTCGGGATTCCGCGGCCATCATCGCTGACAGAAACAGACTCGTCAGGATGAATAATGATGTTAATTTTTTTGCAGTGTCCGGCAAGAGCTTCATCAATTGAGTTATCAACCAACTCAAACACCATATGATGGAGGCCGGAGCCATCGTCTGTATCGCCAATATACATGCCAGGGCGCTTGCGGACGGCATCCAAGCCTTTTAACACTTTGATGTTATCTGAGTTATATGTAGTTAAGTCGTCGCTCATGGGTTCTCACTTTTAGTATATGCTTTATTTATAAAGGGTCTTACGCATCATGTCATCCTACTGACTGATGCTTTACTGCGCCCTGTTCCACGTGGAACATCGCCAGCTCTCCGCTTTCAGGCCATACCGACTGGATTTCCCGCTGATCGATACAGGTGATAAACACCTGCGCCTCCATCGACGCCAGTAACTCGCATACCATCACACTATGCGTATAATCGAGCTCTGACGGCAAATCGTCGATCAGGTACGTACACGTGCCGCGCCCTAACTCGCCCATCAGCCTACCCTGTGCCAGCTTCAGGCCACACACCACAAGCTTTTGCTGCCCTCGGGATAGAGTCTCTGACGCCAAATGTCCGCCAGCAAGCACTCTGACATCCGCGCGTTGAGGCCCTGAGTGGGTATAGCCCTGCTCAGCATCCGCCGCGAAACCCTGTGCAAGCGCCTCACTATAGGTCAGCTGACGATCCCAGCCTTGCTGATACCGCAGTTCTAGCTCGTCTAACGATGGGGCCAATCTTGCCATTATCTCCTTGAAACAGGGCGCCAACTTCTGGAAATAGTCCTTTCTATACGTGCTTATGGCCGCGCCCGTCTGAGCCAAATCTCTGGTCCAAGCCGCCAATTCTTGGTCAGATATTTTACCACGCCGCAGTAAATTATTGCGCTGTTTTATGCTCCTTTGAAATCGCTGCCACTGGGAGAAAAACTGCTGTTCCACGTGGAACACCCCCCAGTCTAGGTAACGGCGCCTCGCGCCGGGCGAGCCTGTCAACAAGCCGAAGCTCTCAGCAGTAATGACCTGAAGCGGCAGTTGCTCGGCCAGTTCAGCGACAGCTCGGACCGGCCTGCCTCCGATCTTGATTTGCGCTTCGCCGCTGCGATTACGCTGCACTCCTATCGGCACCGCGCCCCCAGTGGTCCCCGATTTAATCACTGATGAGCCTTGCGTTGTTATTCCAAACACCGCACACGAGCCCGAACCATGATTAATCAAAGACTTGACGCTGCTGCCACGAAAAGAGCGGGCCATTCCCAACATGTGTATCGACTCCAGCACACTCGTTTTTCCGCTCCCATTACAGCCGAAAAAAACGTTGACGCCCTTCAAGCGCGTCAACTTCACCTGCAGCAAGTTTCTTACATTGCTTATTTGTAACTGTGTTAGCGCCACAACTACCGCGCAGAGTCATCTGTAAACCGAAAAAAGCCCATCTAAGCTCCGCATATATTGAGGTTGCACTCAACTAAAGCCGCATCGGCATAACAACATACAACGAGTCGCCCTCGTCGGACTCCTCCAGCAGTGCGCTACTATTAGGGTCTGCAAGCGATAACTTAATCTCGTCCCCACTTAGCACCCCCAAGACATCTAGCAAATAGCTCACGTTAAACCCAATTTCTAAGCCGTCACCGGAATAGTCAACAGGCACGGTCTCTTCCGCCTCCTCCTGCTCCGGATTATTCGCGACTATATCCAATGTGTTGTCTGTCAGCTTTAGGCGAACTCCTCTAAATTTTTCATTTGATAATATTGCCGTTCGCGCAAACGCCTGTCTTAGTGCCTGTCGAGAGCCTTTAAGGATGTTATTTGGAGAGCGCGGAACGACCTTTTCATAATCAGGGAACTTGCCATCAACGAGCTTCGAGGTGAATGCATAGCCCCCTGTCTCTGCCCTGATGTGATTGCTGCCTATGGTAATTTTAATCTCCGCATCATCGTCTACCAACAGCCGGGCAAGCTCTAAAACACCCTTGCGAGGAAGAATGACCTGCACACCGCCCTCTCCCGTGACGTTTATCTTTTCTTTCAGTGTACACATGGCCAGTCTGTGTCCGTCGGTCGCCACAAGGCGCAATTGCTTACTATCGAGCTCCCACAACATCCCATTCAAATAGTAGCGCACATCCTGCTGAGCCATCGCAAAGCCAGTGCGGTCAATCAGACGCTTTAGCTGTCCTTGCTTGACGGTAAGCTGATGCGTGCCTATGCTGCTCTCAACGCTTGGAAACTCTCTAGCAGGTAACGTAGAGAGCGTGAAACGGCTACTGCCGGAAGTCACCGCCACCTTGTTTCCTTTGACGCTGAACTTAATATCGCTCCCCTCAGGCAGCGACTTGCAAATATCTAGCAATTTCCTGGCGGGCACAGTTACCTCACCAGATTCCTCGCCCGCCCCGGCAAGCTGAACATCCCCTACCAGCTCCACCTCTAAGTCTGTCCCTGTTAATAACAGACGATCCTCTTTCAGCTTCAGCAGCACATTCGCTAAAATAGGCAATGTTTGCCTGCGCTCAACAACGCCCGCCACAAGGTTTAACGACTTGACCAGGCTATCCCGTGAAATACTGAACTTCATAGTAATGTTTTCCCTTCTCTTACAATAATTCGATCTGACCCGACTGACTAAGCGCCGGCGCACCAATACGAGAAAGTCTCGTTTGTACGGTCACGTTGTCAACGTTCTCAACAAATTTTTATAATCTTCGCGGATATCCGAGTTGGTTTCACGAAGCTCCTTGATTTTACGGCACGCATGCAGGACTGTCGTATGATCTCTGCCGCCAAAACTATCTCCAATCTCTGGCAGGCTATGGTTAGTCAATTCCTTCGATAAGGCCATCGCCATTTGACGCGGCCTAGCAACCGAGCGACTGCGCCGGCGAGACATCATATCGGCAATTTTGATTTTATAATATTCCGCGGCCGTGCGCTGGATATTGTCCATACTAACCTGCCTGTCCTGCAGCGCTAGCAAATCCTTAAGGCTCTCCTGAATCAACTCTATATCAACGGGACGCCCCAAGAAGCGAGCGCTCGCTATCACTCGCTTCAGCGCGCCCTCTAGCTCTCTGACATTAGATCGAATTCGCTGTGCGATAAAAAAGGCTGAGTCCGGAGGCAGATCAATGCGCGCTTCAGCCGCCTTCTTCATCAGTATCGCAACTCGGGTCTCGAGCTCTGGAGGCTCGACGGCAACCGTGAGGCCCCAGCCAAAACGGGATTTAAGTCTTTCCTCTAGACCGTCAATTTCCTTAGGGTAACGATCGCAGGTCAAGATCATTTGCTGGCCGCCCTCCAGCAAAGCATTAAAGGTGTGAAAGAACTCTTCTTGTGAACGATCTTTTTTTGCGAAAAACTGTATGTCGTCTATTAATAGAGCATTAACAGAACGGTAATAACGCTTAAAGTCCGTAATAGCGTTTAATTGCAGCGCCTTAACCATATCAGCGACGAACCGCTCAGAATGAAGATACACAACCTTTGCTTCCGGGTTATGAGCCTTCAAAGCATTGCCCACCGCATGCATTAAATGCGTTTTACCAAGACCAACACCGCCATATAAAAACAGAGGATTGTAAGACGTGCCGGGGTTCTCTGCCACTTGCCGGGCGGCGGCTAACGCTAACTGGTTAGACTTGCCCTCTACAAAGCTGTCAAAGGTATAGTTCTCAAACAGGTGATGTTGATGGTCCACAGGGGAGCGAACATCATCCACGCTAGCCGGACCTCTCTGGGTCACTGAGGGTAACGCCCTGGCAGCCTCGGGCCTCCGCCCTCGGGCTGTAATAGCAGGCGCCACCTGCTCGATGCCCTCTAATGTAGCGGGATCCGCCTCTATCAACGCTGGAACCGGTCCGTTATTGGGCCCAATTTCTAACGCGAGTTGCGGCGTGCCGTCGGGCTGAAGCTCGCTAACAAGCGCCAGTATGCGCTCCGAATACTTTTCCACCACAAAATCTTTGATGAATCTGTTGGGCGCGAACAGCGTCAGAGAGCGACTGTCTGCCCTTGCTTTCAACGGCCGGATCCAAGTATTAAATTGTTGCGACGGCAGTTCGTCACGCAAACGGTTGACGCATTTCTGCCACACGGCATCAGGCAAGGAAAACCCCTTAAAGCCGAGTATGAGCCCCCGACTTATGAAAAAGTAACAAATGATGAATATCTACGCTTTACTTGATCATTTATCCGACCAAGTCACCGCATAATACCCCCGAACTCACGAGTTATCCACAAATAAATGCCGAAAACGTAAAAATATTTTCTCTATGCTATTCAACATGTTGCCTGTTATATGCTTATATTATAGCCACTTCTGTAAACATGGCACCTGAGTAAGACAGCCTGTGTGTAACCTGTGCGTATCTTTTTGAAAACATGTGTACTACCGCATCAAACAGCACCGCTCAAAGCCTGAATTAGAGGCCGCTGCCTACGCAGCAAGACAGCAGCATATTGCCAGCTTTTTAAGGCTTCCCGCTATGCCTATTACCACTAAAATAGTTGCACTTTTGATTGAATTAGCCTGCGCATTTACATAAAATAGCGCACCTTTTTTCAGACCAGAGGCTCTACGCAGGTGTCGCACAGCGACTAGCGAGTGCCGTCTGCTTTAACAATTTGGAACACTACAATGAAAAGAACATTTCAACCTAGCGTTATAAAACGCGCTCGCCGGCATGGCTTCCGCGCTCGCATGGCGACTAAAGGTGGCCGCAACGTCGTAGGGCGTCGCCGAGCCAAAGGTCGCAAGCGTCTGACTGCATAGAATTTCAGCTTGGTTGGCCAGCTAACGGATTCTCGATTCGACAAGAAAAAGCGCCTTCTTAACGCTAACGACTACACGAGAGTATTTGACAAGCCTGATGCACGAGCCTCACATCAAAAACTGTTACTGCTGGCAAGAATTAATGGCAGCAGCAGGCACCGATTGGGTTTAGTCATTGCCAAAAAACATGTGCGGCTAGCTGTTGATCGAAATCGAATAAAACGAGTAGCCCGCGAGTTTTTACGCACGCTTCCAGCCGATGAATCCTGCGTCGACATTGTGCTGCTTGCAAGGCGCGGACTGGGTGATTTAGATAATAGCGAACTGTCCTCTATATTGTTGCAGCAGTGGCAGAAACTAACGCGACAAACGACCAAAACAATATTGAATACTAGCCAGGAACACTAATGCGCCGCCTACTGATTTTCATGATTTCCTGCTACAAGGTCTGCCTCAGCCCTTTTATAGGTACTCATTGCCGATTTTATCCTAGCTGTTCGTCTTACGCTCAGGAGGCAATTAGCGAACATGGTGTTGTTAAAGGAAGCTATCTGGCCCTGCTTCGATTGTCGAAATGCCACCCATGGCATGAAGGTGGAGAAGACCCCGTTCCAACCTGCGAACACCAACATTAGGCAATAGATACTCTATTATGGATTTGCAACGCACACTACTTATCGGCGCCATCGCTGCACTATCGTTTATGCTGCTTACAGAATGGGTCAGTTTTACTGACAAGAGAAGCGCGTCCGAACAGCAAGACACATCACGATTAATCTCAGCCACAAACGACGTACCTTCTAAGATTCCAGATACTGCGCTCGATATTATTGCCAGCACCGAAGAAGATCTGCCTGTCGCGCCTGAGTACAGCCCGGCAGAAGTCACACCATCAACCGCTCTTTCCATTAAAAATGCACGTATTATCCAGATTAAGACCGACGTCTTGCAGCTGGCGGTAGACCTACAGGGCGGTGATATCATGGAGTTGTCACTGCCAAAATTTTTAGCCAGATTAGACGACCCCAATGACCCGTTCGTGCTGTTAGAAGATAACAGCACGCTAACCTATATCGCACAAAGTGGCCTCATCGGTCCCAATGGAATAGACAGTGATGGCAGAGCACTCTTTAACGCCGCATCCACCACCTATACGCTTAATGACGGTGATGAATCAGTCGTTGTTGACTTGCAATGGCAAGGCAACGCAAATGTCCGCATTACCAAGCGGTTTACGTTATACCGTGGCTCCTACTTAATTGACATAGACTACTTAATTGACAATAACAGCGCCGAACGCTGGCAGGGCAACTTGTTTGGACAAGTAAAGCGAGGAAGTGCGCCACCACCGTCTGCCGATACTAACGTTATGGGCATGAAGCCGTTCTTGGGCGTCGCACTCACGCAACCCGACGATCGCTTTACCAAGTTCACTTTTGATGATCTAGAGGAAGACTCCTTCAAAGCGCAGCTGCCCGGCGGTTGGATAGCAATGGTACAACATTACTTCCTCAGTGCTTGGATACCAAATCCAGATCAAATGCAAACTTACAGCGCACGCGTGACCCAATCTGGATTCAACATCGCAGGGTTCACCAGCCCGGCTCTAACTCTAGACCCAGGCAACTCCGGCGTTGTGGGTGCGAAGTTTTACGCAGGGCCGAAAGACCAATATCGACTACAAGAGATTTCGCCTTATCTAGACCTCACCGTTGACTACGGCTTTCTGTGGTGGATTGCTCAACCACTTTTCTGGTTACTTACCAACATTCATGCGGTAGTCGGTAATTGGGGTGTTGCAATAATTTTGTTGACAGTACTAATCAAAGCCGTCTTTTTTAAACTGTCTGCCGCATCCTACAGATCAATGGCGAACATGCGCCGCGTTCAGCCCAAAATGGTCGACATCAGAGAGCAGTTCGCTGATGACAAGCAGAAACAATCGCAAGCAATGATGGAACTTTACAAAAAAGAGAAAATCAATCCTCTCGGTGGATGCTTGCCTATTCTGGTTCAGATGCCTGTGTTCATAGGACTGTATTGGATGCTAATGGAAAGCGTCGAATTGAGACAAGCGCCGTTTGTGTTATGGATTAAAGATCTCGCGGTAATGGATCCTTATTTTGTTCTGCCGTTAGTAATGGGTGCTAGCATGTTCTACATGCAAAAACTTAACCCCCCGCCGCCGGACCCAATGCAGGCTAAAATTATGCAATGGATGCCCGTTATGTTTACTTTCTTTTTCTTGTGGTTTCCAGCGGGACTAGTTTTATACTGGGTTGTCAACAACTTACTTTCCATGGCGCAACAGTACGTCATTACTCGACAGATTGAAAAAGCCGCGACAAAGACCTAAGAAAAGGTCTTTGTCTTATGCGGTAGGCTTTTAGTCATGCGTGAAGATACCATTGTCGCTGTTGCAACAGCTCCCGGACCAGGCGGCATTGGAATTATTAGACTATCTGGTTCTGATGCATACTCTATTGGCAAAGCCATTACTGCTACTGACCTTAAACCACGCCATGCGCACTTCTGTCGCTTTTATGATCGTGAAGAAAACGTATTAGATTCAGGCATAACCCTTTTCTTCCCCGCCCCAAATTCGTTTACTGGCGAAGACATAGTAGAACTGCAGGCTCATGGAGGTTTTATAATACTAGATCTACTCTTACGCCAGGCCTGCATGCTCGGCGCCCGACAAGCATTGCCCGGAGAATTTTCTCAGCGGGCATACCTCAACGACAAAATAGATTTGACTCAAGCAGAAGCTATTGCTGACCTCATTAATAGCACGACAGAAGAAGCCGCGCTTAACGCCAGTCGCTCACTTCAGGGCGTTTTTTCGAAAAAAATTGAATCGCTAATAGATCTTGTTACTAATTTGAGAATATATGTAGAGGCCGCCATCGATTTTCCAGAGGAAGAAATTGATTTCCTTCAAAACGACCAAGTCTCACAACAACTCTGCGCCATTTCTGATCAGTTCACATCTGTAATGAAGGAGGCTAATCAGGGTGCTCTCATTCGAGAGGGCATGAAACTAGTAATCGCCGGCAAACCGAACGCCGGCAAGTCTAGCCTTCTAAACGCACTATCAGGCCAAAATACAGCAATCGTTACGCCACAAAAAGGGACCACTCGCGACGTCTTGCGGGAACATATTCAAATCGATGGTTTGCCAATTCACATAGTTGATACAGCTGGCCTACGCGAAAGTAATGATATAATTGAACGAGAAGGTATTCGCAGAGCGCGCGCAGAAATTCTTTCTGCAGACCGTATATTACTAGTTGTCGACGCCATGGCTCAGCCCGGTCTTGATGCGGATCTAGACGAACTATGGCAAGACCAACAAAACCCGCCACACAGCAACATTCCCGTTACCGTAATAAGAAATAAGTGTGATTTAACTAACGAAGACCCAGGTTTAACAAAATTTTCCGAAAACGTCGTCATCAACTTATCAGTTAAATCCGGTGCGGGAATAGAGATACTTCGCATGCACTTGAAAGCGTGTATGGGATATCTTGACGGTAGTCAGGGAGGATTTAGTGCACGCAGACGGCACCTAGATTCCCTCGAACAAGCGAGGGAATTGTTCCTACATGGCCGCAACAAATTGCAGCAGCTAGGTGCCGGTGAATTGCTCGCTGAAGATTTGCGGCTATGCCAGTCAAGGTTAGGAGATATCACTGGAGACATTACCAGCGACGAACTCCTAGGCGCTATATTCTCTAGCTTTTGTATTGGAAAGTAGTGTCGTCACCTTTACGTTATATAAACACAACAGAGTTCACCTGCTCATTATAAGATATACCCAGCTTGTTAACGCCTTATTGACTGTCTTATTATCAAACGCTTCTTAACAGTGACCCCTGCTCCGAGTAGATTAATAACAGGTGTATACGCCGTGAACAAACTAAGCAGTAATACACGCAGCGGCCCTATACTTAAAAATTTTGCAAACCTAGTATTAACTTACCCACTGACTAACCACTCCTTGCACAGAGCTAATACTCTTGTTCTCCCTAGGGTTTTCATTCGCTTAAAATATTGATTTTCGTAGAAAAATCATAGTTACCCACTGGGAAATTTCCCTTAACAATAACAACAATATATCTATATATAATATGTATTATATATATATTTAATTATGTAGTTTCTAAAAAGGCATACGCCGAACTTAACGTTGCAAGAAATAAAAATAATTACAAATATGGTTGGACGTGATCTTCAAATAGGCGCAAGCTTTCCCATCCACTAGCAATAGATACTCCCCCCGTAAGCGGAGCGAGATGCAATGAACCATTTTTTGTTACTGACTCAACAGCTTGTTCAGGAGAGAGAACGCGGTATTTTCCCTCCTGCTTTAGTTCTTCAATATTTGAAGCAAACGATTCTGCATATGCGCGGCGGTTCGGGTGTTTCCATGCACCATACCTTTGTGCGTCGTACATCAAATGCTCACCAATTATTTTCCAAGTAGCAGTGGGATCGTGACTAATAAACGTTGTAGCTGGTTCTCCAGGCCATATAACAAATCCGTGTTTGAACCCATATTCTTCACAGTAGCATCTATATATCTCTCCTAATTCTTTATCGTCGATTGCAGGACAAAAAAATAACCCCAGCCTAGCGGCTCTCCTTGCCGCAACCTTACTATTTCCGCCAATCATCAGTAGGTTATTAATGTTAGATACCG
The DNA here is from genome assembly GCA_002862465.1 of Haliea sp. Lineage (GTDB taxonomy): Bacteria > Pseudomonadota > Gammaproteobacteria > Pseudomonadales > Halieaceae > Marimicrobium. The sequence continues at coordinate 30,879 of PKDD01000053.1, forward strand.
GTAGAGGATTTAATGGAATGCAGTGTTCGCTATCACCTTCTCGATGTCCCCTTAGGGCCCGTATTAAAATATTTAACTTCTCATCGAATACTTGCCCGCGTCGCGACCAGTTGACACCAAAAGATTGATATTCTATTTCTCGATACCCAAGGCCACAAGTTACCGAGAAGCGACCCTGTGCTATCTGGTCTATCAAGCAAATGTCTTCTGCTAGTCTTATAGGGTCGTGTAGGGGCACTAGCAAAGCGCTAACGCTGACGCGCACTCTTCTGGTACCTGCAACCATCATGCCAGCGAACTGCAGTGGTGCGGCTAAGAAGCCGTCCCCAGTAGCGTGATGTTCAGACAAGCCCACAGCACTAATTTGATTATTGTCAGCCCAGGTCGTCATATCTAACGCCGCCTGATATCGATCAGCAATTGCATCTGTGCATAGGGGTGAACTCCGCATATCAAAGCGAAGTACGAGATTCCTCTTAGATGACGCGCGGCTCACTGCGATGATGCCAATATGTGATTATTTTGCGTCCAGCAGCTTTTTTGCATTTATCCAAGCACCTATCGTAGTGCCCATATTATGTGGGTTATAGGCGTCCTCTTCATACTTGAACATGCCTTGTCCGGCATAATGTAAAATAGTAATGTTAGGCTCCTCATAAATAGTCCCGTCACCCAAGTCCTTCATACGATTCATAACTTCTGCGATAACCCACCCTTTGTCCTCATCAATTGTATACCAGCTAATAGGGAAAGCTGTCATCTCACTAGCAGGCCATTTATTCATCGTTTCAGTGATCCACGTATGGATATTATCTCGTCCCCAAAAGCGACCATAATGATGTTCAAAATACGTAGCGTCGTCAGTAAAGCATGCTGCCCATTCCGTCCAATCCTTAGTTTGTGCTCCTTTCAAAGCAGCGAGTTGATATACATCAAAAGCCTGCTCGATTTCCGCCCTTTCCCATCGTGACATAGTGGTTTTTCCTTCAATTATTTTCAGAGGTTAAAAAATGTGCTCTTGCAATAGCGTTTGGCTGGCCAGAATCCTCTTGCCAGGCCGTAATAGTAACATTGCTGATAAACCTACCTTTCCGGCTCAGTACGCAGTGAGCATACGTGTCGTGTAATAGTGCAGGACGCAAATAGTCTAAAGAGAAGTTAATTATTTTTGGTAAAGCAGGATTAGCCATGTTTGCAATTAGGTGAAGCGCTGCTGCTTGCTCCATAAAACCGCCGATAACGCCACCGTGTATCGCAGGCAGAGAAGGATTCCCTATAAATTTTCTATTTGATGGAAGTGTAAATATAACGTCACTTTCACGTAACTCGGCGTTGATACCTAAAAATGCGGCATAAGGCACTTGCCGTAACCAGCGATCTAATGCGTCTAGGCTAGTCTTTTCAGGTCCTTCATCAGGCATAGACATACTTATACAGCTTTCCGGTCTGCGGGAGCAAGCCAAGATAAGTCAACATCTGCAACCCGGACCCAACTTCCCGTCGCACGTGCGATAGGTGAGTCTTTCGACTCGCAATAAGCGACCCCTTCAACGAAGAGTATTTTGCGAGTTGCCTTGTATACGCGTGCCGAAGCAAATATGCTCATGCCGGCCGGTGCTACACCCAAATGATCAACGCGTAAGTCAAGCGTTGGTGTAACAGCCGGTTTAGACGCGTCGCTGCACACCGTCGCCATGCCTAGCGTTTGGTCTAGCAGCAAGGTTATTGCGCCACCATGCAGTGTCCCAGCTTTAGAATCTCCGACAAGCGCCGCCTGATAAGGTAATTTTAGTGTTAGCTCTTCCTCATGAACGCTTTCAACTTGAATTCCAAGCAATGTCGCATGGGGAATGTGATCATTCATTATTTTGACGAGATCATATTTCTGGGCGTTACTCAGTAAAGGCATGCAAAAAACTCATTGAGCCGATGAGGGTGTAATATGGACGAATTATGCGAAAAGCGCCATTACCAGAACAGTTTATGGCCTATTAGTTTGAGCACGCCTCGACAATGTGTCGAGGCGTGGTTTGTAAGCGCTACAGTAAAGGCGCGATTACTAGACTGACGATGGCCATTACATTGATAAGAATATTCATTGCAGGACCCGAGGTATCTTTGAAGGGGTCGCCCACTGTGTCACCAACGACTACAGCTGCGTGAGTATCCGAACCCTTTCCGCCAAGATTGCCTTTTTCGACATACTTTTTGGCGTTATCCCAGGCGCCTCCAGCATTAGCCATCATTAACGCCATCAGTACACACGCGAGCAACGCACCTGCTAACATCCCCCCAAGGGAAGCCGCGCCAAGACCAAAGCCAACAATAACTGGTGCTGACACAGCGATCACACCAGGTAAAATCATTCGACGCAAAGCCGCGGTTGTAGCAATATCCACGCATTTTTCTGTGTCAGGCTCAGCAGAGCCTTCTAACAACCCTGGGATCTCGCGAAACTGACGGCGAATCTCATTAATCATGTCGAAAGCAGCTTCACCTACAGCGGTCATAGTAATAGCCGCAATGAGAAATGGAATTGTTCCACCAATAAACATTCCAACCAAAACGACTGGATCTGTAACGGCTAATGCAAAGTCAGTAGTGTGTACCTGTACCGTTTCTACAAAGGCGGCTATGATTGCTAAAGCGGCTAACGCTGCAGCACCAATAGCGAACCCTTTTCCGATAGCGGCAGTGGTGTTGCCCACTTCATCAAGGCCGTCGGTGATTTTACGAGTGTCTTCACCCATACCAGCCATTTCAGCAATACCTCCAGCGTTATCTGCTACAGGGCCATAGGCATCGATTGCCATTGTTATTCCTACAGTGGCTAGCATGCCGACAGCAGCGATACCGACCCCGTAGAGTCCCGACAATAGTGTAGAAATATAGATAATAGCGGCTAAAAACAAGACAGGAAGCACAACAGATTGCATGCCAACCGCTAAGCCAGTAATCATGACTGTAGCCGCGCCTGTTTCGCCGGACGTAGCGATTTTCTTAACCGGCCCACCACCAGTGTAGTACTCAGTGATTAAGCCGATAAAGACTCCACCTACAGCGCCACAAATAACGGACCACCATATGTTAGAATCTAACGCCATGGCGTCCATCATGAACCACGCCATTATTGCGAATATAACGGGCGCTAACAGGGTGCCTGAACGTAGCGCCGCTTCTGGTGGGGCATTTGATCGGACACGAACAATTATAATGCCGCAAACAGAGGCTAAAAGGCCTATCGTAGCCAAAGCGAGAGGGAGCAGCATCATTGCATCTCGGGTCGCGGCTACAGTTATTGTGGACGCGATAGCAACGCAAGCAATCATTGAGCCGCAGTATGACTCAAATATATCTGAGCCCATGCCAGCGATATCGCCCACATTATCGCCGACATTATCTGCAATGACACCCGGATTTCGAGGATCGTCCTCTGGAATACCTGCTTCGATTTTACCAACCAAGTCTGCGCCAACATCAGCACTCTTTGTAAAAATCCCGCCGCCCACACGCGAAAATAGAGCCACGACAGACGCTCCCATGCCAAAACCGTGAATTGCATGCGCCGTGCCAACGTCACCGCCGAAATACCAATAAACGCCGCCCAAGCCCACTAGACCTAGTGATGCGACACACAGACCCATTACCGAGCCACCATAAAAAGCGACAGACAATGCGGTTTTTTGTCCGTGATTGTGAGCCGCTACAGTGGTGCGTACATTAGCTTTTGTAGCGGCAAACATGCCTAGGTAACCCGCAGTAGCCGATGATAATGCACCAGCTACAAACGCTATGGCTGTATTGAGCCCTAGTGGCGAAACAAAGATTGCTACCAGCAGACAAAGAGAAAATATCGCTAGCATTTTGTACTCGCGGTGCATGAACACCATGGCACCTAAATGAATTTGATCGCCGATTTTTTTAACCACGCCGTCTCCGGGATCATGGCGTAACATGATGTGGTAGATGACAAACGCTATGGCGAGGCCAGCGAGACCAACAATAGGCGGGATCATAAGGTATTCAGTCATAAAACAGCTCCAGTCTTTTATTCTGTATAGTACGCACCGCATGCTACCTAAAACGTGACGGCAGTGAAAGGAGAAACAAGTAAATGTCTGAACTTGAAATAAAACAGTATATCAATATGTTATGAACCAAAGCGTGTCTCATAGGCGTTGAGATCAGGAGAAACCATGAAACACACATCAAACAGATTAGAGCGGATTGATCAGCGGTCGACATATTTTCAGTGTTGGCTTCCAGATGGAACACCTAAAGCCATTTTGTTGTTAGTGCATGGTGCCGGTGAGCACGGCGGGCGCTATCAGCAGGTGGGGGATTTTTTGGCCGCCAGGGGTTACGCGGTGGCAGCGCTGGACCACCGTGGCCATGGTCAGTCTGATGGCCGACCCGGTCATGTAGACTTCTTTGACGACTATCTTATTGATTTAGCTACATTTCACAATGAGATAGAGTGTCGGTTTCCGGGTGTGCCAATGTTTCTTCTGGGGCATAGTTTGGGTGGCCTTATCGCTTGTAATTATCTCTTACAACAGCAAGATCGTTTTGTAGGCTGTATCTTGTCCGGTGCACTTATTAAGACCGATTTACAGCCTGGGTGGATGCAAATGCGGTTTATACAATTGCTAGCGTTACTGGCGCCGCAATTGGGCGTGATGCAGCTCGATGCCAGCGGCGTCAGCCGTGACCCTGAGGAGGTGAAAAAATATGTCGAAGACCCGTTGGTATTTCACGGTAAGACATCGGCGCGAATGGTGCGCGAGCTTTTCGCAGGTATGAAGACCCTGCGAGAAGGCGCATCTGCTATTACACTGCCGCTGTTGGTGCTTCACGGGGGCGCGGATGTAATGACGTCGCCTGACGGTTCGCGCTACTTGCATCAAAATAGCAGTTCAACGGACAAAACACTGACGATTTACCCAGGCCTATATCATGAAATCCTTAATGAACCAGAGCGGCAGAAGGTTTTGGATCAAATTTATAGCTGGTGTGAGCAACGGCTGCCCGTTAATTGATTCAGCATTGATATTGGCCTGAGCGTATTTTGAACAACGGCCCCAGCCGGCGTATAATCTCCCTTTCGGAAAGACAGTGTACTTAGCATGCGAGGCGGGCAGTGGAATACCAGCAACAATTTGACGTAATCGTTATCGGCGGAGGACATGCCGGTACAGAGGCCTGCCTAGCTGCTGCGCGCATGGGTTGTCGCACCCTATTACTTACTCACAGCGTGGATACGCTTGGACAAATGTCCTGCAATCCCGCTATCGGCGGGATTGGGAAAAGCCATTTGGTCAAGGAAATTGATGCTTTAGGTGGGGCTATGGCGCGCGCCACCGACCGCGCTGGAATACAATTTAGAGTGTTGAATCGACGCAAAGGGCCTGCTGTTAGGGCAACGCGAGCCCAAGCGGATAGGGTGCTATATAGGAATAGCATTCGACAAATGCTCGAGTCGCAACCAAACCTGTCCATATTTCAGCAGCCGGTTGATGACTTAGTGATTGAGAATGGCAGAGTCGCTGGCGCAATTACGCAAATGGGAGTTGTTTTTCGTGCGCCGCAAGTGGTTCTGACTAGCGGCACATTCCTCGGCGGGAAAATGCACATTGGACTCGAGAACAATTCCGGGGGCCGTGCCGGCGACCCACCGTCCATCGCACTGGCAGAGCGCTTGCGTGAACTGCCGTTTCGAGTAGCACGCCTCAAAACAGGCACGCCACCCCGTATTGACGCGCGTACGGTCGACTTCTCTGATTTACAAGAACAGTGGGGTGACCAGCCGGAACCCGTAATGTCTTATTTGGGTAGCATTGCTGAACACCCCGAACAGCGCTGTTGCTGGATCACTCACACGAATGAGAATACACACAGTATTATTCGAGACGGTCTGGATCGGTCACCACTGTACTCAGGCGTTATAGAGGGGGTTGGACCAAGATACTGTCCTAGTATTGAGGACAAGATTCACCGGTTTGCCGATAAAAACTCGCATCAGATTTTCATAGAGCCGGAAGGCTTAACGACGCGAGAGCTTTACCCCAACGGCATTTCTACCAGTCTGCCATTTGATGTTCAGGTCGATTTAGTCCGATCTATTAAGGGTTTTGGAGAGGCGCACATCACCCGGCCGGGGTATGCGATTGAATACGACTTTTTCGACCCTCGTGATCTTAACGCCACCCTCGAGACAAAGGCTCTTCCCGGCTTGTATTTTGCTGGGCAAATTAATGGTACTACAGGGTATGAGGAGGCCGCCGCTCAAGGTTTGTTGGCCGGACTCAACGCCGCTCTGGCAGCGCGTGGTGAGGCTTCTTGGGCCCCACGGCGAGATCAGGCTTATATCGGCGTGTTGGTAGATGACTTGATTACAATGGGCACTCTAGAACCTTATCGCATGTTTACATCTCGCGCGGAGTACCGGTTGCTGCTGCGCGAAGACAATGCTGATATCCGTCTTACAGAGCGCGGACGGGCACTTGGTCTCGTTGATGATGCCCGTTGGGAGCGCTTTGACAGGAAACGCGATGCAATTGAGCGCGAAACAGCTCGATTAACGACTAGCTGGGTGCATCCTGAGACCCCTGAGGCCGCAGCACTAGTAGGAAAAATTAAACAACCAATCACTCGTGAATATTCCCTTGCTGAACTGTTGAAACGCCCAGAGCTAGAATATTCCGATATTGCCGCGCTGGTGGGAGCACCGAGCACAGACGCACAGGCAGCAGAGCAAGTCGAGATACAGGCCAAATATGCTGGTTACATTGAAAGACAGAAAGAAGATATTGCCCGGTTGCGTCGCAACGAGCACACACCGCTGCCCGATGATTTAGATTATAACGCCGTTGACGGCTTGTCTAATGAAGTAAAGCAAAAGCTAAGTGCCGCGCGGCCAGACTCTCTGGCTCGAGCGGGGCGAATACCCGGTGTTACTGCAGCCGCTATTGCATTGTTGCTGATTTATCTAAAAAAGGGTGGCGCCCTCGGCAGCGGCATTCATTCTGGCCCCGATAGCCGGCGTAAGCTGGCTTAGCTTGCAGCCACGCCTGATCTCCCAGCTGCAACAGGGCTGCGATGACCTGAAACTGTCGGTTGCCAGTGATCAGCAAGCGCAATTAATAGATTACGTGGCTTTGCTGTCAAAGTGGAACACAGCGTATAACTTGACTGCCGTGCGCGACGAGACAGATATGGTTACGCGGCACCTGCTTGATAGCCTTGCCATCGCGCCTTTCATAAAGGGTCAGCGTGTTCTTGATGTTGGGACGGGCGCGGGCTTACCAGGAGTCCCTATGGCGATACTGTTCCCTGACCGAGAGCTCCATTTACTGGACAGTAACGGCAAAAAGGCCCGGTTTCTTTTTCAGGTGAAAACATTGCTGCGCTTAGATAATATAGTCATTCATCAGGCGCGGGTGCAGTCATTTCATGTGGTCGCGCCATTTGATGCCGTGCTATCGCGAGCTTTTGCTTCTTTGCAGGATATGATGCATGGTTGCCGGCACCTGGTGGCCCCTGAGGGTCGGCTGTTGGCGATGAAAGGAGCTTATCCAGCGCAGGAGTTGGATGCAATCGGCTCGCAGGGTTCTCAAGTGGTGGTCCACCCGCTCGTCGTACCGGGGCTTAGTGAGCATCGACATCTAGTAGAAATTGCGTTGTAACAAAATAGGCGGCGACCAAGCCGCTATTGTCAGAGGCAAGTTCATTGACCAAAATTATCGCGATCGCGAATCAAAAAGGTGGTGTTGGCAAGACCACCACTAGTATCAATCTTGCGGCATCGCTGGCAGCAATGAAGCAGCGCGTGTTGCTGATTGATTTAGATCCACAAGGGAATGCCACGATGGGTAGCGGCATTAATAAATATAACATTGAGCGCAGCATATACGATGTTCTTGTCCATCGTGCACCTGTTTCGCTTGTGACGCGTCCAGCGGGTGAAAGCGGCTACGATGTCTTGCCCGCTAATAGTGACCTTACGGCAGCTGAAGTGGAGTTGCTCGACGCTGAGGACAAAGAGCACCGCCTGAGTATGGCGCTCTCCGCGTCTCCAAGTGAATACGATTATATAGTAATCGATTGCCCTCCCTCTCTTAACATGCTGACGATCAACGCGCTTGTTGCTGCGGGCGGAGTCATTATCGCTATGCAATGCGAATATTTTGCCTTAGAGGGCTTAGCAGCGTTATCGAGGACAATTAAAAGCGTAGCCGAAACACTTAATGAGGGCCTGCGGATCGAGGGTATTTTGCGCACCATGTACGACCCTCGTAATAGCCTTACAACGGATGTGTCAGCCCAGTTGCGAGCGCATTTTGGTGACAAGGTTTATCGTACAGTTGTGCCGAGGAATGTGCGTCTTGCGGAAGCGCCCAGTCATGGCCTTCCAGCCATGTATTATGATAAAAACTCTCGAGGATCTAAGGCCTATATGGCGTTGGCGGGAGAAATTATCCGGCGAGCGGAGGTAGAAATTAAACAGCAGCCTGAAAATTCCGGTACGGATGATAATAAGGGAGAGTAGAAATGGCAGCTAAAAAACGTGGTCTAGGGCGGGGGCTTGATGCGTTGCTTGGAGCAGGGCATAGCGGTCAGCCTGCAAGTTCGGAGGCACATGCGGCCTCAAAAAGCTCTTTGGCCGAGGCTAGTTCGGCATTTGAGGAGCTGCCCGTGGACCTCATTCAGAGTGGCAAGTACCAACCGCGCCGAGCGTTTGAGCCAGAATCTCTGCGGGAGCTAGCGGATAGCATTATCGCTCAGGGTTTAATGCAGCCGATCGTTGTGCGCCTTGTCTCCGATCAAAAATACGAAATTATTGCCGGTGAACGACGCTGGCGGGCCACGCAGTTGGCTGGCTTAGATGTAATTCCTGCCGTTATCCGTAACGTTTCCGACCAGACGGCGATTGCCATGGCGCTTATAGAAAATATACAGCGGGAGGACCTTAATCCAATAGAAGAGGCTGCAGCATTGCAGCGGCTACAGCGTGAATTTGAGCTTACGCAACAAGAGGTGGCAACAGCGGTAGGTAAATCGCGGTCTACAGTAGCGAATATGCTGCGTTTGATGACACTGCAGGAAGATGTGCGGCGCCTTCTGGAGCATGGTGATCTCGAGATGGGGCACGCACGTGCACTGCTCAGCTTGACTGGTGCGGATCAATCCCAAGCTGCGCATACGGTAGTGGGCAAGGGTTTAACGGTGCGCCAAACAGAAGCATTGGTGCGAAAATGGTCGACGGGAAACGCACAGGCCGCGGCCCCAAGCCTTCCAGAGCCTAATACTCGACACTTACAAGATGAGTTGTCGCAGCGCCTTGGGGCTTTGGTCAAAATCCAGCACAACGCAAAAGGCAAAGGCAAATTGGTACTGCATTACAGCAGCTTGGATGAGCTGGACGGCATTTTGAGTCATATTAAATAATCCTCGTAGATTGTGATGATAGTTCAGTAGGGGGGTGTAAGCCACGAGCAAAGATATTCAGATGCTCAGTCGGCGATAACTCGGTTGAACCTGTCAGGCAATGCCCCTATAATGCGGGCCCGAAATGAGGAAGACCGGTGTGCTCAACGACGATGAGCCTGAGGCGAGGCGCGGATGACTGGCGCTGAAATAGCGCGCCCTCCAGTATACCTGATCAACTGCGTTCAACTGGTGGTGCTCGTTGTGGCAAGTCTTCTTTTAATGATGTCCGATAAAGTTATTGCTTGCTCGGTCTTCGGCGGCGGCCTCATAGCCATAGTGCCACAGGTATATTTTGCGTTTTATGCGTTCAGATGGCGCGGAGCGCAGTCGGCCCAAGCCAGTGCTCGGGCTAGCTATGTTGGCCAAGTGGGCAAATTCGCACTCAGTGTTGCTGGCTTTGCCGCAGTGTTCACTGTGATTAGGCCAGTAAGCGGCCCGGCAGTTTTTACGGGTTTTCTAGCAATGCTGGCGATACAAATTATAGGAAGTTGGTTGTTGCTTAGACGCAACTGGCGGACATAGACAGACTTAAGAGTTTTGATAGATGGCAGGTTCAACCCAGACCGTTTCAGAATATATTACGCACCACCTGACGAACCTGACTTATGGCGAATTGCCGGGTGGTTTTGAACGTCTAGGTGAGGACGGCTCTATTACCACTGTTGGTGAAGGTGGTATCTGGGTGATGGCAAACGGCGCAAACGAAGCTTCGGCAATGGGGTTTAGCGCGATTCATGTTGACTCTATGCTGTGGTCGATCGGTCTTGGTATTGTTTTTTGTTGGTTATTTCGCCGAGTTGCAAAAAAAGCCGAGACGGGTGTCCCCAGCGGCATGGTCAATATGGTAGAGATGATAGTCGAGTTTGTAGACAGCACCGTGCGTGACACGTTTCATGGACAAAACAAGATGATTGCGCCACTGGCGCTCACTATCTTTGTTTGGGTTTTGCTAATGAATCTAATGGACCTTGTTCCAATTGATTTGGTTCCTAAGTTTTTAGAGATTGTTGCAGGCGTACACTTCCAGAAAATTGTGCCTTCTACTGACCCCAACATTACGTTGGGTATGGCGGTAGGCGTCTTTGTTTTGATGCTTTATTATTCGATAAAAATTAAAGGCATTGGCTTTCTTAGAGAGTTGAGCTTCACCCCATTCAATCACTGGGCCTTTATTCCTGTAAATCTCTTTATGGAAATTGTTGGTTTGTTGGCCAAGCCTTTTTCA
>PKDD01000003.1 GCA_002862465.1 Haliea sp.
CTGATCTGTCTGGCATTCAATGCCTCTGCTGGCTGTCCTGTTAAGAGGCCGGGAGAGTTGCCCGTCTTACCTGATGGTGCAGTCGCAAGTGATACAGCAATGTATAGGGGGCAGTTGGCGGCAGAAAAATATTTGCTGAATGCAGAGGCTTACCTAGGATGTAATACGCTGAGCTCTCAGCAGTACCTAGTTTTGATGACAAAACTGGAAGATTTTTCTCAAATCTACAATGATGAAGTTATTGAATATCAAGTTCGTTCTAATCTTATTGCGGAAAAATAGTGCTCGAACCTTTCGGTAGGTCAGTGAAAGGGCATCTGGATCGGCAAACTGCAACCGCTATAATGGGCAGATAGGCAGTGTTCGAGAGTAATGTAAGTCGCCGCAGGCTATGCGCCCACTGCAGGGCTGTGTTGGCTCTTAGCTGTCCAGACCGGTAATTCCCATAGTTGTGGTTGTAGTGGCTCATCTTCTGCTGGGGATAGATCAACATCGATGGCCTGGTTGCCCCCACGCTGCTTGAGTATGTGTACTTTGCGATACTCGCGCATCTGCATACGCAGGCTGGAGGGAGCACTATTATAATGTGCCTGATTGGGACGAAACAGCACGGCTAGGCTACCCCCGCTGGCGGCTGCCAGCTGTAGTTTGCGCAATTCACCGTAGCTATAATCTTGTGCGCCCAGCCAACTGAATACAGCGCTGCAGGTGGTACTGCGCAGTGCTTGTTCGGTCGCCCATAAACGTTCTCGACGATTTTGGGGATGAACCATCAAAACCTGCTGGGTGTCTATGCCTCGCGCGGCCAAAAGTGGAGCATAGGGTGTATAGGGCGGGGCGATAAATACCTGCCAGCGGCCTTGTTCGCTAAGCCGTTCCATGGCGGGCAGGAACAGGCCCATGGCACCCAGCCCACAGCCGTCGCTCAGCAGTTCAATAGTGCCGTCCAGAGGCCAGCCCCCTTGCTGTAATTGTGCGTCTAGTGCTGTATGGCCAGAGGAAAGGACCGAAGAGTCGTTACAATCGTTATTCGCTGCAATACTCTGCCGCTGAAAGTTGCGGTGGCTCCCGCGCCAGGTGTCGTTGCGATTGATAATCTGTTCCAGCATCTCATTCATTGTCTTGCCTTCCTTAGTTCATTCTTTCAATAATACTGTACATACATACAGTATTATTGAAAGAGACAGAATGCAAGCTATGAATGACTGAGTTAGGAGTTGTCGGACGACACAACAGGTCAGAAAACAAGCAGGTACTTAATTAGCTCGGGATAGCGCCGTAACGAGGCGTGAAAGATTATCCCATGGCTTACCGTCAGCAAAACCTTTGATACTGCCGTCTACACGTGCAGCCTGTTCTAGCAGCAAAGATAAGGAATGCGCACTGTGGCGCGTCAGTGCGGCCTGCATCAGAGGTATGCGATTTTGCCACACGCGCCGAGCGTTGAGCGCCTGCTGTGCACTGTGGCCACTGTCGCAATCCAGTTGTGCCTCGTAAAGGGTTCGAATCTCTCTTACCAGCGCCCACAATACCACTGGGGGCTCAGTGCCCTCTGCGCGAAGCCCATGCAGCATGCGCAAGCTGGCACCGGCGTTGCCTTTCAGAGCGTTATCGGCCATGTCGAACAGGCTGTAGCGGGCATTGTCTGATACAGCTTCTGTAACCGTTTGCACCGTAATTCTAGAGTCCCCTGCCAACAGTTTTAGCTTATCAACTTCCTGCACTGCAGCTAGTAGGTTGCCTTCCAACCGCTCACAGAGCAACCGCAGGGCATCGTTATCGATAGTCATGCCGGCGTTGCGGATTCTTTGTTGCAACCAACGGGGCAGACTTTTGGCATCTACTGGCCATACCTGAACAGTGACACCTGCTTTATCGAGGGCCTTGTACCACTTGCTATTGGTTGATTGCTTGTCAATTTTCCCTGACACGATAAGCAATACATCGTCACCGTTGGCCACATCTAGGTACTGGCAAAGAGCTTTGCTACCTTCTGTTCCAGGTTTGCCACTGGGTAGACGCAACTCAATCAGCTTGCGATTGGCAAACAGTGACATGTTAGAAGCGCTGTGCAGGATATCCTTCCAGTTGAAATTGGAGACACCCCCTTCGATAATCTCACGCTCGTTACAATTCTCTGCACGCGCTTTCTGGCGAATCTGGTCGCAGCACTCTTGCAGCAACAGGGGCTCATCACCACTCACCAGATAAACAGGAAGAAGTGTTTGCTGCAGATGCTCGGCTAGTTTCTCGGGATACAGGCGCATTACTGACTATTGCGTCGCGACAGGAGTTGGTGCTGTCGTTGGGAGTGATGCGGGTGTCGAGTACTGGAAACTGGCAGCATAAAAACTGATACGCCGCACGATCTGTGCGGCCAACTCGCTGCGCATTTCGCCCTGAATCAGCCGAATTTCTGCGGCCTTGCCAACCACATTACGTGGGTTATTCTCCATTTGCTTTACTACTCGCACAGTAGTTAACGGCATAGTTTCGTCGCCACGCGCATCGACTATCTTAAATTCTGAGCTCATGGTGAGTTCGAGTTCGGCAACTCGGGCCTCGGAGTTGAGAGAAAGGTTGCGTTGTTGAAAGCGTGCTGGCATTAGAACCAGCTCAAATGCGGCATTTTTACGATCGGTCCATTGCACGTCATTGGCGGCAAGCTGTGACACCACATCTCGGCTGAAATCACTGTTCGGGCTGCTACTAGCTAGATACATACTTTTCCATGCTTCCGGTATGGCCATGCTACCAACGCCACGGAGTTGGAATCCGCAGGCAGTAAGCAGACAAATCACGACCAAAATTATGCTGTGTTGGCAAAGTCGACTGTCCATCACGCGTCCCATAATGAGGGGTTAGTTGGCTACGATATTAATGAGTTTGCCCGGCACGACAATAACTTTACGCACCGTTAGTTCCTGTAAAAAACGTGCCACGTTCTGCTGTGAACGTGCCAGAGATTCTACGGCATCCTTGTCGGCATCGGCAGGGACTTCTATTCTCGCGCGTACTTTGCCGTTCACCTGAACGACTATTTCAATGCTGTCGCGTGAAAGAGCGTCTTCGTCAACACTGGGCCATGGGGCGCTTAGAATATCGCCTTTGCCACCGAGGGTGGGCCACAGTGCATGACACACATGGGGCACAATGGGGTTGAGCATCAAAACAATAGCGTGGAGGCCTTCATCAATTATACTGCGACTGGATTCATCGTTGTCCAGTTTGGCCAGTTCGTTGCATAGCTCCATAATCGCCGCGATGGCGGTATTAAAGGTCTGACGACGACCATAATCATCACTGACTTTAACGATGGTTTCATGCGTTTTGCGGCGAGTATTTTTTTGTTTATCATTCAAGACGGCGATGTCCAATGCTAACACAGGGCCAAATGCAGCATGGACGGTCGCCATTTTCCAAAGGCGTTTGAGAAATCGATTGGCGCCTTCTACACCTGAATCTGACCACTCTAGGGACTGCTCTGGAGGCGCGGCAAACATGCTGAAAAGGCGCACGGTGTCAGCACCGTAACGGTCGATCAACGATTGTGGATCGACAGTGTTACCCTTGGATTTGGACATTTTGACGCCGTCTTTTAGCACCATTCCCTGAGTCAGCAGACGGATGAATGGCTCATCAGAGTTGACCAGTCCTTCGTCTCTCATAAGCTTATGGAAGAAGCGCGAGTAAAGCAGATGCAATATGGCGTGTTCGATGCCGCCCACGTACTGGTCCACTGGGGCCCAGTAATTCGCCTCGGCATCCAGCATGGCTTGGTTATTGTTGGCACAAGCGTAGCGTGCATAGTACCAAGAGGATTCCATGAAGGTATCAAAAGTGTCGGTTTCTCGGGTGGCATCTTTACCGCAATGGGGACACTGAGCTTGATAAAATTCAGGCATCTGTTTAAGGGGAGAACTTTCCGCCATAAATTTGATATCGGTGGGTAGGACGACTGGTAAGTCCTCAGCGGGAACAGCAACGGCGCCACAGTCGTCACAGTTAATAATTGGAATAGGTGTGCCCCAATAACGCTGGCGTGACACGCCCCAGTCTCGCAGACGAAAGTTTACAGAGCGTTTTCCCTTGCCTTCAGCATTCAGGCGTTCGGCGATAGTAGCAAAGGCCTGCTGGAAATCTAGGCCGTCGAAGTCGCCTGAATTGATCAGTACGCCCTTTTCAGTGAACGCGCCAAGGCCGAGATCACACGTTTGACCTTCAGTAGGAGAGATGACCTGTGTGATGGGTAGGCCGTAGCGTGTCGCGAACTCCCAGTCGCGCTGATCGTGACCGGGCACTGCCATCACGGCACCCGAGCCATAACCCATGAGAACGAAGTTGGCGGTCCAAACCGGTAGCGCTTTCCCCGTTATGGGATGGCTCGCCATCAGGCCGGTCGCCATGCCCACCTTTTCCATCGTCGCCATATCGGCTTCAGCGACTTTAATGTTGCCTTGTGACTCGATGAAAGCAGCCAGTTCTGGGTTTCCTTCGGCAGCAGTTCTGGCCATAGGATGCTGGAGCGCAATCGCGAGATAGGTTACGCCCATCACTGTGTCTGGGCGGGTCGTATAAACGCTCAGTGCGGTGCCATCGGCGAGGGTAAAATCGAGATCCACTCCCTCCGAGCGGCCGATCCAGTTGCGCTGCATGGTCCGCACCTGCTCTGGCCACTGGTCAAGTTGATCGAGATCGTCGAGCAGCTGGTCGGCGTAATCAGTGATCTTGATGAACCACTGCGGAATCTCCCGGCGCTCAACGAGCGCCCCAGAGCGCCAGCCGCGGCCATCGATTACCTGTTCATTGGCCAGCACCGTATGGTCGACAGGGTCCCAATTTACGGTTGCCATTTTCTTGTATACCAGCCCCTTTTCGAACAACCGGGTAAAGAACCATTGCTCCCAGCGGTAGTAGTCGGGGTCGCAGGTGGCCAACTCGCGATCCCAGTCATAGGCGAAACCTAGTCGCTGCAGCTGTCGCCGCATGTAATCGATGTTTTGGGCAGTCCACTGAGCCGGTGGAACATTGTTTTTGATAGCCGCGTTTTCTGCTGGTAGGCCAAAAGCGTCCCAGCCCATGGGTTGCAATACATTTTTGCCCTGCATGCGCTGATAGCGAGCGATAACGTCCGCAATGGTGTAGTTGCGGACGTGGCCCATATGCAGTTGACCGCTGGGGTAGGGGAACATGGCGAGGCAATAGAATTTTTCTCGCGCATCGTCCTGTGTTACGGCGAAGCTCTTGCTTTCCCGCCAGTATTCCTGCGCGGCTTTTTCCAGAGTTTGTGGATTGTAGTGCTGATCCATTGCGGCTTGCTCAGAGCGTCCTTTGTGTCAGGTAGGAAATCGGCCGAATGACAGCTTCATATGAGGCTGCTGCGAGCGAACATTAGGCCGAGAGTTTAGCAGTTATTACGGTTGGCTGCGAAGGGGCTACTTACAAGTTTCTATTTAGGGTTGCCAGGCTGAACGCGGCGAGCTTGGCCGTTCGAAAAAATCATGGGAATAATGACGCTGCCATTAGGCGCAAAATCCTGCTAATTGTCGCGCCAGAATCCAATATATATAAGCGCCATGAGTAGTAGGCTGATCACGCAGCCAGCGATAATTGGGCGGTTGCCAAAACTGCTAAAGGGCGTATTGCCTAGCATCACTTCTGCCTCCCCTGTTAGTGTGGTGGCAACGAATTGTTCGGTGCTTTTCACAATGTGCCCTTGGTGATCAATGATGGCGGAAATCCCATTATTCGTTGCTCGGAGTACAAATCGTCCATTTTCTCTGCCGCGCATCTGAGCGATTTGTAGGTGTTGCCAGGGACCAATGGAGTTACCAAACCAACTATCGTTACTGATGGTTACTATCAGGTCAGTATCATGCGCGCTGTTCGCGACGAGACCGCCGTAGACAATTTCATAGCAAATAAAAGGCGCAATACGGTAACCCGCTGCTCGCAGAGGCTGCTGTCCTTGTGGTCCGGCACTGAACGCAGACATGGGTAAATCAAAAAAGTCTATGAGGCCACGTAATTGCCCTTCCAGTGGGACATATTCTCCAAACGGAACTAATCGCTGCTTGTGATAGACGCCGTCTCCATAGCCTAATGCGGCGATGCTGTTGTAGTAGATGCGGCTGCCTGCAGCACGAAATGGAATGCCGGTGATCAGTGCGGTGCTGGAATCCTCTGCACGACGCGCTAGCGGAGTGAGAAAGTCCTGCGCCCGCTGAAAGTAGTTGGGAATGGCTGATTCGGGCCAGATAACAATATCGTGGCCTAATATCGGATCTGTGGCCTCACTTAATTGATTCAGGATGGGTTGGTACCACTGTGGGTCCCACTTATTCTCCTGAGAAACATTGGGCTGAACGATAGCCACCGTGAGTGGTTTTTCGCTGGCCTTGGCAACCCACTGCGTCGGTTGAAGGATAGCTCCGCCCCCCCACATGGTCACCATGATGACGGCATAAGTGGTGCTTGTAATGAATTTTCGGCTGCGCCATGCAAGAAACAGGCATGTACCTGAGAGGGCACAGATGAAGGAGAGTCCGAAAACGCCTGTGATAGGAGCCCATCCCGATAGCCAGGTTTCAGAATGGGCGTAGCCAAGGTAGAGCCAAGGAAACCCAGTGAGAAACCAATCACGTAGCCATTCGAACAGCACCCAAAGCGCTGGGAAGCCAAGCAGCATACCGCCGGGTAGCGGGCGGATAAATTTTACATAGCACCATGCGAACAGTGCATGCAGCAGTGCTAGCGCAGCACAAAATAACGCGGTCAAACCCGCAGCGAGGAGAACACTGGCATGGCCATGAACATGGATGCTGACATAGATCCAAGAGACCCCACTACCAAACATGCCTAGACCGAAAAGCCAGCCGCGCCACAGTCCCTGTTTAGCGCTGCAGGCACACAGTAGGTAGGCATAAATAGCACAACTTAGAATCCCAGCCGGCCAGATGCCGAAGGGGGACAATGACAGGGTAACCAGAACTCCGGCCAGCAGCGCAGACACCAGTACGAATAGAGGGTTAAGGCCGATGCCGGTTTCTGGGCGCATGGATTGTTATCGCTGTTTATTCAGTGATTAGTCTTGTGACGGACTCACGTGGAGACTGTAAATTTTTCTCTGATCTGCTTTGACCACCTCAAATTTGAAGCCCTCAATGACAGTAACTTCTTGACGGGCAGGCATATGTCCAAACGCATGTATGACTAAGCCCCCAATGGTATCGAATTCTTCATCACTGCATTCCGCCTCAAAGAAAGTATTGAACTCTTCGATGGGTGTGAGCGCATTCACCATAAATCGCTGATCAGCTATTGCGTGGATAAACCGATCTGCTTCTGTGTCTGTTTCATCCTCAATCTCGCCAACGATTTCCTCCAGCACATCCTCGATGGTCACCAGACCCGCTACGCCGCCGTACTCATCGATAACGATAGCCATGTGATTGTGCTTCTCACGGAATTCGCGCAGCAGTATATTGAGGCGCTTACTTTCTGGCACCACCATTGTGGTACGCAACATATCTGTAACCTTGAAAGCGCCATTATCCGGAGCGAGTATTTGTGGCAGAAGGTCTTTAGCCAGCAGAATACCTAGAACCTCATCGGGGCTGTCTCCAATTACTGGGTAACGGGAGTGCGCCGATGCGGTGATTTGAGGCAAGATATCTTCAAGAGTGGCTTCAGCCTTGATAGAGACCATTTGCGAGCGAGGAATCATGATGTCCCTAGTTTGCATATCACTCACCTGCATTGCCCCCTCCATTATGCTGCGAGCGTCCTGATCTATGACCTCGTTGTCAGCGGCTACGGTGAGCACATCCTCGAGATCTCGGCGCGTGCGTGGTTCAGAGTTGAACAATAGAGCTATTTTATCTATCCAAGATTTATCGCCGGCCAAAGTCCCAGAGCGGTCATCATTTGTCACAGTAAATACCCGCAGGGCTGCGCTAGCTTGTATGGGCACGGGTAACTCAGGTCTACGAGAATGGTGCTTTCCAGAGCTTCCATTATTTTAGCGTCTTCCTCTTCGATATGGTCATAGCCCAGCAGGTGCAGAGTGCCGTGAACGGCCATATGAGCCCAGTGTGCACTTTGGCTCTTATCTTGCTGTGCTGCTTCGACCCCGACTACTGGTGCACAGATAACGATATCGCCCAGCAGGGGGATGTCCAATCCTGTGGGCAAGAGTGCTGGGAAACTCAGCACATTGGTCGTCCCTTCTTTCCCTCGGTAGTTTTTGTTTAACAGGGCCATTTCATCCTCGTCGACTAATCTAACACTGACTTCGACTCGCTGTCGTGATGTTCGGCCCGCTAGTGCGGCGCCTATCCACTTACGTATGTCTTTTCCCGTTGGCAGGGGTTCCCTGCTCGCTCTCTGAATGTCTACGAGCACCTTCATCGGCTATTGTCCACAGGTCTGGCATCATTTTCAGAAATATCATAGGCCTCGACGATACGTTGCACCAGTGGATGGCGAACCACGTCTTTGTTGCCAAAATAGGAAAAGCCGAGGCCTTGAACACCGTCTAGTATGTCGCTTGCATGTGTCAATCCCGATGTTGAGCCTCGGGGCAAGTCGATTTGGGTGGCGTCTCCGGTAATTACTGCCGTGGACCCAAAGCCGATGCGGGTGAGGAACATTTTCATTTGTTCCCGTGTGGTATTTTGGGCCTCATCGAGAATGATGAAGGCATTGTTAAGCGTTCGTCCACGCATGAAGGCCAGCGGGGCGACCTCGATAACATTGCGCTCAATATACTTACTCACCGTCTCAAACCCTAGCATTTCATAGAGGGCGTCGTAGAGTGGACGCAAATATGGATCAATTTTTTGGCTCAGATCACCGGGCAGAAAGCCTAGCTTTTCGCCGGCTTCCACGGCTGGGCGCACCAGCATAATACGGCGAACCCGTTCCTCAAGTAAGGCCTCGACGCCACATGCCACTGCGAGGTAGGTTTTGCCAGTGCCGGCGGGACCGATACCAAAGGTTATGTCAAATTCTTTAATAGTTCTCACATAAACTTGCTGATTTTCGCCGCGCGGTTTGACAGAGACTCGCTTGGTGCGAATGATCTGAGTTGGCTTATTGGATGGATCTGGACTGGATGATTGGATCAAGCTGCCTAATTCTGCCTCATGCAAGTGTAAGTGCAGTGACTCTGGGCTCAGCGCTATGCCCTGACCAACTTCAGTATAGACCCTAATCAGCAACTGCTCAGCTGCAGCCACATTTGCGGCAGGACCACTAAGCCGAAGTAGGTTACCTCTTGCGTTTATGATGACCCCAAGGCGCTGCTCTATTTGGCGCAAGTGACTGTCCAGATGGCCACACAGCGTTGCCAATTGGCGTGCATCATCGGGTTCCAGAGTCAGATTTTGTTGAACCAACTGTCGAGGTGACGGTTGCGGGGGAGGTTTGTTGTTCAAAGTATCCTGTCGACAGCCTAAGCAATGCAATTATCTGTAAGGATATACTGGAATTCGCGGGCGTCAACCATCGAATATCACTCCACGCAAAGAATTCGGGAGAGCATCGACAATTTCAACATTCACAAAGCGTCCGATCATTGACAGGTCTGCTGATGAAAAATTCACTGCTCGGTTATTTTCAGTGCGGCCCTGAAGTTGCCCCGGATCCTTTTTAGATAGGCCTGTTACAAGGATACGTTGTGTCGTGCCAACCATGCGGCGACTAATTTCTGCAGCCTGCTGGAGAATTCGCGCTTGCAATATTTGCAGCCGCTGCTTCTTGATGTCTTCGGCAGTGTTGTCCGGGAGTTCTGCTGCGGGGGTGCCTGGACGTGCGCTATAAATAAAGCTAAATGAGTTATCAAATCCTATCGTCTCAATCAGTTTCATGGTGGCAGCAAAGTCGTCCTCGGTCTCACCAGGAAAACCAATAATAAAATCCGAAGAAATGCTGATATTGGGCCGGATGGTGCGCAGGCGGCGTATTTTTGATTTATATTCCAAAGCAGTATGACCGCGCTTCATGGCAGCCAAGATGCGGTCAGAGCCGCTTTGCACTGGCAGGTGTAGATGATCTACCAACTGCGGTATCTCCGCGTAGGCGTTGATCAGTGCGTCTGAAAACTCCACGGGGTGAGATGTTGTGTAACGGATGCGCTCTATGCCTTGGATGCGTGCGACGACATGCAGTAGTTCCGCAAAGTCAACAATCTCGCCTTCGTGATTAGCCCCGCGATAGGCGTTCACATTTTGCCCTAGCAGGTTAACTTCGTGGACCCCGCTAGCGGCTAAGTGAGCCACCTCTAAAATTATATCATCCAGTGGCCTAGAAACCTCTTCACCCCGGGTATAAGGTACGACACAAAAGGTGCAGTATTTGCTGCAACCCTCCATAACGGATACGAAGGCAGTGGGCCCGTCGACCTTGGGTTGAGGAAGGTTATCGAATTTCTCGATCTCCGGAAAACTGATATCCACAACCAGTGTGCCCTCTGAGCCGCGCTGTTCCAGCATGTCGGGCAGCCGATGCAGGGTTTGTGGGCCGAAGACTAAGTCCACGTAGGGTGCTCGGCGACCGATTTCTGCCCCTTCTTGGCTGGCGACGCAGCCGCCAACTCCAATGATAAGATTGGGATTTTTTTGTTTCAGTTTCTTCCAGCGGCCCAACTGATGGAATACCTTCTCTTGAGCTTTTTCCCTTATAGAACAGGTATTTAACAGCAATACGTCGGCCTCTTCAGGATTTTCTGTGGAGATCAGGTGATGACTTTCGTGCAACAGATCACGCATACGAGCCGAATCGTATTCATTCATCTGACAACCATGGGTTTTGATGTAGAGTTTCTTGCTCACTAGAATTTTGCAGCGGGCCAGCCGCCGATATCGCTCTGCGTAGAATTACGGGATAGAAATTATACAGAGTTGATGGCGGCAAACCTAGTGCGCTTGGTTGCCGTTTTTACACCATTTATGGGTCTTTAGACCTGACATTGCTCCATATCTGCTGAGGGGTGGCAGATGTCATGCTGGACAGAGAGGATATACTAGTGCTGAAATTGGTATTCTCGGGACGCAGTGGTAATATCATCTATCTTTAACTGCACGGTCCCTGCGCGGGCCTGTTTGCAGACACGCAATTTTATCCCAAGTGCTACACGAGACGACAATGGCCAACCAACCCGTATACAAAATTATTTTTCAGAACGGCAGTCAGGTATTTGAGGTTTTCGCTCGCCAAATCTACCAGAGCGATATGTGGGGTTTTATCGAAATTGAAGAGTTTGTATTTGGCGAACGCTCTCAAATCCTCGTGGATCCGGCTGAGGAAAAGCTCAAAAACGAATTCAATGGAGTTAAGCGTAGCTACATTCCGATGCAAGCTATTATCCGTATTGACGAAGTTGATAAAGAGGGCTGCAGTAAGGTTTCCAATGTTAACCCTACCGATAGTAATATAACTACTTTACCCTTTACGGGCCTCAACCCTGGTCAAAAAGGCGGCGAAGAGTAGGGGCACTGGGGCACATCTCAGGGTACAGCTAGGCATTTGGCTTTAGTCTTTCAATTGCAGGTAGTGCTCGATCGAGGCCAGCTTGACGCAGATCACAAAGGCATTTATGGCAGCCTTTACCTCTTCAAGATTTGGAAAAGTTGGCGCCAAACGAATGTTGGCGTCTTGTGGGTCGTCACGGTAGGGGAACGTAGCACCCGCTGGTGTGAGCTTTACTCCAATAGATTCGGCCAGCTTTACCACCTTCTTGGCCAGTCCGGGTAAAGTGTTGAATGATACGAAATACCCACCACGTGGCGAAGACCAAACTCCCATCCCGCTGTCCGACAGTTCGCGCTCTAGTGCATCCAATACGCAATCAAAGCGGGGCCTGATGATGGTTGCATGCGCGGCCATATGCTCTGCAAGCGCCTCTGGATTGGTCAGAAAGCGCACGTGACGCAGTTGATTGATTTTGTCCGGTCCGATGGTCTGAAAGGCTAAGTGCTCCTTAAAGGCCGTCAGATTTTTTTTGCTGCTGGCCAAAAATGCCACACCGGCACCTGCAAACGTGATTTTAGAGGTGGAGCCGAATTGAAACAGGTTGTCCATCGTGCCGTACTTGTGGCATCGGTCTCTGATCGGCATCAAAGGTGAGGCGTCATCATACAGGGTGTGAATTGCATAGGCGTTATCCCACATCACGATAAAATGGTCCGCCGCAATCAGGCCTAGGCGTGCTATTCGGTCTACCGTCTCATCGCTATAGACGCCGCCCGTGGGGTTGGAGAAACGCGGCACGCACCATATCCCTTTAATTGAAGGGTCTTCTTTAACCAGTGTCTCGGCAATGTCCATATCAGGCCCACTGTCGAGCATCGGGATGCTGATCATCTCAATGCCGAGGTATTCGCAAACGGCAAAGTGGCGATCATAGCCCGGAGTCGGGCATAAAAATTTTACTCTGTCATTGTTGCCCCAAGCGGAGGGAGGGCCGGATAGTCCCTCTGTCAATGCAAAATCAATAGTGTTGTACATCAGCGTCAGGCTGGAGTTTCCTGCGACTAAGGTTTCTTCGGGCGGTGTATTCAGTATAGTAGAAAACAACTCTCGCGCCTCAGCGAGCCCCTCAAGTCCACCATAATTGCGCACATCAGTGCCATCTTCTGCGAGGTAATTACCCTGAAGGATTCCGTCCAGAGCATCCGATAGCGCGACCTGTTCCCTGCAGGGTTTACCCCGGGTAAGATCGAGTTTTAAATTTAATGCCTGCAGAGCGTTGTACTGATGCAACACACTGTCGCGTTGTGTTGAAAGTTCAGCAACTGAGAGCTGATCGATATGCACGGCTTTCTCCTTGTGTAGCGGTGTTAAAGGGTGACGGCGATGGTTACGAACAAAGTATAACGGGAACCGCAGTGCAGCAAAACGCAGTTATGACAAAGGGCGGAACATTTCCGATTTAACTGCTTAAGTTGCTGGCGTTCGGAACAGGTTCCTGAAAAGGTGGCGTGGGCCGCAATTATGTTGGCTACGCCACCTCTGTTCCGTGATTGTGTTATGCGGAAACCGTACGCTTCTGAACCCTGCGCAGCGGCCCAGTGCTGGGTTAAATGGGTACCCGCGCCGTCACTACAGCTCGGCGTGGCGCCGGATATCCCTCAATTGATCTTTTTGAATCCTCAGGGTCGAGAAAGTTCGTCAGTGAATGAAATGTCATCCACTCCGTGGAGCGCTGTTCTTGGATCGTGGTGTCAGCAACGTCCACCAGTTGTGGGTCATTAAAACCGAGTTTACATAGCCAGCTTAGTAAAGTGTCGCAACTGGGCAAGAACCAGACATTGCCCATGCGAGCGTAGCGACCTGCCGGTAGCAGTGTTTCTCCCAGTCCGCCCTCAATGACCAGCGTTTCCAGCACTAACTGCCCACCTGGCCGAAGGCAGTCTTTTAAATCTTGCAGGTGGTCCAGCGGTGAACGTCGATGATAGAGAACGCCCATGGAAAAGACCGTATCGAAGGCCTGCAGTTTGGCTGGTACTTGCTCAATGCCCATTGGCAGTGACCAGATGTTTTCCTGTTGCAGATATTTTTGCAATGCCCAGAACTGCACTATAAATAGCGGGGTAGGGTCGATGCCAATGACTTCCGCGGCACCATCGCCTAGCATGCGCCAACAGTGATAGCCACTACCGCAGCCTACGTCCAGTACGCGCCGACCTTTTAGGGGATCGATGTCTTCGCGCAGCCGCTCCCATTTCCAGTCAGAGCGCCACTCGGTGTCGATATGTATGCCAAAAAGTTCAAACGGACCCTTGCGCCAAGGATGTAGTCTCTGCAGCGTCTCACGCAGTTGTGCCAGCACGGATGCGTCGAGTGGTAGGGCGGAATTTGCACCTACACGCGACGTATCTAAATGAATGCTCTCTACTGGCAAGGATGGCAAATCTTCCAGCGCCTGCAGCCAACCCGCTAGATCCCCATAGCGCTTCTGACTAAGGCCGCGGTCAATCTGCTGTTCAAGCACTTGGGCCCAGCGGTCCAACTCGCCATCTCGCCAGTGCATTATCAGCGGTTGATAGTTAATCATTTAACGGCGATGAGAGATGCAAAATTGAAGCACTGAAACCAGACATCGCAGCTGCTGAAGCCAGCAGCACTAATGCGGTTCTTATGCTCGTTGAGCGTCTCTGGCACGAGCACCGTCTCCAGTGCAGTGCGCTTGCCTGCCACCTCCAGATCACTGTAACCGTTGGCACGTTTGAACTGATGATGTAATTCTATATTGAGTTCATCAAGGTGTGGATCTTCGAAGGCGAATTTCTCTGATAACACCAATATTCCGCCGAACTCTAATCCCTGATATATGCCTCTGATTACTTCATCTCGTAGGACTTTGGGAATGAATTGCAGGGTGAAGTTGAGCACTATCACTGAAGCATTTTGAATAACAACATCCTGCAGATCAGCACAGATCAGCTCAATCGGGGTGACGTAAGAGTCGGTATCGATTATCGTTTTGCAGCGATCTAGCATGGCGGAAGAATTATCCACACTGATTATTTTGCAATTCGGTTGCGAAATATTGTGGCGCATAGCCAGAGTAGAGGCGCCAAGCGAGCAGCCTAGATCGTAAAGTGAACTGCCGGCAGTCGCATACTTTCCCGTGAGCACTCCGGTCATGGCTACGATGGTTGAGTAGCCGGGCACCGAGCGCTTGATCATATCCGGAAATACGCGGGCGACGCTTTCATCGAACGCAAATAGGCCGTGTTCCGACAACGGATCGGCATAGAGTGAATCGCGGTGTTTAGTCACCAACAGTATTAGCGCCAAAAATAGGAAAATTCATTAATAAAGCCATTAATTTTGAAGTTTAGCATGAATTAAAACTGGACGTGAATTCTAGAAATAATGTCGGCAGAGCAGGCGTTGGGCTATACTATGATGCGTGCCATTGTCGATCCTGCGGGAACTGCCAATGCAGATGTAAATCTCTGGGGAATCTTAATGCTGCAAAATCTTCAACAACTACCGGCCGATCCTATCCTTGGCTTGATGGCCGCCTGCCGGGCGGATGTTAATCCTAATAAGGTTGATTTAAGCGTTGGAATTTATATGGACGACCACGGTGTTTGTCCGGTATTCGAAGCAGTGAAGCAGGCGCAGCGCACTCTTGATGCAGAGGAAGTAACCAAGGCATATCTGCCTGCGGCTGGAGATGAAAACTTCAATCGTGGTATACAGCGTCTGACGCTTGGCGAGGCTAGCCCGGCCCTGGCGGACGATCGCGTCTGCGCCATACAGACCCCCGGTGGGTGTGGCGCTTTGCGGATAGGTGCTGAGATTATCCATGCGGCGGCGCCCGAGGCACGGGTCTGGCTTTCCAGTCCTACCTGGCCAGTGCATATGCCGCTGTTAGGCAGTGTCGGCCTTGAGTTTCGGACCTACCGGTACTATGACCCTGAAACGCACGGCGTTAATTTTGATGGTATGGCTCAGGACCTGAAACAAGCCGTGGCAGGAGATGTGGTGCTGCTGCAAGGATGTTGTCATAATCCTTGTGGCGCTGATCTGTCCTTGTCTCAGTGGGCCGTCATTGCTGATATGGCTGAGCAACAGGGTTTTACACCGTTTATCGATTTTGCTTATCAGGGACTCGGGGATGGCCTGGAACAGGATGCAGCGGGGTTACGCCTGTTGGTAGCGCGTCTGCCCGAAGTGATTATTGCTGCATCTTGTTCCAAGAATCTCGGGCTTTATCGTGAGCGCACTGGTGCTACGATTGTTGTTTGCCGCGACGCTGTCAACGCCCGCGCAATCATGAGCCAGGCTCAGGCAGCTGCTCGGCGGATCTATTCGATGCCGCCGGCGCATGGTGCATTATTGGCTGGCCGCATTTTAACAAGTGATCATTTGGGTGGCGTATGGCGGGCAGAGTTACAGCTTGTATGCCAGCGTATCAATAGCCTGCGTAGCGACTTGCGGCAGGCGTTGGAAAAACGTTGCGATGCAGATTATAGATTTATTGAAAGGGAAAAAGGCATGTTTTCTTTTCTCGGCTTGAGTGTTGAACAAGCACGGCGCCTGCGGCAGGAGTTTGGAGTGTACATGCTCGATTCTTCGCGTATTAATGTAGCAGGTGTGAATACCCGGAATATAGATTACCTCGCGGAGTCAGTTTCGAAAGTACTTTAGCTAGCGGCAAACACTTTTTTTAGATAATAATCGGTAAGTGCCTGCGGATAGCCAATGATATCCACCAGTCGACGACGACATTCGGCAACGTTTGCGCCTCGACTTTTCCAAACAGGCACGCGTTTGACCATAGTCTCCACGTATTCCCGTGGAGTAATGATCCAGGTGTCCTGCTGTACCTCACCAAAAAAAAAGTCTGCCGGACAGGTGCGTAGTGCCATGGGTTTCATATAGAGTGCAAGCGTCAATATTTTTTTTGCCCCTTTTTCTGCTACGTGCTGTATGAGGAATTCCATGGTGCTACCGCGATCTCCTAAGTCATCTATAATGAGCACAGTTTCGTCGAAAATTGGTATTGAAATGTCCTGCTGTACTTGCGGGTTGTCGTAGCGCTCATTGGGGCCTTTATAAAGCGATATACCAATGGTGCCAAACTCTATCGGCGATATTCCTTGAGATTGACCATTCACTAAGTGATCGTGTAGCAGTATGCCTGGAAGCATTCCGCCCATGGTGGCCATCAACGCTCGCGTAATAGATGTGCCACCTGACGACTGCTCCTGCTGGTATTGATGAACCCGTTGTGACAATGCGAATACGGCCATGGCCTCCACGGCATCCGGTATAAGTAAAAAAGAGAGCTCATCATCGGGTATGGTGACGCCCTCTGGCGCTCTCCAAAAATCGATATCGATTTCATTGGCCGAGCAGTGGACCTGTTGTTGATAATTGCTCATCCCTTTTGCGTTTGTAAGCCTGATCGCAACATAACGAGAGTTTTCCGGCATCGCATGCCCTTTGAGACTGGAGTCATCACCTTTCCAGCTCTGCCCAGCGCTCAAATGTCGTTTCCATTTCAGTCTCCACGCTCGCTAACTCGGCAAGTACCTGTTGGACGTCGTTTTGATCGCCTTGGTAGAAGCCGGACTGGGAAATAGTATCCACAAGGGCCTGTTGACGCTGTTCCAGACTTTCTATGACCGCGGGTAAACGGTCTCTCTCTCGTTGATCCTTGTAGGAGAGTTTGTGCTTTTTCGTGCTACTAGTGTCTAAACCTTTTGCTCTCGGTGCAGTAGATTCGGTTGTCGGTTTTTCTGTGCGGTCCTGAAGTTTTCCTCCGCGCGCGTCCCAATCGCTGTAGCTGCCTGCGTGTTCACTCACTACACCACCGCCTTCAAGCACGAGTAGACTTGTGACGACGTTGTCCATGAAATCTCGATCGTGACTGACCAATAGCACGGTTCCATTAAAGGTCAGTAGTATCTCTTCTAAAAGCTCCAGCGTCTCGATATCTAGGTCGTTTGTGGGTTCATCCAGTACCAGTAGATTGGCGGGTTTGCTAAACAGTTTGGCTAAGATTGCTCGATTCTGTTCTCCTCCGGAAAGAGCCTTCACCGGGGTGCGCACCCGCTCTGGGCTAAATAAAAAATCGCCTAAGTAGGAAATCGCATGGCGGCGCTTGCCATTGATCTCGATAAAATCTTGGCCACCGCAGACGTTATCGATCAGGTTTTTCTGAGGATCCAACTGGCCTCTAAGTTGGTCCGAGTACGCTACTTCCAGCTTGCTGCCGAAATTAACTTTACCAGCGTCTGGTTGCAGTTGCCCCAGCAAGATTTTCACTAATGTGGACTTTCCGGCACCGTTGGGCCCAACGATGCCCACTCGGTCGCCCCTCTGAATAATAGTAGAGACATCCTGCAGTACGCACAAGTCGTCGAAGCGTTTCTCTATGTGCTGCAGTTCTGCCACAATCTTTCCGGATTTCCCTGATCCTTCGACAGAAAATGTCGCGTTGCCTGTTCGTTCGCGTCGATTCTGGCGCTCATTGCGCATGTCCTTGAGTGCCCGAACACGACCCTCATTACGGGTGCGCCGCGCTTTGATTCCTTGGCGAATCCAGACCTCCTCCTGTGCCAGTTTCTTGTCGAATAAATCATTGGCCCGCTCTTCGGCTTGTAACTGCTGCTCTCTGTGACGCAGGAACCCCTGATAGTCTCCACGCCACTGAGTGAGATATCCACGGTCGAGTTCAGCAATACTGTTTGCTACGTTTTGAAGGAATCGTCGATCGTGGGTTATCAGGATGATTGCGCCTTGGAAATTCGTCAACTGCTCCTCGAGCCAGCGTATCGCGGGAATGTCGAGATGATTAGTTGGTTCGTCTAATAGCAAGACATCCGGTTGGCTCACTAATGCTTGCGCCAAGGCGACACGCCGCCGCCAACCGCCAGAGAGCTCGCTCATGCTTGCTTCTGCAGGAAGTTGTAACTGGCTAATAGTGGTTTCAACGCGCTGTTGCAATGTCCAACCATCGGCTGCTTCCAACTGCTGCTGAACGCGTGCGAGCACATCCATGTCGGCTGGGGGATCAGCTTGCACTAGACGGTGATATTCGCTTAAGAGACGCCCAGCCTCGGCAATTCCAGAGGCAACAGCATCATATACCGAGAGTTGGTCTGCCTCGGGTAAAGTTTGTTGTAGGCGAGCAATGCGTACGCCAGGTCTTACCCAGCTCTCTCCGGAGTCCGGAGTCAATTCGCCTGACAATACCTTGAGTAAGGTGGTCTTGCCAGCGCCATTGCGGCCTAGCAGACCCAGTTTTTCTCCTCGGTCGATAGTCAGATTTATGTCATCCAATAACACCTGACTGCCGTATTGTAGATGAACAGAGTCTAAACTTAGAAGTGACATAAACCGCCGTGGTGAGTGTGTAGTCAGACATTCTACGACAGCATTGCATACGCTGGCCACATTAGGTTTCGCAGTATAAGATGCGCGATCGCTGACGAGAGCAGAAAGGTAGGCGTCAGAGTTCGCGAAAAGCGTTGCTCGTAAAACAACCTAAGCGGTGGTGGGCATCACGAAAGTACTCGCGTTTCCCGCTTCTTTATCGAGTGGGACGGCAACAGGGGCTAGGGTAACCGCTTAGTACATTGCGACTAGGGACTAGCGGGGTACTCACAGAACCCCAGACGACCCGCAAAGAAGACCGCTGCTCAACGATTGTGGGAATAAAGGTGTCTCCTTTTTGGTAAGGGGTGAAATAGGGCTTGGGACAAACCTATGAGTAAAATCGATCAAATACGTGATGACCGGCAAGTCGCACAGTGGCTGATTTTGTGTGCGGTCGTTATTTTCGGCATGATTATGTTGGGTGGTGTGACTAGGCTTACGCACTCGGGTTTGTCTATGGTTGATTGGAAGCCACTGATGGGAGTCATCCCGCCGTTAACCGAGCAGCAGTGGCTGGCAGAGTTTGATAAGTATAAGCAGTTTCCTGAGTATCAGAAGATCAACCTCGGCATGAGTTTGGGGGGGTTCAAGTCTATCTTTATGTACGAATATCTGCATAGGGTGCTGGGACGGGTGATCGGTATTTTGTTTGCCCTACCCATGTTGTATTTTTTATTTCGTCGGCGCGTGCGGCCAGGGCTTGCGCCAAGCCTAATGCTCCTCTTTTTTATGGGTGGGCTGCAGGGTTTTTTGGGCTGGTATATGGTGAAGAGTGGCTTAGTCGATAACCCACGCGTGAGCCAATATCGCCTAACGTCGCATCTAGGTGTCGCTGTGGCTATTTATGGTTATATGTTGTGGCTCGCATTTGACTTAATGTTTACAGAGAGAGCCGCGCAGGACGAAAAACCTAGTAGAAATACTCGCTGGATATTGGTGCTGGTGGCACTGGTTTACCTGATGATTTTATCGGGTGGTTTGGTAGCCGGCACGCGAGCTGGTCTAGCGTATTCTACCTGGCCTTTAATGGGGACCTCTTTCATTCCGGCGGGACTTTATGCGTCTGTGCCGCCTTGGCTTGCGGTGTTTGAAGACATTACGACTATCCAGTTCAATCATCGGATGCTTGCTTATGTGTTGTTCGTCGTACTGAATGCTTTTGCCCTAATGGTTTATTTTAGAGCGCCAAAAGGGCATGCTAAGCTTGGCGCTATTTTGTTGCTGGTGGCGTTATGGATGCAGATGGGCCTTGGGATCAGCACACTGCTGCTGCATGTCCCGGTTGTGCTCGCGACTGCACATCAGGGTGGAGCGGTGTTACTGCTAACGGCCACGCTGTTCCTTACGCACGTGCAGCTGTGCCAACATAAAACCTAGACAACATTCCACTCAATTGCTCGCTGGTTCGCGTGTAGGCGCAAAGACAATGGCTACTTGAACTCGATGAGGGGATGGCTCTTAAGTAGGTCATTGCGCCGGCCCAAAAGACTACTTGTTGGCCGGTGACGATTGGCTACAATTGCATTTACATTCATCGCTACAAAGAGAGGGCACAAATTCGACTTATATGACTGTAAGGAAGCTCTGACTCCTCATGCCATTCATTGAACGCGCTTTGTATAAGGCCTAGTTCGCGCTTACTGCTTGGATTTTCGCCAATCTCTAAACCAGTGCGTTGTAAACATCGAACAACATCAGCAGTGATGATAAAGGTGTCTTTTCCCATATTGCGGAGGACGCGTTGGCCCGTCATGCCGCCTAATCGACTGCCTCGCTTCTTCATCGTTGCGAATAGTCCAATTAAATCATGCGTAGGCCACCTGCTAATAAATTTTCCAAAGCTACCATGCTCCTCGGTGATATCAAGTATGAACTGGGCGTTGGCCTGAACCCCTAATACTTTCTGGCGGTTGCGAATGATACGCCGATTCTGCGCGAAGCGGTCGATCTGATCCGGACTGAGCATGACAATTTTATTGGGTGGGAAACCAAAGAATACCTCCTCGAAACCGTCCCATTTTAGATCAACAACCCGCCAAACAAATCCGGCCTGAAAAACGCAGCGGGTCATCTGAGCCAGCCAGCGGTCATCTTTAGTTTGGCCCAGTGCTCGAGGGCCATGCACCGTGGGCATCATTGTTTTCAGGCAGGACTGCCCTCCTTGATGATCTCGAGCCCGCTGGATAATGTGTTCGAAAGGTTCCAATTACGTGTTGCCTTGGCTGTTAGTAAAAAATAAACGGTTAGCGCTTATTTGCAGACACGCCAAGAAAGTTAATCGCCAGCTTTGACTTCGATACCATCTCGGATGCCTGCAGCTTTTTTGAAGTATCTATAACGAGCTTCCCTCACTTTGGCGTTAAAATTCCCCCATGTGGATGGTCCACGATTGACGCCGTTTAGATGAGCGTCTCGTTATTGCGCTACTTTTGTCGACAGCGTTTCCATCTAGTTAAGGATTTTATGCGAATCGATATATCCCAACGGTATTACTCGCGACGATCAGGTGCCGTCATTTGCGGTTAGTTTTTAACAGCAGTTGCTTAAATACGACCGCATTGTGATCACTGGCATCACGCTCTGGTTCCTCCATAAGTTCCACATTAGGGAAGCGCTTGAACAGCTCTGAAATTGTCAAATAAAGCTGGCGCTTGGCTAAGGCCGCACCGATACAGAAGCGAGGCCCATAGCCAAAGAGGACATCTGGATTAAACACTCGCTCCACATCAAATTTTTCGGGATCCTCATAATACTCGGGATCGTAATCTTTTAGGTGTGGCATCATCAGCACCATCACTCCCTTGCGCAGTTTCTGCCCCATAAATTCCATGTCTTGCGGCGCATAGCGGGCGAACCCCATTTTGGAGGAGAGCCCCCATCGATTGACCTCGCAGAATGCATTCGCAAAACTATCTGGGGTCGCAAGCGCTTTTGCGATCTGGTTACGATCGTTTTTAAGTAGGGAATATACTGTCCACTGCTGAGCTACCAGGGTCGTATCTGCACCCGCGCCGATAAGCGCAAGGATAAGTGTGATGATATCGCCTTCCTCAAAACCTTCATTCTCCGCTTCGATACGCAGTAGCGTACTGAGAAAATCATCTTGAACCGGCGCAGTGCGCCGCTCATCAATAATTTTCTTGATAATATCGATAGCTCGATTGCTGTCCTGACGCGCGCTTTCGCGTTGCTCATCGGAGATAGTAGGATTCCACGTCTCGGTGAACGTTACGATAACTTGCTTGATTTCAGGCCAATATTTTTCGGGTATTCCGACCATGCGTGTGATGGAGATAAAGGGAATGTGGAAGGCGATTTTTTCGTTGTAGTCGAAACTGTCGGGTTCGCCCAGTTCATCAAACAGTTTTTTGATTTCGGGTTCAATCTTGGCCTGAATTTTATCTACAACATTGCGCGAGAAGGCTGGAGCGGTTACGCGCCGCACCAGGCGATGATGGTCAGGATCCGCAAGCAGACTGTGTCCTATTAAGGCTCGCTCAAAGTTGCTCCATTCGTCCTCAGGGGGTCTATGCGGTGCGAACTCCCAATCATAAAAATCAGAGGATAAAGGCTCTGTCTTCCAGCATGCGATAATATCGTCTATGCGGGTGATGATCCAAGCCTGCCAAGGCTCATACCAAACAAGTCGGCCGCGCTTAGCTAATTCTAGGCACTGAGTAATCGGGTTTTCCATGTACTCTTGTGAATTAGGATCAAAAATCTCTTCGATCGGCGGCAGATTTTCTGCGGGTGCAGCCATGCTTGTCTCCTCAGTGCAGGCGCGAGACGTCGCTAACCTGCGTGGCTAGTGTGTTGCTTGAATTAATACTATCAAGTTTGTGAAAAAGTATACATCTGTATACCTTTCGGTTGTACTATTACTGGCTTTTGTTTGGATTTGACTTCAGATGAGAAAAAATAGTGGCCAAACCAAGGCTTAAGAGCATACTTTAAAAGAATGGATATCAACACTGATGGACCTGATAGTTTTTGACCTAGATGGCACCCTGCTGAATAAGAAATCGCAGGTATCCGAGCACACAAGCGATACCCTGCGGCAGCTGCGTGAACGGGGTATTGCCTATACCGTTGCTACCGGCCGCACATTACAGTCTGCGCGTAATTTGTTGGACGGCCAGGGTTTTTCACTGCCGCATATTTATAAAAATGGAGTGCTGATCTGGCGCCCGGACAGTGATCTTTATAGCCATAGTAACTTGTTGACGAGTTCCGAAATCGGAACTGTTCTACACGCTTTTTTATCCGTTGAGGTAACGCCTTTTATTTTTACAGTAGAGCCAAGTAATCGCCACGTTGTCTATCATCTACCAATGCAAAACGACACAGAACGGCGGCTGGCCAAGACTTTCAGCCAGGATCGCGGTATAGAGATGCTTCCAGTCACTGAAATGCCACCGTGTGCCGAGATAACCAATGTTAGTGCATTGGGTGCACGCGCAGCGATTGAGTCTGTTGCTGATTTGGTTCTAAATGAAGCACACCTGATGTCCTATGCTGGCAGTGCAATTGAAGGTGAAAGTCTTTTCTGGATAGATATCCATCACAGTGCTGCTAGCAAAGGAGGGGCTCTTACTAATTTGAAGCAGGATCTTGGTGTTAGCCGCATAATTTGTTTTGGCGATAGCGATAATGACCTCAGTATGTTCGCAATGGCGGATGAGAGTTATGCCCCAAGTAACGCAAAAAATGAAGTTCAGGCCGAAGCTACTCAGGTTATCGGACACCATAATGAAGATGGGATTTCAAAGTTTTTGCGTAAGCGTTTCGATTTGACGATGCATTGATGAAGCAAAGTAATGCCGTGGGATAAATTTGATACTTATTATGTGTCGGCATAAGATAGCTTGATGCGATCGCTATTCATAGCATTGGTTACGTTGTTTATTTGTGCCTGCGGTGGTTATGAGTTAAAAAATCTGGCCAAGTCAGATATCGATCTCGTTACTGACCAGTTCATCGCTAAAACACGAGAAGACGTAAGCGAGTTGGCGGTCATGTTGTACAGGCGAAACCCTGAGCAATTGGCAAAAAATCCTGGCATGACCATTGAAGGCCGTCTCGCTCAGCTGAAAGTTCATCGATACAAGCTGCAGTTCTTAGAGTTGGAATATAATCAGGGCATTAACGCGATGAACTTGGCCTTCAGCCCAACGTTCACTGGAGACCGTGTTTTTGCCCTGATCGTCGGCTTGGGAAGTATGTTGAGGCAGGCTTATGCCTATCAGCCTGAGGTATTTTTTTCTGATCAGCTTGAGGCAGAGGTCTTATTGACCAGTGCCCGAAACGTAGAAATGTTAGTATGGAAACTGAAAAATACTCGTAAGCCTAATGGCGAGCACTACATAATTACCCATGAAAAATCCGGTGTGGTTGACAATCTAAGCTTTGAGCGTCTGTTTGGGGAAATCATTGTGCTGCAGGAGATGATGGCAGGCATCGTCAGTGATTCAGACAACCGCACCGTGACGGGTGCTGTATATGCCGTATCGAAGGTTTTTATACCGCTTCCAATCTAGGTTTAGAATTTAATCAATGACGAAACGCGGAAAACAGTTTTGATGGTAGCCTGCCATCAACTAACTAGGGCAACACCGCTTGCGACGAGCCCCATAACTTTGATTCGGCCAGAAATAAACTATCCATACTAGTTTTTATCCGATGTTGGGATAATCAATGACGCGGCAATCTCCTCTGCGAGTTTTACTATCAGTGCTTTCTCAGCGCTAACCATTGCACCATAGCCATCTGTCGTCAGAGCGCGTGATTCCGCGAATCGATAGAGTGAGATTATCCCCTGGCTATCAACTAGCGACCAATAGGCGACAATGCGCGCTTCACCATTAAGCGTTCCATCGAGTTTATCAATACGAACGTTAACTACCGTTGTCTTCTCGCTTAGATTCGTCGGCAATAGCTCTTGCCCAATGGCTATCGAAATTTCTGTAGTAAGTAGATTGCGTACGCCATTATAGATAGGCTCTGCCCAGAGATGGTTTGCTGCGGGGCGTATCTGGGCCGCAGTCATATCTAGGACCAGTCCAGGCTGATTGAGGTAAGGCGCAATCTCTATTGTGCCAAGCGAAAAGTCTGTTGATGGTTTCAGTTCCTCGGACGGCAAATCCTGACTGGAGCGTAACAAATAATAGCTGGGCTCAACTGACTGACTCGCACAGCCTGACAGCAGCACCATTAGTAATAAGCCTATAGCTTTATTCAATTGCTCACCTCCGGAATAGGGTCGACTTCTGGGCTGGACGGGAATATCACAGCGCTGGGTTGCCTAGATAACTTGCCGCTCAAGGATTCTAGGTTGGCCAAAGTACGATTTAGTGAAAGTAGGCTTGAATTAAGCGTCTGCGAGGTATCGGAATTTGGCCCCAGACGGCTTATCGCATCTCGTATTTCCTGTATCGTTTGGTCTAGATGCTTCGGCAACTGCTGCGTGCTCTGGCTTTCCAGAATAGCCTGCAGGCTTAGCAGATTCTGGTTTAGACTCGCGACCGTGTCAGCGAGTGGCAGGGCGTCGATTGTGTTGAGAATCGCCAGCACTTTCTCCTCGAGTTGCGCCAGTCCTGTCTCAATTGTTGGAATAGTTGTGTATTCCATGAAAGTCCCTAGCGAGGCCTCCTCGGCTGTTGGATAAAAATCTAAGCCGATATATTGCGCGCCCGTGAGCAGGTTGCCTCTTTTCATTGATGCTCTAAGCCCATTTCCCACGCCTAAGCGGACGGATTTCTCTATAATTGTGAGCGAAGCTTCTGTATCAGCAAGTTCCATGCGCCCGGGCTCCACATATAACAAAACGGGGATAGGAGCCCCCGTACCTTCATGGCCGGCCTCCATCTGTGCTGCTTGACCCTCTCTGAACAATATTCGCACGACGTTTCCGATCTTGATGCCGCGATATTCAACGGGCGCTCCGGGTACCAATCCTTTAAGGGAATGATTGAAGGAAACGACGTAGTAAATTCCATAGCGGAAGGGATTTTGCAAAATGTCTTGGTATGAAGGATATAGCTTGAAGCTAGCATTTTTAGTTACTTTATCGCCTTCTTTGATTCCTTTGGGTACGCCAAAGGTAACCCCGCCGAATAATATTGTCTCCAGCGAGCCTGTTTGAACTTGGAAGCCATTCGCGTCCGCTTTCATCGATACACCGCTGATGTCCCAGAATCGCACGCTGCTGTTAATGAGTTCTTGATAAGGCGCATCAATAAATATTTGGTAGTGCACGAGTTTGTCGCTGGGATTAAATTCCATAGTTTCAACGCGTCCAACCTTGTAGCCTTTATAGAGCACTGTGTCACCAGCGGTAACAGATGAAGCATAGTTGCTCGTCAGGTGTAGGCGCAATCCAGGGGCATCAGCAGGCGTTAATGGGGGTCGCTCCAAGGCAACAAAGGTTCTTTCTTCCCTGTCATCTGTACCGGGAGCCAACTCCACATAGGCGCCAGATAGAAGTGTGTCTAGACCACTGATATCGCCTAATCCCACTCGGGCTGTGACAACCCAAAACCCGGTATCTTTCACCAGTAGTGGCACAGCTTGCCGATCCATTCTAGCAGTCGCGATTACGCCATCAAGCGATTCGTTCAGGCGGACCTCATTGACTAGACCCATATCGACATTGCGATACTTTATCTTAGTTTTACCTTCTTCCAAACCGTCAGCGGTTTTGAACTCGATCTCAATGTTTGGGCCTTGGCTCATCCAATTATGAAAAACCATATATGCGCCCAGAACGAAAGCCAGTAAGGGTATAAACCAGATGCCTGAAATTCTGCCTCGCCGGTTGATTGTTGCCTGTTCAGTTGACACTGTCTTTATCTTCCATGTTGTCCCAAATAAGGCGGGAGTCGAAACTTTCGGCTGCAATTATCGTAATGACAACGACGCCGGCAAATGATATGGCCGCAACACCCGGCAGGATAACCAGTAGGCCACCAAGTTGCACGAGGGCAACCAGTATAGTCACTACAAAGATATCTACCATAGACCACTTGCCGATAAATTCAACGATGCGAAAAAGTCTTGATCGTTGACGGGGGTCAAGAGCAGAATGCCGCTCTACCGTCCAAACAAGGTAAAACAGTGCCATTAACTTAGCAGATGGAACCATCACGCTGAATACAAAAATAACAAGTGCCACTGGCGCTGAACCCAGATTAATCAACAGCACAACGCCGCCCATTATAGTGCTAGCTTCATTGGAGCCCAGAGCATCGGTATACATAACGGGATATAGATTGGCCGGGATGTAAAGTAACGAAGCCGTGACCAGCAGTGCC
This sequence comes from Haliea sp., assembly GCA_002862465.1. Classification (GTDB taxonomy): domain Bacteria; phylum Pseudomonadota; class Gammaproteobacteria; order Pseudomonadales; family Halieaceae; genus Marimicrobium. The sequence continues at coordinate 27,210 of PKDD01000003.1, forward strand.
AACGTGCGTTGAATGCTGTCATTCTTCCTAAGATGCATTGTTGATCCGCAGCGTGGACACTGAGTCATAGTGGCGGGAACCAACTTGAAGCATGTATGACATGCGGCCAGATTCCGGTGGGCAGCTGTATCGGGTGCCGCATTCATTTTATTGCCAGTAGCTCAATTTTTTGCCAGCATTGATAGCGATCAAGATTAGAGGTTGCTAGAGTGAAACAGATTGCAAAAGCGGCATAAGCCCAGAAGGAAATGCCAATCGTCACTGTCGCCATCGCAGCAATTTTTACCATCGCAACAATTACAGCAATTAAAAACACCTCTACCATAGACCACTTCTGGCCCATGAAAATACCTTTCGCGAGCGGTAGCAGTGATGAATGGTAGCGTCCACGGTTTATAAGAATGCACAGTGTCAGCATCATCATCAACACTGTTGCTGGAATAACGATAATGAAAGCGGTCACCAGCACCGCGACCTCCGGCATACCTTTAGACCACAGCGCAAAGGGGGCCTGAATAAGTGTTATAGCGCTTTCTACACCGCTGCTGGACAAGGAAAGAAAAGGATAACTACTGGCGAAAACAAGGAACATTAGGCCAATACTAGCGAATGCAAGCACACGCCGCAGAGCGTCATCGTGTCGTTTGGTTAGGAAGCAACCGCAGCGCGGACAGGAGGCACTTTCGCCATGCTTTGTAGCAGCCACGCTCACCAACAGGTCGCAGCTTTGGCAGGCAATTTCGTTTCCCATGATTAGTGTGGTAGGCCTTCTGTGGCGTGCACATCAGGGTTGTAGCCCTTTTCCATTTCGCCAATGGTCTGCTGTAACTGCTCTGGAGATTCTGCTCTAATGCGCGCCGCCTCGGCCATAAGTTGATCTTCAGATTCACTGTCCATACTAGGTCCTTTTACCTCTTGGGCATAGGTTTGTCCGTTGGCGTCTAGGCAAGGATTAAGGCCACCACCCTCGCCACAGACGCGAACCACACCACCATCATAAGTTACCCGTTCTCCTACGACGTTACCCACGGATTGCGCTAGGGCACCTGCCATCGGCAGGCAAAGAAACAATGTTAAGGCAGGGCTAAATCGAGTTAGTAATATCATTGTTGGCTCCTTGGGTTTTACCCCGTTATTTTCATTGTCGATTGATAGTGTTAACGCGGTCATGATGTTACTCGGTCTACGGATACATTCAAGCCTGAGCGCTTTGGCTCTAAACATTGTATCCGAATAATGCGTTATGTGCGTTGATCACTCGGGTGGCGTATACCAGATCGGAGAGCTCCACGCGCGCTCTTGAATAACTTTTTGGTGTTCTGGCGCACAGCAGTTCTCCATTCCTTCGGGAATACTTTGTGGATTGTCGCAGCGCACGCCGGCATTGGCACAGATGCGTTGACTCCAGCGACAGCTGGGGTTTTCTAGCACACGGGTATAATAAAAAGCTGGCGCTTCAGGATTAAAGTCATTGTCCTGCCACACATTGCAGAGTTGACTGTGTCCACTTCCTGTCGGTTCGCAGGTATTAATATTGACAGTGGCAGTGTTATCACTCCCCGCAACGCCGATTACTTTTTCATGCAGTTCTCCATCCTCATGCCAACCCTTAATCAGCTGAATGCGCTGCAATGGGCTGCCCGGATATTCAGGCGTGCCATTGTCCATACTGGCTGAGACTATGAATCGGGGAGAGGTGTCAGCGGAAGCGACGGCTGGTAGGTCCCCACCCATAGGCACGCCACCGGCATAACCCTGTGTGACCATGTCATCCAACGCACAGAGGTTTTCTGGATAATTCCACCCGCCAAAGAAACGTAATATGGGTCGTGTGCCGCTGGTGGCATATGCCTCACGCCGCTGCATGGCTGCAAATAATGCATCGCGGCTGTTTTCTTCGGCATACAATACGGCAAGGCCTCCAGGGCCATATTCAAGCTCATCGGGGAGTCCAACCGGGACGCCATCTCGGGCGCCCATGCCAGCGCCGCCATGGCCTGGATGATTTTTCTCCATGGTAAGTCCCGGCGCGGCGATATGTGTATCAGTACTTGAGATCAGACCAAATTTAAAGCCATTGACCCCCAACTCATCCTGCTGTTGTAGACCTTTTTTTAAGGCATAGCGCATGAAATTAGTCTCAGAGGGTGGCGTTGTAACTGGAATTATGTCCTCACCGAGCACGGGACTCAGAAACTCCAGCATAGCGAACCGAGTGTGGCCGGTATTTTTGCCGCCAAAGCTGTCATAGCCCATCTTTTCGAAATTGCAGTACTCGTCTTCCGACCAGACTGGTAGGCGGCTGTCACACTCCGAAGATCCCTTGTGCTGCATCACTTCAAAAAGAGTATTCCAGCGCGCCCTGCGGGCTGCTTCCTGAGCGGTCACTGGGTCTGCTGGAATGTCGGCGTTGGTAATGCGAGCAGTTTCAAACATCAGTCCCGCCGAGATATTTGAATTGTGCGGTATTACTACGGCGTCACAGCCGGGCTTTCCTAAAATACATTCTTCATCTAAATAATCCCACAGCTGTACCTGCGACGGCGTCTCTATCCAACTCATGGCTCGATTGGGGACGTGTTCGTTGCGAAAAACGACATTATGATGGAGGTTCTGCCCGGTGCCGCCACTAGCTGTCCACTCATAGCCTACAAAGCTGGTAAAGCTGCAATCGCTGCTTCGATCATAGGCATCCTCGGTATCCCTTTGGATGTCCTGCCAGGTGTTGGCGGCCTGCGCAAAGCAAATATCGTTGTCGTCGCCACATAGACCCCAGCGCGTCTTGTAGGCCATTCCCAGTGTGGCGAAGGTTAAAAAGGAAAGTCTGGGCACGTGTCTATGTGCTATGCATACGGGGTGCCAGTATCCGGGCAGGCCCTCTGTCGAGCACATGCGCATTTCACCCATGAATTCCGAGTGATCGGTGACAGCGGTGAAATCCAGAGGGCGATCTAGCTGAATAGTGCGTGTAGGTTCGCCATTCTCATCATAGGGTTGAATACCCAGTGGGTAACCTTGCGCAAACCGGTAAGCGTCAGCCGGTGTATTGCGTGTGTCTTGGCTACTCGCATCAAAAGACCACGCCGTGTGGACGTGCATATCGCCAAAATGCGGTCGACGCTCAACGGCGTAACTAGCACACGGTTCGCGCTCTTCTGTTCGAGAGAACGGAGGAGGCACGGTGCTAATTTCTGCGACTTCGATTGGACTTGGTATTGCTGCCAGAGTGGGTGTTGCAAGGCTTAGGATTGCAGCAAGCCGCAGAGTTCGATGTAGCTCCATTTATGCAGGCTCCTAGTAGTTTTGGTGAAAAATAATTTTCTGCACTGTATCCAAATGCACAGTCATACGTCCGTCAAGCCTTGTGTCCGTAACCATGAGGTGCAGGCGTGTTCTGCTTGGCGGAGCTGTTCACGTTGGCCGATGTAATAATGGGTGGCGCCAGCGATTTCAACGTAGACCTTGTTGTCATTAGCAACCGCCTCAAACAACCTTTTTGCGTGGCTTGGTGTGCAGGCATCATCGGCAGCGTTATTGATGATGAGTGTCGGCAGATTCATGTTAGCGGCATCAGTAATGCCATTAGCATTGGATTCATCATAACTCCATTGAGACAGCCAACTGCGCAATGTAGTGAATCGCGCTAGACCGATTGGACTGTTGTTCACGACTTTTGGATCACCCAGAAAACAGGTGTTAGGCTTACGCCCGTTCGGGTCGATCGTATTGTCTAGCCACACGGGTGCGGCCATTGTGCCGTGAACGATAAACGCAAATTCTTCATTCGGTTTGTCCTGTGCTCGTAACGCGGCCAACTTTATCTTAACCCAGGCCGTGATGCGTTGGTTGCGTGCAATTTGGGCAGCCTGATAACGCTTTTGAAATTCATCACTGTAAGGAGGCTGATTGCGGTTTTCCGGATTATATAGGTCGAGCTCAGGGTCTCGGATGTTGGGATTAGACTCATCCAGAATAGAGGCGTCCATCCATTCGGTCAATGTTAGTGCGCGGCTGACGTGAGCGGCTAGCAGCATTATGCCGTCGGCAGGAATCAAGTTCGCTTCCTGTAAATTCGGGGGATCACCCGCAGGAGTGCACGTCACCGTGGCGTGCTCGGCTTGGCGCTGATAAAATAACGCCAGTGAGCCGCCGCCACTCCAGCCACCAAGAATCACTTTATCGTAGCCCAGTCGTTCCTTTGCATCCCTGATGCATTCGCTCATATCCAGTACGACTTTCTCCATGATGAGTGCGGTATCGTTATTGGGGTAGCGGCTTTGACAATAAATAATATGGTGCCCTGCTTTGGCAAGCGCCATCGGCAGGGGTAGATACTCGCCGCCGCCAACCGGATGCATAAAAATGATAACGGTTTTTGATTGCGACGCCGTTGGTCGCATAAGGTGTGAACGCAGCACAACATGATCAACGCCCCCGTAGACATCCTTAAAACCTGTGGGCTTTTCGTTGAAAAGCAGTAGATAAGGTGTCCTATCGATACCCTTGTCAGCATCTACAAACATTAGGTTTTCTTTGATCGTGGTTGTTGCGTATGGATGTTTGACGCGACTAATCCGCTGCAGCGCGAATCAATCGCATCAGCGCCAAAGATTTCAATTTTCTGCGCTCGTGTGCGCGCGCTCCACTCGATAATTTGCTGCTGCGCATTGCTTCTTTCTTCTAGTAGTACTGCATCGTGCTTACTAGTTTTGTGCGTAATCTCTAAAGCGTAGCCGTTCGGATCGAAGAAGTAGACGGATTCAACAAAATCGTGGTCGATAGGGCCAAATATGAAATCTCCTGCCGCACTGATTTTGTCTTTCCATGCAAGCATGGAATCAGCACTGTCGGTTTCAAATGCGATATGAATATCAAAACTGTCCTTTAGCTCAAAGTGGTCTGGTTTAGCGTTGCCGGGTTCGTCAAAAAATGCAATATAATTACCGTCCTCAAGCTCTAAAAAAAGATGCAAGAACGGACGTTTTTTTTCTGTACCTGGCGAGTTTTCGAGCGACAATGCCGCCGCTAGTGTGAGTCCAAGGATATCTTCATAGAACCAGCGCGTTTGTTCGGCATCGCGGCAGCGCAACGCTAGATGGTGAATACCCCCCAGTGGTCTAAGCGCAGCGGTCTTGTTAATTAGCGTTGAGGATTTTTGCATTCGTCTAGTCTTCTTTAATTATATTTCTGACTAAAGGCTAATGGTAGCAGCGCAGGCGCTGAAAAGCACTCACGGCTAAGGGCACAATATCTTGTCCTGCTATGACGGACTAAACTTGTTTAGTATGATGTCTATTCAGCAGCAGCCAGTTGGCTACTTCGAAGGAATGATAGGATCAGTGCCATGGTAGTCTATGACATGGGGTTCTCAAAAGCTTATATTCATGGTGCCTATAGACGAACGGGACGGCAGACTTTGACCACGCCTGTCACTGCCAAACAGATTCTCTTTGTGGATGAAGCTGGGGATCACTAAGCAAAAATAATGGGGACGTGACTATGTTTAAGTTCAACGGCAACCAAACAGGCCTGCTGATTGCGGCAATGTTATCGCTGATTTTTAGTACGGGTGCAGTTGCCCTTGGGCGGCCAAATATTGTGTTCATTTTCTCAGACGACCACGCCATTGGTGCCGTCAGTGCCTATGGTGACAGCATAGTGCAGACTCCGAATATTGACCGTATTGCAGCGGGCGGCATCCGTTTTGATCGCGCGTATGTCGGGAATGCGATCTGCGGTCCCAGTCGAGCAACGTTACTCACCGGTCTGCATAGTCATGCGAACGGATTCTACAGTAATGAATGGTCTGCTCCCTTTGACGGCGAGCAGCAAACCCTATCTAGTCTGTTGCAGGAAGCAGGTTATCAAACTGCTGTCATCGGTAAATGGCACTTGTACAGTGATCCAGTGGGCTTTGATTATTGGGAGGTCATCGACAATGTGTTCGAGCAGGGCACTTATTATAATCCATCCTTTAGAGGCCCGAATGGTGTCGTAGAGACGACAGGTTATGTCGCGGACTTAGTGACGGATAAGACGCTTGCTTGGCTGGAACAGGCAAAAGAGGAAGATAGGCCGTTTTTTCTGCTATACAACCATAAGACTCCTCACCGCGATTGGCTGCCGGGTCCACAGGAACTGCGCGAATGGGATGAGGGCTATAGAGTCAAGGAGCCGGAATCTCTGTTCCGAAATGTGGATGAATTCAACGAGGCCCGACGACAATCTCGTATGCGAATAGCCGATTATATGACTGATCAAGATGTCAAATTGAGTATGGGTAATACGCTGACACCGGAGCAAGAGGCGCTATGGAAGAGTGCATTTGCAGAGGGCAATCGACAGTATCGAGCATTAGATTTGACAGTACAGGATGACGTGCGTTGGAAGTATCAGCGTTATGCGAAAACTTATGCGGCCTCAGTGAAAAGCATGGACCGGCAGATTGGTCGGCTGCTGGATTACCTAGAGGCCAATAGCTTAATGGAGGACACTATCGTCCTCTACAGTTCAGACCAAGGGTTTTTCCTCGGTGAAAATGGCTGGTTCGACAAGCGCTGGATGGACGAGGTGTCTTCTCAGGTGCCGCTATTGATAGAGTGGCGTGGGCATATCAAGCCAGGTACAGCGTCGGATGCTCTGGTACAGAATATCGATTTTGCGCCCACGCTTCTTGCCGCTGCCGGCGTAAAACCCAAAAAACCGATGCATGGGGTAAGCCTGTTGCCGCTGTTTGAGGAAGAGGCTGCACCTTGGAGCAGAGATTTATACTATCACTTTTATGAAAACCCAGGCTTTCACGGGGTCGCGCGTCACTACGGGGTGCGCACCGAGCGCTATAAACTGGTTTATTACTACCAGAATGATGAGTGGGAATTGTTTGATTTGGTGACTGATCCACAAGATCAGGTGAATCTATATGGCAAGCAGGGGTATGCCGCTCTCACCGACGACCTGCGGCAGCGCTTGCAAGCTTTGCGTGTTGAATATCGCGTGCCGGACACAGACCCCGAGGTGCCGTGGTATCACGGGCCGTTGATAAGGGGAATCGAAAAGTTGATGATGTGGTTATGAGTTCTACCCCATGACGACGAAACTTGATCGATCCGCTACCATCGATAACGCGCTTCAATACCGAAAGTTCTCTCAGCGTAACGTGGCACCTGATGACCATAGCCATTTGGTGTGAAGTTGCTGGGCAAAGCGGTAATATTGTTTAAAAACCACTCGTTGAAGACATTCTTGGTGAATAGAGTCACCGTATAATGGTCAGAATGATCTAATGCAGCCAAGGATAGGTCGAGAACCCCGAAGCTGTCTTGGGTCTCATAAATATCCTGGCTAATGGAAAACTGAACTTTGTCCTGAAAGCGGTAATTTCCGTTTATTTCAAGGTCAAAAGGCATGGATGATAATGGGACTAAATAACTCGCGGCCATTGTAAACTTCCATTCTGGCGTAGCCGGTAAGACGCCACCACGTAAATCCTGTGTTGCCGGTTGATCGCCACAGGTGGTTTGGTTGTTATATCCAACCCCCCGAAAGGACTGGCCAAATGAGCAGCCTGCGCCGTCAAATTTTTTGATCTGGGCGTCCACATAGGCCGCGCCCCCGGACAATGTCAGATTTTCCATGGGCAGAGCGGTGAAGTCTATCTCAACACCCTTGGTCTCTACTTGGCCGACGTTTGCAAGGATAAAACTGAATGTACCATCAGGAAATCCATCGTCGTTGTCATCAACTGAATTGCCGTTCTCGTCTAGATTAGGCGTAAATTCCGAGGCGGTAGCTTGAAAGTCATCGAAAGTGGTATGGAATATAGCCACGTTCATTATGAGACGATTTTCAAACCAAGTGGACTTGAGACCAAGTTCAAACGCCTTACTCGTTTCAGGGTCGACCGGATCAGTATTTGCCGGTGTAGAACCGAAGCCAACATTGAAGGCAGGCCCTTTATAGCCCTGCGAATAGCTAGCGTATGTCATTGCGTCATCAGTGGCGTTCCATTCCAACGCGATTTTACCGGTCCACTCACTTTCATTGGTATCCCGCTCGAAGTAGGGCTGGGAATTGGCTCCCAATGTGGCGCCAACGCGTTCAAAATTAAACTTAAGATCATCGTGCGTCCAGCGCAAGCCAGTGACCAGTCGCCAGCGTTCACTGAGGCGCGTGACGGCTTCACCGAAGGCAGCATAGTTAAGTGATTTAACCGAGAAATCAGCTATTGCTTCGGTTCGATCGGTACCGCTGAGATCGAAGGATCGGTCAAATTTACGGTCAACGGTCTGATCGAAATAATACAGGCCCGCTACATAGGATATAAGTTGATCGGCGGGGGAGGTCAGGCGCAGTTCTTGCGAGAACTGATCTTGCTTAGATTTTCCGCCTTGGATGAATCCCAATACATCCACTGGCAGTTGGTCATTGTCGCCGCGCGCGTTTTGCGACCACTCTCGGTAAGCACTGATGGAGGTAAGAGTATGAGAGCCTAGGTCCCAATTTACCTCTAACGAGTGTCCAGAGGCATTTATGTCTCTTGTAAGATCGCCATTAAGATTTACCTTTTTGTTCTTATCGCTAGGCACTACGGGGGCCAGTTGATCTAAAATCTCATCAACCCGCTCCTGATTATTCGGTGGTTGCGCAGGGTAGGGATCTAAGGACTGTAAAGCAATGTTACAACAGGTGGAGTTTCTATCGCTGTAGTCGCTGATCCATTTGAATTGTAATTGTTCTGTGGCATTCCACAGCAATTTCCCTCGCAGACCCCAGTCATCGGAATCGTTGACTTTTTTACCGTCATAGACGTTTTCAAGCCAGCCCTCGTCGCGGTTGTAGTAACCGGTTAAGCGGCCCGCAAGGTTGTCTGTGAGGCCATCTGAAACCGTAAAACTGGACCGGTACTCGTTATCTTCAGTGGCATAACCGCGCACTACGGCTTCAAATTCTTCTGTTGGATCTCGCGTAATGAATTGCACAACGCCCGCAGATGCATTTTTACCAAATAGCGTACCCTGGGGACCGCGCAAGACTTCTACCCGCTGCATGTCCACCAACTGGGTGAATGCCATTCCCGTTTGACCCATGACCACACCATCCAACATCGTTGAAATGCTAGGTTCGATTGCCGAACTGAAAGACACCGTGCCTATACCGCGAATACTGAAAGAGGTTTGTCTGGGGTTGGCACCTTTGTTGAGGTTCAATGAGGGTACCAACTGAATCAAGTCTTCGGAACTGCCTATCAGCGCATTAGTGAGATCTTTGCCGGACAACGCCGTAACAGCAATGGGAACGTCTTGTAAGTTTGATGAGCGTTTAGTGGCGGTGACGATAACTTCTTCGAGTTGCAGTTTCTGGTTGTCTTGCGCCCTTGCGCCTAGATGCATGATAGATGAGAGAGCGGCCACGACCAATGAAGCTATTGTTGTCGATTTTTTGATGTTCATTGTCGGCTTCTCCAGAGATTACTTTTTGTTGATATTTTAGACTAGGATAAGCTAATTATTGAAGTCCTTGAATCTTAAAATTCATTAACATATCCAACGTTTTCCCGAGATATATAATGTTGTCTACACTTCTGATATAACATCGAGCGTAAATTGAGTTTTTGAGCATCTATGGTCAAAAGTATGGTTTTTAAATTAAGCTTACATAATACTCCAAGCGCCTATCAAATTTGTCATCATGTCGGCCGTCAACATTTGTGTTGGATACCAGAGCGGCTTAGTGCTCCGCGCATCTGCCTTCTGGAACAAGTGAATCAAATCATGCAGCGGTTTGCAATTGCGCTGAATCCATACTGCGGTAAAGATGGCGCAGAGTCGTGACGACTCATTGGACCAGATATTGCCAGTTTATCGATATCGTAACTTGTCGTATAAGCCAATACTTACTGCACAGGCACTTCCTCTTCTACGTTATTGCGATGGTTGCCATTTTGCTTTCCATAGCCGCAAGCAGTGTCGCCCATGCTAGTGAAAGGCCCCCTAACATTATTCTAATCCTCAGTGATGATATTGGTGCAGAAACCGTTGGTGCTTTCGGGGGTGAGTCTTATCAAACACCGCGTTTAGATGCTATGGCCGCTGAGGGTATGCGCTTTGATTACGCTCATGCCCAGCCTTTGTGCACGCCATCAAGGGTGAAAATCATGACAGGGCAGTATAATTTTCGCAATTACAATCACTTTGGTTACCTTGATCCCACGCAGACTACGTTTGCAAACATACTTAAGAGTGGCGGTTACGACACTGTGGTCGCTGGTAAGTGGCAGTTGTATAACAACCTCTTCGAAAATTTGCAGGGCGCGCTGCCATTAAGTGCGGGTTTTGATGAATATCTTGTCTGGCAATTGAAGAGAGCAGAAAGGGGTCCGCGTTACTGGGCGCCGCGTCTTAATCAGAATGGGCAGTTACGGCAGTATGATCCCTCTGTATTCGGCCCTGACGTACTCAATGAGTATGTACTGGAATATATCGACACGCATAGAGAATCTCCGTTCTTCATTTATTACCCAATGGTACTAGTGCACGATCCTTGGGTCACAACGCCAGATATGCTCGATGAGTCGGCTAGCGACCAACAGAAGTTCGCTGCAATGATGACTTACATGGACAAACTTGTCGGCAAGGTAATTGATAAGGTAACCGAATCGGGACTTGCAGATAGAACTATCATTTTCTATATCGGTGATAATGGCACAGGACGCGACATCGTCAGCCTGCAGCACAGTATAGAGGTGCGCGGAGGTAAGGGCGCTACGATTGATGCAGGGTCGCGAGTGCCATTCATCGTGTGGGGGCCCAGTTTGGTGAAAAGTGGTGCTAGTAGCGACAGCTTGGTGAGTCTCAATGATGTTTTTCCGACGCTGGCCGCACTGGCGGGCTTGCCATTACCTGAGGACTATCCTGGAGACGGCGACAGCCTACTGCCCGTGCTTTCGGGTCAGCGCGAGTTGCAGCGCACTGAGCTCTTCGTACACTATGAGCCTCGTTGGCCCTCCGCTGTTCCGGCCCGTTATGCGTTTGATCGACGTTGGAAGCTGTATCAGGACGGCAACTTCTTCGATATGCAATCCGACCCACGGGAGTCCTCGCCGATTGATGTCGATCATTTGGATGCAGAGGCTGCCTCGGCTTATCGGTCACTTCACAGGTTGATCGAGAGCATGCCGGGTAAACTGCAATCGACACATCGCTGGATTCCCGTACAATTTTATTATGTATTCTTTGGCTGTGTTTTTTCCTTGCTAGCATTGGTCTGGCTTGCGCGGCGATTTGTAGGCTGGTTGCGAACTTAATTTGTGAGCGCTGTGATGCTAAAAAAAATTCTGCTGGGTCTATTTTTGCTTCTGTGCACTGGGCTTGTGTGGTTTTATAGTATTGGGCAAGGTTGGTTAGGGAGTGACTGGCAGGCGGCGCCAGTGACTGGCGGGCCACGTCTACAGCATTCGTCTGTGAGTGAGCAGTCCGATAATATTTTTGCCGAACAACAGATGAGGACAGAGCGCTATGATACACCTCAGGTACTGTTTGGGGACCTTCACAGTCACACAAATTATTCTATCGATGCTTATGTGTTTAACACTAAAGCGGTGAAGGGTGGCGGGATTGTTACGCCGGCGGACGCTTGTGATTTTGCGCGCTATTGTTCTGCGCTGGATTTTTGGAGTGTTAATGATCATGCGGAGGGTCTTACGCCGCGCGCTTGGGCTGACACGTTAAAATCGATACGTGAGTGCAATCACGCCGCTGGCAACCCAATGAATCCCGATGTTGTTTCCTTTGTCGGCTGGGAGTGGTCTAACGGCGAGCGGGACGATGCACCCAGTCACTACGGACACAAGAACGTCATCTTTCGAGCATGGGAGGAGGGGCAGACTCCGACGCGGCCCATTGCGGCTGCGCCAAGCTATGTGTTGGGAAAAGTACCCTCTGTACTCTTGGGGTTGTTTAGCCTAACGGATGGCGTTCAGGCTGCTTCAGATCTGGGACGTTTTATACAGGAATCTAATCAAACGCCTGTCTGCCCTGAGGGGGTGCCAGCAAACGAGCTACCGGCAGACTGTCGAGAAGTTGCACTGACGCCGCGCGATCTTTATCGGAAGTTAGATGAATGGGGGTTCGATAGTATGGTTATCCCTCATGGTCTTGCTTGGGGTACGACGAATCCCTCCACGGCTGATTTTCGTGACCAGATGGATCAGTACGAGCGACGCTATGAAAACCTGTTGGAGATATACTCGGGTCATGGCAGTTCAGAAGTGTTCGAAGATTTTCGACGCTTTGACCCAAGCAGTGCGAGTGATGATATCTGCCCGGACTCGACTGCCAATTTTACGCCCTGCTGCCAGCGGGCGGGAGTGCTAGCGCAAGCAAGCTGTGATGATGCGGAATCTCCGGAGTGTGTGCAAAAAGTTGAGCAGGCCCGCGCAGACTTTGTGAAAAAGTCAGGTCAAAAAGGACGCACACTTTTTCCGCAGGCCACACTGGATGACTGGGCAGGTTGCGGACAACTGCAAAATACCTTCCAGCCCGCCTCTATGTATGTGCCACGCATGTCCGCGCAGTATAGTCTTGCACTGGGTTTTGATGAGGATGGCTCGCCCAAGCGTGCGCGGTTTGGTCTTGTTGGCTCCAGCGACGGACATCAGGGACGTCCCGGCAGCAGTTACAAGGAAACAGATCGGTTGCTTTACACCGACAGTAAAAATTTGGGTCGAGAAAGCGGTTTGACGGATTTTTATAGGCCGGATAAGGAGTCAGGCAGTTTTTTTTACACTGGAGGCCTGGTGGCTGCACATACGCAGGGCCGCAATCGCGATGCTATTTGGGATGCGCTAAGCAATCGCAATGTTTACGCAACCTCAGGCGACCGAATGTTGGTCTGGTTTGACTTGCTCAATGGTCCCGATGGCACAGTACCAATGGGCAGTGAGGTGATGCTAAGCGACACGCCGCGCTTTCGTGTCCGCGCGCTGGGCGCTTTCGAACAGCAGCCTGGCTGTCCTGATTATGCCGTCGCCGCGCTCGGCGCCCATCGCGTGCAAACGTTATGCGGCGGAGAATGCTATTGGCCGGGCGGTGACCGCCGCAAAGTAATTTCACGTATAGAAATCGTTCGTATTAGGCCACAGGTTAGGCCAAATGAATCTATTGCGCCGCTGATAGAGGATCCTTGGCTAGTCAAAGAGTGCGCCGCTGATGGCAGTGGCTGTGTGATGGAGTTTGAAGACGCTGAATATGGCGCCGGCGCGCGAAATGCACTTTACTATGCGCGGATTATACAAGAACCAGAACCGTTAATTGGCGGCGATCCTTTTGGCTGCGAATATGATGCGCAGGGCGTTTGTGTCAAGCGCAATTATTGTATTGGAGAGTCTGCTAGGCCTGACGACAATTGTCTGTCGGTCGCCGCACCGCGGGCTTGGACATCACCCATTTTTTTGGAGTATTACTGATGCGAGTCGGCAAGTGGTTGGCCTGCACGGCTGTCTTTCTGCTGGCTCCCATCGCCAACACACAGACGCCATTGAGGCCGAATATCCTTTTGCTGATGGCAGAGGACATGAGTGCCAGGGTAGGAGCGTTTGGGGACAGCGTGGCGGTCACGCCAAACCTCGATGCGCTCGCCGCTCAGGGTGTGCGCTATACAAATACGTTTGCCACAGCAGGGGTTTGTGCCCCCAGTCGCGCCGCGCACATACTCGGCATGCACCAGATTTCCACTGGCACACAGCACATGCGCAGTGGCAGTCGACCGGAGGGCAGTTACTACTCAGTGCCGCCAGAAAATGCCAAGGCCTATCCGGAATTATTGCGCTCGGCAGGTTATTACACCTACACCGATAATAAATTGGATTATCAGTTCAGTGGCTCTCTTGCAGGCAGCGGGCCAACCACTATTTGGGACCTTGAAGGCGGCGTGGTATCGGACTGGACTAAGCGGGAACAGGGGCAACCTTTTTTCGGCTTTATCAGCTTTCCGGTCACCCATGAAAGTGGCGTCTTTTTACCTTTGGGTAATATGCCCGAAAGTATCATGCATTTTACGCTGCAAGTGATGCGCTGGTATATGCAGGATCAGCCCATTCCCAAGACGATAAAACCTCAGGATATCGTGGTGCCGCCATACTACCCCGACACAAAGACAGTGCGCACTGATATGGCGCGGCACTACGACAATATTGCCACTATGGACGCTGAAGTTGGTGTTATTCTCGGACAATTGCAGACAGCTGGTCTGACCGATTCTACGATAGTGATTTGGACAACGGACCACGGCGACGGATTGCCGCGCGGCAAGCGGGAGTTATTTGATTCAGGGATCAAGGTGCCGATGATCATCCGTTGGCCAGAGGCCTTCCGTCCTGA